>CAZWSG010000005.1:0-103282 GCA_964636595.1 uncultured Nitrosopumilaceae archaeon
GTAGGCCAGAGATTTGCTTCTGCTGAACTAGTAGAAGGTTCTCAATAAAATAAGGCATTCAGATGACAAATCTGATTCCTATATTTTTCTCATTTTTATCTAATATCTTCATTTACTGTCAATTCTATGATCGATACGTTGTACCTAACTTGTGTTTGTTCATAGTGTTCTGACTGTTTCTTATATGATGATTTTTGCATTGTTTTTTATCTGGATTGGAAAACAAACCCTTGACTACAAATCTAATTTCAAACCGACAAGAACGAGTGTCTGAAATACGTTCCTTAGATGTGTCTGCGATGACACATGATCTAAAAAATCATCTTTCTCCAATCAGGATGTGTGCAGAAATGTTAGAATCTAATGTGCCTGGACCATTAAATGAAAAACAGACGAGAATGGTTGGAACCATACACAGATGTGTTGATAAATTGGAATTACTGATTAGGGACATTTCTGATGTTTACAAACTCGAATTACAATCCTTGGAATTTTTAAAAACAGCATTGGATGTACAAAGTCTTATGGATGGATGTGCAGTTTTGTTACAACCTTTGATTGTGGAAAAACAAATTGAACTAAAAATAGAAGTAGATGTAAATGGACTAATTTATGTAGATAAAAGCAGATTTGAACAAGTTATTGTGAATCTGGTGAAAAATTCTATAGATTTTGTTCCGGAAACTGATGGCAAAATCACAATAACGGTCAAAAAAGATGGCTCTTCTAATTTGTTGTTCTTCGTTAAAGATAATGGGGAAGGGATAAAATCAGAAGATCTTGAAAAAATATTTACCAAGTTCTACAAAGGTGTGTGTAAACAGCCTAGGATGTATGGAGGATCTGGACTCGGATTGGCAATTTGTAAGGGAATTGTAGAGGCACATGGGGGAAAAATATGGGTTGATTCTGTATTTCAAAATGGTTCTATGTTCAAATTCATTATTCCCATGTGGTGTCCTATTACACCATATTTGTCATAATATCATCTAGTTTTAGAAATAGCTTCTCTTATTTCTCCGGATTTCTCAAAGATTGTTTTTCCTATTTCATCTACTTCTGGGTTTGTTGGTTTTTTTCCTGAATGTACCACAAAATAATATGTTTCAAACTTGCCTATGATGGAACCATGCGTATATCCATAAACATATTCTGATTCATTTCCTATCTGGAAAATTTCTTGAAATTGTGGTAGGCGAAGATTTCTGACAAGTCCTGGAATCTTGGATATCTCTTCATCAATCATTGTATCTAGAATTTTTTTATCTTTTTTATCTAGTGTCATACCTAAACAATTATCTGGTTCCATAAAAGTCTGATACTGGATAAATTTTTCAGGTTATTTTGTCTCTTTTCTCGTATGCTGTCATTACTTGTCTTATCTCTTCTGCTCTCTCCTCTACCATTTTTCTAATCTCTTTACTCTCTTCTGAATCTGGTATCTTACCATGTCTTCCAACTATGAGACCTGCGATATATCCCTCCATTTGGCCAACAAGATAACCATATATGAAATCAGAACCGCTTTTGAATTTCCAAATCTTTTGCAAACGAGATTCACCTTTCTTCAGTAGGGTCACATTGGGACACCAATTCTTAATTGCACCCTCTATCTCTTTTCGAATGTATGGGCCTAATACCATTGAATCTCTTCTCTAATTCAACTCTAAAAGGTTTGTTAAACTAGTTTCAAGCTTTGTTGTTTTACTGAGTTATTAGAATATGACGGGCCGTAATCCATATGATATTGCTATGTCGTTAATTCCGTTTACCAATCCTGTAATTCCTGGAATCTGGACTTTGTTTTTGATTAGATCTGTTTTTATTACATTTAGATAGTATAGTTTCTTTTTCAATTCTTTTATTTTTCTTGTCTTTGAAAATGGTGAATTTTTTAAATCCTTGAGATTTGCAGATATGCTACATAATTTGATTATCTTTGCTTCGATTGGAGATTCTTTTAGTTGTTTTACATATTGTTCTTCTTGTATTGATTTTGGAATACTTTGATCTTTTGATATTGATAACACTAGTACTGCTATTCTAGAACTAAATCTCTTGTCTAACTCATCGAAGCTTGTCTTGGTATTGTCTATTGTGTCATGAAGCCAAGCAGCTGATAATACCTCGTCATCTGTTATTCCGAGGTTCTTGAGTCTTGCAACTACTGCTGCTAAATATTCTTGATGTGCTGTACCGTCATTTCTTATCTTGCTCAAGTATAGTTCTTTTACAAAATTTTCTGCTGATTGCATCTGAGGCATGATTGGATTCTTTCTTGAAATGACTTAATCTTTCTGATCTAACAATATGGTACTAGATCAAAAAAATTTTTTTAAGCGTTTTTCAGCCTAAAATCTGCGTGCTGGACGATGTTTTGGTAAACATTCTTTGCAATATACTGGTCTTCCTTCTGCTGGTTTGAAGGGAACCTGTGTTTCTTTTTTACAGTCTGCGCATGTGGCAGGAAACATTTGTCTGTCTTCGGTTGACATGATTTCCGTTGATAAACGCTACATAATAACTGTTCACTCAGGATTTTTAGACCTTTATCACACGTTTGCCTATCTGTAAACATGATTTCGTGAGTATTCTGACACGTTTTGTCTACTGTTTGATTATGTGTGACCTGTTGTTCCTATGATGCCTTTTATTCTAAAAATGAAAATGGCGGTAAACATTCCTGATATCAGTATTACAAGAGATATGGGGAATTCTGGAACTGGATTGGTTTGACTTGCAATAAATGTACTTGCCGAGTCTTCAAACAATTGGGAGTTTTTATCAATGCTGTCTTGGCTGCTTGTTAGATCTAATGTATATTGATTTCCGTTATCTAGAAAATAAATTATATTTTCACTCAGTGACGTAGAATTGTCTGCAGTATAATGTGTAGCAGAACTAACTGCAACTCGCACTCCATCTGTGTATCTGTCTACTATTCCATTGTATACTATGGTCTTGGAATCCGCATCTTGATGTGTCATCTCTTGTGCAATAGTGGCCAGAACGTCGTTATCAGAATGGCTGTTTATGGCATCTATTACATTTGATGCTATGTATCTGTGATAAATTCCAAATGTAGCCAACTGAGTTTTGTCATTGTTGGAAAATACAACTAATGATTGATTTGATACATCTGGTGGTAAATTAGACAGGACCGTCCAGTTGATGGGTGGTTGAATGGAAATACTATAGTTCGAATTTTTGTAGCTATTTGAATCTGTATATTTGATGGCATCTGAAAATATGGAAACATTATGACTTGTTGCATGTGCAATGCCTGTAGAAAATAAAGTCATTGTAATTACCACTGCAATTATTGGCATTGTTTTATTCATGATTTTTCTTGATTGTACAGCTATTTATTGTTCAATGTTCTACTAGGGCTATTTACTTTGAAAAGTGTTTCACAATTGGTAGGCAGTTGTCTATTATTCTGAGTACCTCTGAACGAATTACTTTTTTATCTATTGAAACCCAGACTGTGTTTTTACCTACTGCAAACGATATGGTCTGTACTTTTTCTCTCTCCTCCCACATGAATTGTACGTCACCGAGTTGTTTGTTAAACTGTGATGCCATGCGGGTCTTGATTGCAAGATGTGAAAACTGATCAGTTGTATTTTTTATGTTAAGTAGTGGTTCATGCCCTGGTCTTCTTTCCCATGCCATGATCTTTCCCTTGTTGTCTATTACACCTGCAAATCTGACATATTGGCTGATAATTCGTATCTCCTTTACTATCCCTTGAGCATCTTTTTTATTCAACAATTCATGTTCTAATTTTTTGCTATATAACCATTGTTTACTTGTTCTTGATGATTATCTTTGGTGTTTACTACAAATTTAATATCATATTATCTATAACACGTTAAGATCATTGGGAAAAATTTTGCTTCATGCTCTTTATAGCTTGTTGTCGTAACTGCATCGCAAAAAAATTGTCTGGCTCGTAATCTAATACCGTATCAAAATACGCTATGGCTTCATCATATTTGCCAAGATGGGAGAGGGATAGGCCTTTGTTTACGATGATGTTTACTTCCTTTGGGTTGGTTTCAAGAATTTTATCAAAGCAGTCTATTGCTTCTCGATATCTACCAATGTTGTCAAGTGAATATCCTTTCAGCGATAGTGCTCCGGGATCGTTTGGTATCAATCTTAGAGCCTGATCAAAACACCATAATGCATCTTCATGTTTGTTTATGTTTGGATTTGAAAGACATAGTCCTTTGTTGATGAATGCTCCAAAGTTGTTTGGATCTAACTTTAGTGACTTATCATAGTATTCAATCGCATCCTCAAACCTTAGTAGCATTTGAAATGATATTGCCTTGTCATACAATAATTCGGCGTTATTGGGATCTGCCTCTAAAGCTATATCCAGATGTGTGATTGCCTCTTCTTGATTTCCTTCCTTTTGCAGTCTGAGTGCTTTTTTGTGTAGTGATTCAACAGAATCATTTTTTGTAGTTCCAGTTCTACCCAATGAGTATCATTACGTGATCCTGATTGATAAGGATTAGAATTGTACATGTATACTTGTACATTGAATATTGTTACTAAAATTGGCAATAACCTTGACAATTATAATGATCTTCTACAAAGTGGCTGTATCTTGAATCCAAATCGCAAGAAAACAATTAACATATTTGCAATTGTTCTTGTATTGTTAATTGCAATACCTGAGATTGTGGGTCATACTTTCTTTGATAAATCTCATCCTGAAAACTCATCTGTTGTTGCAGCACTTGCTCTTGCAAATAAATTTGAAGCAAGTAGACATCCTGCTAGTCCATCTTGTACGCTTACAATTCAAAATGATACTTCTGGAGCAGGGATTTCAAGAGCTGTTGGTTTACATGGCCAATTTGGAAACTTCACATGTACTAGTCCTTGATATTCCTGTTTTCTCTGATTAATTCTATTTGATTATTTTACATTTGGATGTAATGTCTTTTGCTGATACAAAATATGTGTAACACAAAATTGCAATTGATATTAATCTTAATGGCATTTCGTAATTTGTAAGAAATGCTGTGGCTGCTCCTCCTATGGTTCCAAAAATTGATACTATGGAAAATCCAAATGACCCACAACTACATGCGCCTGCACCAGCACCTATGACTGAACCTATGAAACCAATTCCTGATTTTCTTAAACTATTATTTGTCATGCGTATACGGTATATGCTAAAACTTGTGACAATTCCTGATAATGATGCAATTATTACAATTAGCACAAAGTCTGTAATTGAATTTGCTGGTACATTGAATACTACGACTGGAGAAAGGAAGATGAATTCTGAAACAATAGATAGAGAAACGAATAATGCTAGAAATATCACACTTGATACGTAAAGATATTTTCTATTAGAATAGACTGTCTTGAATACTTCTTTGTGCATTATGCTTTGCAATACTGTTGAGAATTATTTAATCGTGTTTTCACAATGTGTCAATTTGTCACTTTGTGGAAATATGAAATACTATCCAACTTGAATCTGTATTGGCAATGAGGGGGATAGTGCATTTGGACTTGATATGCTCTGCCATACAAAGATTTGAGCAGTATACATCCCTGCGGTGGTTGGTAGCCATGACTGGCCAAGATTGAGAGTTTGTCCTGGGGCCATTGAACCTGTTATCCAAGATAATGAAACTGTAATTCCATTATTGTCTTGTATCTGTACGAGATATGCAAACGGTTGATCTTTAGCTTGTTGATTTGTAACATCTGAAACAACTTGTATCTGTTGGTTTACGCGTACTTGACTGAGTGATTTTCCAGTCGAGTCTACAATTCTTGCATTGCTTAATGCTGCTTGTTCAAGAGGTGCAAGAACTGTACCTGTAGTTGTAGTTGCAGTAAGACGTAATTGATCAGACGCTGAGTGTGGTAATGGGAGAGTCATATCTGTATATTCTGCAGTTATGGTGTCGCCTGATGATACATGTAATCTGTTTCCTGATGAACTTGAATCTGTGGTAAGAGTTACAGCTCCTTGAAATATTCCTGTGTTTGGACCGGTTTCAGTCATTGATAGTTTGATACCCCCTGAATCTGAATCTGACCAGACACTTGTATCAAATTTGTCAATTGCATCTGGATTGAGATTCATGTCAGGATCTGTTATCTGTAATATTGCCTGGCTATTTACAGGATAATTTGGTTGCAACCATTGTAAGCTGCCTTGATTCCAGTGGATTGTACCTGATCCTGTTACAACTTCATTACGATTGTACTCAAACGAGACCGTTACTCCATCATTATTACTACTTGGAAGAAATCCGTTTGTAGGGCCACATGTAGGATTACATATTGATTGGACTCCTGTTGGATTTGTACCCTCTCCATCTACCCCTGTTGATCCTTTCAATGTCGGATCTCCTGTGAGCGTAACATACCCACTAAATATTCCTGTGTTTGGACCTGTCTCAACCAAACGATATGGTATACTGTGACCGCTTGTGGATACAGTTATCTTGTCATCTGTAGTAACGCCTATTTCATCAACTATGTTAGGATCTGAATTAAAATCTGGTGCATAGATTGTGATGTATACTCTATCAGTCCAACTAAATGTTTTTTTGTTAAGTTGTATTGGAGATGATGTTGAAAATGAATTTTGAGGCATTAAGACAAAACAGATTACAATTATTGAAATTATGATAATTTTCTTCAAACGTTATCTAGTACTGTAAATGGCTGTCATAAACATTAAGATGATGATTCTATCGTATTCTTACGTCGTACTCATAATTACATGATTGTACTATTAATGCAAGTTTCTTATTAGGTACTTTGCAAGTTTTTGACACTTGGCAAAACTATCGTTGGCACGCGGTCCTGTTATTGCAGCAATTGGATTGATTATAGTTGTGATTGGGGCTAATCTTTTCGATACGTCCTATCGATCAGTAGAATCTGTTATTGGAACCACATCTAGTATATTTACAGACAAGGAAATACTTCCGAATCAATTTATTAATTCTACTATATCTTCATCGCATTTGGCAGAACATAATGTCATTGTAGCACATATCGTGCCGTCCTCGGGTTCTGTCAAGCTAGAAGGTGTAGATCCAAACGGCATGACTTTTGAAAAAGATAGCAGTAATGGTTTCTTATATCACATTATACAACGAAGTACTCAAGGTGGATCATACAATCTTACAATGCTTGACACTGGAAATCAACCTGTGAGAATTACTGCTGTGATAGGTGAAGATCCGTTTCTAGGCAACAGCTGTAGTGCAGCATATGGGATGAAATGCAGTATTGTACATCTGGCAGTGGGTATGGTAGCAACTGGTATTGTTGCATTCGTTGTTGGAATTGGTGTGGGAATGTATGATTTCAAAAAAGAACAAAAACTCCAAAAAACATAACAATGTCTGATCCCTTTATTTCCAAACTCTGATCTAAATTGATGTATTTCTTACACTATATCGCTTTTCCAATTCTATCTAATGATAGTCATCAATAGTCTTATCAAGTGATGTGACCATATGATGTCATGTCAAAAGAACATGCTCCAAAAGATTGGGACAAGATGTGGATTGAATATAATAAATCACTCAAGGCCTGGATGCACGCCTTTGAATCGCTTCAAAAAGCAACTACTGATGTCCAGTCAAAATACAATGATGTTATGGCAAAAGCGCTCAAAGAATCTAGCGATAAAACAATGAGTCAGTTTACCGATAACTGGCAAAAATCTATGAGCCAAGCAGGAATTGAGACATTCAAACAATTTGGTAATAACTGGCAAAAATCCTTTAGTCAATCTGGGATGGATCAAATGAAAGCGTATGGTGATGTGATGAATAAATTTGCCGAAACTTGGCAAAAAATGTGGAACAAGTAAAATCATCACGTTCTTACTTTTTTATGATTTTGTGGCATGAAAGGAATTTTTAACTAAAAAACGATATCTTCTTACTCAAAGTCTGATTTTTCAAAGATCTAAAAAATTCAATTGCCCCTTTTTTGATCAAAAATGGATCATTTTGAGCTCAAAAATCGATTTTAAGATAACATTTGTTGCCAACTTTCTTAGCGATCCTAGCTAACATTTCATTTAAGAGAAAGGTTTTTAATATTCGAAAATTTAGAACACACAAGTTGAATTCAAAAGTACTTTTCTCAATATTAGCAGTTATGTTACTTTCTTTGGCAGTATCTTCAGTTTCTGCATATGCACAAACTGGAACCTCTACAACCAAAACTAGTGAAGCTACAGTAAATGAACAAACTGTTGTTACATTATCTGGTGAAGATTCGACTGATCCACACTTTCAAGCTATATCATACCAGTGGCAACAATTATCTGGTGATCCAGTGACTTTGTCATCTTCATCTGATGCAGATATTTCTTTTACAACTCCAGCAGTTGATCCGGGCCAAGTAAAAGATCTCAAGTTCTCCTTAATTGTAACAAATCCTCAAGGACTTACAAGTATTACCGCATTTACACTACATGTTATTCACAACAACCATCCCCCAGTAGTAACCACTGATCATGAATTGACCGTGATGGAAGGAAGTGCAATGACTTTGATGGCATCTGCTAATGATCCAGATGGTGATACTATGACTTATGCATGGACTCAAGACGCTGGCTCAAATGTAACCTTGTCAAATCCAAACGAACTTACTACAATGTTTACTGCACCAACAGTTAATTCTGGTGATAATTCCACTTTGCACTTTACAATTACTGCAACTGACCCATATGGTGGAGTAGGTTCTGATTCTGTTCTTGTTCATGTTATTAGCGCATCTGTGTACAAACTTGCATCACTTGACTGTGGTCCAATAATCAGGTCACACGAGGGTGGTAGTGCAACTTTGGTTGAATCAATTGAAAATCCATCCAATGCTCCTCTGACATATGAGTGGAGTCAGATATCTGGAATGCCAATTGCAATTTCATCTACAACAGATGTTTCACCAACTGTATCACTCCCAACTGGTTCAGGCGGTAGTGTATTTGCATTCCAATTAGCACTTAGTCAAGGCGGTTCCATTGTGGGAAGTTGTGAACAATATGTTTACGCTGCATATCCAGAACCAGGTGCTAGTCCAGTAGCTGATGCAGGTCCAGATCAAACAATTCCTGCAGCAAGTACCGTTCAACTTGATGGTACAAACAGTACTGGTGGATATTTGAAATTCTCTTGGGTACAAGTCTCAGGTGATCCAGTGCAATTGCTCAATGCAAACACTGCAAAACCAATGTTTACTGCACCAGATGTATCCCTTGGACAATCAAAGGATCTAGTCTTCTCCAATACTGTAAGCAACTCATTTGGAAAAGATTCAGCAACAGTAGATATCACAGTGGTCAACCCATCATCACCACCGAATGCTGTGATTACAATCAAGTAAACCTGTAGAGTTTTTCCTACAAGTAATCCATTTCAGATTTTATTTTTGGATTCATTAATCTGAACAAATTATGCTATACTGATTCTAGAAAATGTTTCCAGTTCATTCCTGAAATATGTATGACTGGTTTATTTACTGCTAAATGATTGCCATGAGTGTGATGTATCGATACTTTCCTATTCTTACAATTGTACTTGTTTTAATTGGGTTGTTTGGTGTTCATATGGTCCAAGGAGCTCCACCTCAAGTGCTAACTATCAAACCCACTGGATTATCTGCAACTGTAGTCTCTCCTACACAAATTAACTTGCTTTGGTCTGCACCGACACAAAACTATGAAAAAATAATCATTGGATATAAAATTGAACAACAGCTTGGTCCAGGTGTATTTGATATCGTAGTGTACAATACTGGTAGTACACTTACTGCCTACTCTATGACTGGCCTGAAAACTGGGACAGTGTATACCTATCGAGTTTCTGCAGTTTATTCTGATGATACATCTACTGATCCATCAAATATTGCTACTGCAACTCCTGCCACTGTATCTTCCCAGTCTCCAACTCCTCCAGTCTCGTCTGCAACAACTAATGTAAAATTTGATTTCATTCCTTCTGACGGATCTGTTCTATCTGGTGTAATAGTTGATCAAAGTGATTATCTTGCATTACAATACAAAAAAGATCCTAGAAGCATAATGCTTGATGTAGTCCCTACATCTGATCCTACAACTAATAGTCTTAGTAATCTACTATCGTATCAAAATAATCATCTAAACGATGATTCGGTTCCAGCTCCTTTAATTGCAAAAGCTATCTCTTCTACTAGAATTAATCTCTCATGGCTTCCGCCTCTAAATCAATATGGACAAAAGTTACTAGGATATGAAATTGATCTAAAAAATGCTCCTGGTGATTACCAAGTGATTGATGAAAACACTGGCAATGGCACTACGCAATATTATCTGGATGGGCTGACTCCTAATACCACCTATACTTATCGAATTTTTGCAGTATATCCTGGAACTCACAGTAATCCATCAAATGAAGCATCTGCAACAACACTAGAATACATATCACCGCCTGTACAAACACCTAATCAGAACACATCATCGACATCTATTCCATCTTCCACTGTGAATAATCAAACTGGTGTAACACCACCTGCTGCAGCCAATGTACAGCTTGATTTTACTGCCCCTGATGGAGTCTTGTTATCTAGAGTAGTGTTATCACAAAGTGATTATCAACAACTTGTTATCATCAAGGATCCTAG
The DNA here is from genome assembly GCA_964636595.1 of uncultured Nitrosopumilaceae archaeon. GTDB lineage: Archaea > Thermoproteota > Nitrososphaeria > Nitrososphaerales > Nitrosopumilaceae > Nitrosotalea. The sequence goes on from CAZWSG010000005.1 coordinate 10,672, forward strand.
ATCTATTCTATCTAATGTAACACAAACGTCATCTACAATAAACAATGCTCTTTCAGGAGTTTTACAATATCAAACATTACATGCAGCAAAGGAACCTCAACCAATATCATCCGCAACTGTTGTGAATTCTAGTCAATCTTTGCAACCTCCTGCTAAATCTCAATCTACTGATAGTGTTTTGATAACTGGTGTTATTACATCGGTTGTAGCATCTGGTATTGTTGGTATAGCAACATGGTTTGTCAAGACCAAGATAGCAAGAAAAATTGCAAAAGAATATCATTTCACACTAGAACATGTGTCATCTACCACATCATCGCAAATTCGAATACAGAACAGTGGAGAAACAATAGAAGATTGTGTAATACTTTGTGAAAAAAATACATGTGTCTGGATTGACACGAATCTAGACAAACCAAAGCATGTCTATGCGGGGAGTGTCTCATCTGTAACAATTCCGGCTGGATTTGAAAACAAAAATCCTATGATAAGTATCAAAAGTGGCAAGAAGACATTGCGAAAAATAATGCTCAATGATATGGCTCATGGTTAAGACAAAGTAAATTACTATTGCTCTTTGAGGTCCGTATTTTTTCAAGTCTCTTCCTGTTGAACTGATTCTGACTTGTATTGTGGTGAATTACTCTAATCTGAGTTTGTTTTGGTGCCATCGCTTTTATCTGGGCAAATTTTGATTCAAACTGTTGTCAGAGGATCTAATTGGAGCAATTCAACAAATCTTGCTTCTTGGAAAAGGTGATCAAGGTAGATTGGAATATCTTCTTGACATGTTACAAAAGGGGCGGCCTCTTACAGACTCTGATCAAAACTATCTGAAAATTATGGTGCCTCTCTATCTTAGTACCAGAGATTCATATCAACAAAATTCTGAGATCGTTATAGAGAAATTGTCTAATGAAGTAAAGGATCTAAATCAAAAAATCCAGAATATGCAAAGAAAAGGATTTGAAAAGTATGTCGGAAGAAAAGCAGTCTTGTTCTTTGTTACTGTATTTGTAGGTTGGAATGCTTGCCAAGTCTATCTACAGCCGTTACTATCTGGCTTTGTTTCTGATGGTATAATGCAATATGTATTTCCCTTGAACTTGGTTGCAAATTATTTGAATTATGGTGTGATAACTTGGCTTGGATTCTTGATATTATTATCATCATGGCCTTTTATTAGTGCAATACATCTTGCCAAGTTTATCATGTCTAGAAAGATCTCAAAGTGACTATTGTAGAACTACTCGATAATAATCCCAGCGTTCTGGGTCGAATTGTTTAACAAATTCAATTGGCTCATTTCTCTCAATTCTATTTGCAATTACATCTCGTAATGCAAAACTTGTAAGGTACTTGTATCCTTTTGATTGCACTTGCATGTTGAACAATAATCTCATTTCTCTTCCACCTCTTTGTCCCCAATACCCCATCCTGATTGCAAGTGGTTCCATAAATGCAGTATTTTTGAGTCCGTAGTTTATGTCGTTTATTTCTAGTCTAAGCTTATACGCTTCTAGCGGTCCGCCTTTTGTAAACCCAATGACTGGTCCATTGTCACTTCCGAGCCTTAGCGTGTTTAGTATTGTTTCTTTTGCCATGACTGATTCTATAAAATCATCTTTTTTGAATTGGAGCGGTTTTGGTAATTGTTTGTGTATTTCTGATAATGTTTCTATAAATCCTGGTTCTTGTCTGTTTGACATGGGTTCTATCACTGCAAAAAATTTAGTATTGTCATAAACAAGTGATCCTTCAATTTCTATTTCTTGTTCGCGTAGTTTCATAAATGATAATACATTGTTTGTAAAGTATTTTCTCATGTCTTTTGGAAGTGCTTGCAAGACACTCTGATACATCTCGGCATCATTATTGAGAAGATCCTCAAAATATGCAACAGATCTTCTAACAATGTAATATGGATGCCATGCTAATGCGTGAGCATTTTTCTGTGCCATTTCTAATGCTTTTGCAAAGTCACCAAGAGTGTATCCTGCAATCCTGTCTGTAACTGATAGAAACCAACCTACCTTCTTGAAATGGTCTCTTTTGTCTTTATCATCCCGTGTAATTTCTGACAAGTTGAGACACTCTTCAATTTTTTTCTCTGTTACTTCTTTTGTCTCTCCACTCCAAGGATACGTTGTTCTGTGAATTAGTACGGCAATCAAATTTTTGTCAATGTTTGCATCTCTTAGTAGCGAGTCCAATTTCTCATCCGTCATGACAAATTTTACGGCATCTTCTTCATGTGGTTTGTCTACCTTTTTTTGTGGGTCATAATCATGAAACAATGATGCGACAAAAAGATAAGGAAAGTCTTCCGGTTGAAGAATACTGTGAGTGTTTTCAGACTGGGCTGCAAGTAGTGTAACATAGGTGACCTCTAATTCATGAATGATATTGTGATATCCGTAATAATCTATGCCAAGACCCTTTGATTCGAATAGGTTTACGGTATAATCTAATATCTTAGAGTAGCATTCTCGTTTAAAGCCATTAGCTACCATGATTCTTTGAATTTCTTCACGTAGGGCTACTGGATCCTGATTCTGTAGCAACATGTTGGTAATTGAAACTGATAGTTTTAAGTTCTCGCTCGAATTTTAATCACCTTTTAGAAGGTGTTTTCCTTTTTTGGTAGATTGCAAGCAAAACTAAAACTGCAACTATGACTATGCCGATTGTTGATAAGTTAGTATAGTCTTCAGACCAGTTGGCCACCAAAACCTTTGGCGCATCTGCCATTGTCTCTACAGATTCTTGATTGGCACTTCCTATGATAGATCCTTGCCATCCTGAGAATATGTGGTTTACAAGAATATCATTCCCTGGTGTAACTGATGCATCGATTATTGTACCTGAATCATACCATCCTGTTCCTATAGTTCGTCCGAAATTCGAAATAACACTGATGTAATACTGAGTCTTATATTCTAGATCAATTTTATGTGCACTTGACATGCGGATTGGAGGTGATGTGAATGTACCAGATTCTTGTCTTGAGATGTCATTTATGTCAGGACTATCCAGCGACCATCCATCAAGTATCTGTCTTGTATTTGGTATGTTTGATGGTATCATATTGGGTGTTGTAAACTGTGCATCTGTACCGGAATCAAACCAATTGTCGTTTGTGGGAGATGGTGGGAAAAAAGTTACATTGTTTGTTTCATGCATTACTAATTCAAATTGAGGCGTTGCAAAAAATATTATGGAATGATTCTTGTCCGTAGTGACATTTAGCGTAAAATTCCCATTAGACGTTCTATTGATTTGAATTGCTTTGCTGTTGTCAATGGAATACGCCTGTAGATTATATCTGCCACCATTTGTGGTCCATGAATGTTCTTGAGATATTGTGTAATTCTGATTATTGTCTGCAAGAATTGTGTATCCTGTTGATGTATGATTTGCATAATTAATAGTGGTAATTGGCTTTAGGTTGTATATTGTATGTCCTGATGCTTGATTATCTGGAACAATAATACAAAACAACAAGATTGGAATTGAAAAGAAAATAACATGTCTTGTAGAAAACAAACTTGAGATACATCTTTGCACATGTGACTTGCTTTTCAATTCTTTAATCACTATCACTCCCTAGCAAAGGTCAAATAATGCTTGGTAAAAAAGAATCTATGCAATTGTACTCTTATGTTATTATGACATGTCTTGTCTTTTCAATGGGTATTTCACCCGTATTTGCACAAACATCTCAACAATATGCAATAAAAGATGCACAGAGTGGCCAATCCTTTCAGGTGCCGTATGTCATAACTGGTGCAACAGTTAGTGAAATGTCAATTAGTTCTCATGATACTTCTCTTGTTGTATTTCTACAATCTTCTGCTGATGGAAATCTGACATTGACTCTTCCACGAGCCCTCATTGATGCAAAAAATGGCGCAAATGATGACCAATTTTTTGTACTAGTGGATGGGGCTGACACTGAATTTACAGAACACAAAACTAGTACTGACAGAACAGTAACAGTGTTTATTCCAAAAAACACTGGACAGGTAGAAGTTATTGGTACACAGGTAGTTCCGGAATTTGGTGCGTTGTCTTCTCTGGTGTTTGTTGTAGCAATAATTTCAATATTTGCAGTATCTGCAAAAACTAGACTAAAGTTTTCCTAGTATATATCTCTGGGAATTTTTAGCTAAATCCTGCACCAAATTGATCTCCATGTTGTAAAGGATCGGCTGAATCTGCACCCTTTAACTTTAGATACAAAAATGCCTCATTTACAAGTTGTATTGCATGTTCATCTTGTAAGTGAAATTGTTTTTTTACCAAGTCATGATATTTTTTTAATTTTTCTTCATTTTGTTCATCAAGGGAGATCTTGTCTTTGAGTATTATTGCTGCAATAGTTTCAATTTGAGAGTTGTATTGTGCATCATTCATGGTATTATCAAGTCATTTCTTGCTTTTAAGTGATTGTTACATTTGATATGACTCAGGATTTTTAAGAATCAATGTCTTCTTCAAATTCTTCATCCAAGAATTCATCTTCCTTGTCATCATTTTCGGATGACTCGTCCAGAAAATCTTCTTTTTCTTTATTTTTTTCAAGCATGTTTTACTTCTTTCTTTTGTGCTTATAACTTTTGAAATATTTCTCGTATGAAATAGGTGATTTTACATTATCTACTTGTATGTAATGCTAGTCTTTTCCAAAGTTTTCCAAGGTTTTTTTTGCATCTTCCTCGCCTGATTTTATTAATTTTTTTACGGTTGTAATTGAAAAATCGGCATCTTCGAAAAGATAGTGTGAGTCTTCTTTTCTTTCTATTCTTACTATCTCATTTATTATGGCACCTCTCTGATCTGCAAGTTTGTTAAACTCTGGTTCAATTTCAGCAAGTTTTTTTCTATTAGTATCATCAAGTGGAATTGATTCCAAAATGTTATGCATTTTATTTATTAATGTAAGGTATCTTGAAACCACTTTGGACATTCGGACTGTTTGCTCTGTCTTGTCTGCATGCATGATGTCTCTTGCTCTATGCCATGATTCCATCATATTGTTTGGAATATCCTCCTGCCCCCGTGGAAATAGATTTGCGATTATGACTCTTTTGTCGCATGTGGGTGATGCATCAATTACCTCTCTTAGTGGTGTATTGCTCAGTAGTGTTCCATCCCATAGATACTTGTCGCCAACCTTTGTCCATGATATTCCGTAGAATGGATATCCTGCACTGGACAAGACATGATCTGATGTGAAATTATCATATTTGCTGTCAAATATGGTGGGTCTTCCATTTTGTATGTCTGTTGAAGTTATTATCAACCTTGGTCTTGAAGGATCCTTGAGTTTCGTATAATCCACAAATTTTTCTAGAGTTATTTTGAGAGGTGACATGTCATAAAGATACGGAGAATTATAAAACAATCCAAAGGATGGTCTCAGCCAAAGTGGAACAAATGCATTAGAGTTTCCCCACATTGCAGAATATATTGAAGATGAAATTTCTCTTACGCGATCCGTAAGAAATGATGGTGTTACGGTCTGTGCTAACGTGAGCCAAAAATCTTCCAAGTCTTTTGCCGGGTTACCATTCTTGCTTGCTGCAATTATTGATGAGTTGATTCCTCCGATAGAAGTGCCTGCAACCACATCTATCTTTATTTTGAGTTTATCAATTGTCTTGTATACTCCACATTCATAGGCTCCAAGAGAACCTCCGCCTTGAAGAACAAGAACATTTTCCTCACAATCTCTTTCTTTTTTTATGCGCATCTGTTATCCTACTAGATCATGTTGTGTTATTAGATTAATCATGTTTTCTATGATTCTCATGTTTCTATGTTATGGTAGAGTATGTTTTACATGGTTGACCTTGTGAAATGCATTGTGAGAGGACAAGATTCCAAGAGATGTCACCCCAACTCCTATGAAATTTCGTATTGTCATGATGTAATCTGGTCTTGATGCAATAACGGTTGCTTGAAACACCACGTAATAATTATCAAGCATCCAAAACACAAGTGTTACCCATGATACAATCCCTGCAACTAAATACCCGACTCTTGCTTTGTGAAATATCTTGGTTATGCTAAAACCGATTGCACTGTACCATGCAATTGATGCGATAATCCACGGCGTTTGATATATCTCACTTCTATTATCTAAGTAATAGTATGTAGTACCAATAAGAGCAAGAAAAAACAGGCAAAAAAATACTAGTCTATGATTTAGAGCAAAACTTGTTCTGTCTTTACCAGATGTCATTTTTTTCTAGACCTCCAATGTTGAATACGCCGTTATTTTACAAAGAACTTGATAATTATATCTGATAATCTCTCTGGGTCTTCTACATATGGAGAATGTCCACATCCTTCCATTGGCATAAACTCACAATTTTTGATTAATGAAACAAATTGCTGTGAATATTCAAAAGGTATTAGCTTGTCATCCTTGCCCCAAATAACCAATGTTGGAATATTGATCTTTTCTAATTTGTCAAAAATGTCTGGTGAATTCTTTAATCCTAAAAGTGTGGATAAGAATACCATTTTTGCATTTGGTCTTGACATGTTGTTGACAAATCGTTCGATTGATATTTCTGATATTTGAATTCCTGGACCTACCATCATTTGGTATGCATTCTTTACTGAATCCCTGTTTGGATATAATGCTGCCATTGTATATGCATCAAGTGTTGGGGTTGATTTTTTCATTATTCCTGCGGGTGATATGAGAATTATTTTTTCAATTATGGGATTTTGGGTTGCGGCACATTCAGCAGTTATTTGACCTCCAAGTGATGTGCCAATGATGAATGTCTTTTTTATTCCAAGTGCCTCGATAAAATCAAAAACAAACTTGATGAAAAATTCTGGAGTGTAATCTACTGAGGGTTTATCACTCTGACCATATCCAATTATGTCTGGTGCAAAAATATGGTATTTTTTATTCAGGAAAGGCATCAGATTACTCCATCTTTCTGCATATCCTCCTAATCCATGTAAAAGAATTAGATTGCGATCAGATTGATCGCCATCTTCTAGATATCTAATACTGTTTCTTTTTATCGTAACAAATTTTTCCTTCATTAGTCCACTGAAAGTCTTGCAAACAAAATAAGTTTTTAGCGATATTACTTATGACAATATTAGTAAAGCAATATTCACTTCGATCTGCAATGCGATCAGATCTTCTTCGTCATTGTAGTGGCATATTCTAGCATCTTTGCATAAGATGACAGTGCAAGTTTAACATAATCATCATATGATTTCATTGCTGACATGGTGTTTTCTACAAACGTTTTTTGAAAATTACTCATCATTTCTATCTCTGATACTGTAGTCTTTGTCATTATTTTGAAATACTTGTCAAATGATTCTATTGCTTTTTGATCTACTCCCATGTTGTCAAGAAATTCCTTTTCTGCAATGTAACATGTTCCAAAAAAGTCTCTTGCAATACGTAAACTTTCTTCCTGCAAATCTGCAAAATTTTCTATGTATGAAGGCAACAAGCCCTCTATCTTCATTATTACTTCATTAGTATTGTCTCTCATTACGTCGCATACAGAAAGGGTATGTTTGACATTTGTCTTTTCTTGTGGTTCAGATTTTGACATTACTGTATTATTTATGGGGTTACATCCTTTTAACAATTTGTTGTATGCATATTTGATAGCTAGCAATCTCTATATGTATAGAACTCTAATCTATTCTACCTCATATGTCCGTTCCACCTGACTTTAAAAAATCTCTGGCAAACTATAAACACAATTCTCTATTTTGGACAGACTTGCTGTATTTGATGTCAAACAGGCAGCAGTCGCTTGCAGCTACTGGACCATTTAGAAAATTTGCAATCAATACAAAAACCCTGAGTACAGAAACTATAGAGATGAATGAAGACATGACTGAGTTTAACGCTAGATTGTCTGGATATTATAAGCAACTTACTGATACATGGAATGAGGCCCAAAAAGAATATTCTAGAAAAGTACCCGAACTCCCAAATGATGTGGAACACATGGAGGCCTCAAAACGTGTATGGATTGATATATTTGAAAATTATTTTACAAGACTTTTTGATTCTACTGAGTTTGCAGAGAACTTTGGTAAACTTGTATCAAGTGAACTTGAGATTGCCAAACATTGGAACAATATGGCATCTACACTACTTGAAAGTGCAAACATGCCTACAAAGAAGGAAATGGATGAAGTGTACAAAGAATTACACTCTTTGCGAAAAAGAGTTGCCAAACTTGAAAAAATAGCAAACAAGGGAGGAACTCCAAATGGCCAATGAGATAAAAGTAGATCCTCAAATGCTGGCTGAATTTATAAAACTAAATAAGAACATATTTGAAGCACCAAATCTTGCCAAGTCTCTTGATGAAATTAATCTTGAAATCACACCGCATGAAGTTGTATACTCTGAAGGAAAGATTAGGTTACTCCACTTCAATCCTCTAGTCCAAAAACAACTAAAGACACCGCTTGTTATTGCATATGCTCTGATAAACCGATTTCATATTTTGGATATACATCCAAAAAAGAGCTGGGTAAAACATTTACTAAATCAAGGAATCGATGTCTACTTGATTGATTGGGGAACACCAACTCAGATCAATCGACACGAGGGATTTGATGATTATGTTAATGGTTACATGGATAATTGTATTGATTTTGTAAGGAAAGAAACATTGTCTGATACTGTATCTCTGCAAGGCTATTGTACTGGTGGAACCTTGTCTACTGTGTACTCTGCTCTATATCCTAAAAAAATCAAGAACTTAACTCTGACTGCACCAGTTATTGATGGGCGAAGAGATAGTACTGTGGTGTCAAATTTGGCAAAACATATGGATGTTGACAAACTGGTAGATACTTTGGGCAACATGCCGCCTGAACTGATGTATTATGTTTTTTCTATTTTAAAACCCTTTGAACAAGGCTTTGAAAAATATCTTAATTTTTTCAAAAATATTCATGATCAGGAATATGTTGAAAACTTTATTCGAGTGGAAAAATGGGTCTCAGACACACCGCCAATTCCTGGAGAATTATACCGACAATGGATTAAGGACATTTATCAAGAAAATCTACTGATTGATAACAAAATGTATGTGGGAGGAAGGCAGGTATCGCTGAAAAATATTTCAATGCCCCTGCTCACGCAGGTAGCAGTAGGTGATCACTTGGTCTCACCTGAATGTAGCATGCCTATTCATTATGCGGTATCAAGTGAGGATAAAACACTCAAGATATACCCAACTGGACATGTAGGCATGATCGCCAGCTCATTTTCACAAAAAAAGGTTCTTCCAGAATATGCACAGTGGCTAGTGGAAAGATCTGAAAAATAAAAAATAAAAAATTAATGGTCTAGTTCTTGCTTGGAGTCCATGCTGAGAACCATGATTGCAGTATGTTTGCATCCATTGTTGTGAATGCCTTTAGGTTGTCATTGAATGTCTTGATGTTTTGTCTTGCTGCTTCCATTGCTGCCAGTACTGCTTTATTTTGTACTGAACTTGTCTTCACTATCTCATCGGTTGCATCATTGATTGCTTTGAGATAAGTTGGTGGAAGATTTGCGGTAAAGCCACTTTTTGTTGCTGCTTCTTGTTGGAATTCAATTGCTGTTTCTACTGCATTTTTGTATGCTGTTGCAAATTCTTGCTGTAGATTTGAGATTGCTTGGATGTATTGTGTGACATTCTTTTCTGCCTCTTCGAAATATCGATTCACATTCTGCTTGTATATTGCGTATGTCTCTTTTGCTTCTGTCTTGCTCATTTTTTCACCTCCTGTCGTGAATTATTTTTATGGATTGGAACTACAATCACTTGGACCAGATCGTTTTCCTTGATTCCAATTGCGTCTCTTTCTGCTTCAGGTATGGAAATTCTACCATTGCTTCCAACTGATGTCTTGAACGCGCCCCATGATGAAAATTGAGGCAAGTTTTGTGCAAGATTAAACCAGTTGTACATGGCCTTTGATCCACTCTCTGCAAAAGTTTGTACGAAATCTGTTTGTGTCTTGGTGGTCTTGTCTGCCATCTCTTTTAGTGTATCCAGCGGATTTGTTTGGTTTGTACGATTCATCATATCGCCAAATGTTCTCATAAAGTCCATTTGGGCCTTGCCGCTTCGCTGTATCCATTCTCTAAAGATGGCCGATGGGTCAGGTTGGTCATAGTTACCATTCATTGGTAATGATAACCAACCAAAGGTATATAACATTATTGTTTGCTATTATGAGTGATGACAATTAGAACAATCAATCCTGCAACTGAAGAACTCATACATGAATATCAAAATATCACAGAATCCGATTTGAAAAGTAAGGTGAGCAAAGCACGAGATGCTTTTGTCAAATGGCGGACTAATTCTAAAAACAGAGCCATGTTTTTACATCTTTTAGCGATAGAACTTAGAAAGAATAAGGAATCTCTTGCTAAGGTGGCTACACAGGAGATGGGAAAACCGCTCAAGGAATCTCTTTCTGAAGTGGAAAAATGTGCATGGGCTATGGAGTTTTATGGTGATAATGGGGAGACATTTCTAAATCCTGAAGTAATAAACACTGATGCACGAAAAAGTTTTGTTGTCTTTGAGCCTGTTGGTGTTATTGCAAGTATAATGCCGTGGAATTTTCCATATTGGCAAGCATTAAGATTTGCGGCACCATCACTTATGGCTGGAAATACGATTGTGCTAAAACCGGCAAGTGCTACCATGCAATGTGGTATAGAAATGGAAAATCTGTTTGTAAAGACTGGATTTCCTGAAGGAATATTTCAAACACTTGTCAGTGATTCTAGTATGGCTGAAAAATTAATTGATTCTAATATCAATGCAGTAACATTTACTGGAAGTAATGTTGTTGGTGCAAGAGTTGCACAGAGAGCTACATCTCAAATAAAAAAATGCGTTCTAGAACTAGGTGGAAGTGATCCATTCATAGTTTGTTCTGACGCTGATGTTGACAAGGCATCAACTGGTGCAGTAAAGGGACGATTCATCAACTGTGGCCAAAGTTGTATTGCATCAAAGAGATTTTTTGTAGTAAAAAATATTGCAAAAGAATTCATCGAACAATTTGTACAAAAGACTGAAAAATTAAATGTGGGCGATCCAATGTCTGATGGGACTGATATTGGTCCACTAGTAAACGCTGATGGTTTACATAGGATTGAAGATGTAGTAAAAGATGCTATATCTAAAGGCGCTCGAATTCTTACTGGTGGTAAACGACTACGAGATAAGGGCTATTTTTATGCACCAACTGTACTTGATAACATAACTCCTGACATGATGGTCGCGCACGAGGAGGTATTTGGGCCTGTGGCGCCTGTGACTGTAGTTGAAGATGAAGATGAAGCGATAAGACTTGCAAACTCATCACAATATGGTCTTGGGGCAAGTATATGGACTCAGAATCTTGACAAGGCAGACAAATTATCTAGGTTGATAGAATCTGGTATTGTTACTGTGAATAATATGGTCATATCTGATCCACGTGTTCCATTTGGAGGTGTCAAGCAAAGTGGTTTTGGTAGGGAACTCTCAAGATATGGAATGCTTGAATTTGTAAATGTCAAATCTGTGAGGTACTATGACCAGCTTGTACCATTCCATCACGTAGAATAAAGTTTTTTAAAACATAATTTTCTAAATTGAAAAACTAGTCCTATTTGCTGAATAGGACTGCGGTAATTATTCCTGCTCCAATGATTGCACCTAATCCCAAAAATAGGATGTCAAATGCTATTACTTTCTTGAATGGTGCACGAACCTCTGCTGACCATACTGAAGGTGTAGTTGGTTTGTTTGTCATACTTTTAGTTAATCTCACAAGATGATAAGATCTCATAAGCTTGTTTTATTATTGTTAAGCTAAGTTGTTGAAGTGATCATTTCATCCTGAGGATGGCATGAAAAATCCTCTCTGATCTGATGTGTATTAATAACAAGAAAATGCTGTAAATGTGCTATACCTCAAGTCTTCTAGCAAGCTTGTTTTATAATGGGTCTTGTTTTTTATCTGTTTGAAATGAAATATGTTGTTATCTCTGCAATTCTACTTACAGGCTTTGCAGCTTTATCTTTTTTAATTGTTGAAAATAATACTAGTGTATCAGAATGGGATCATACTTCATTCATACAAGTGAACAAACCTGGTAACAAAATTGTAGATCATATGATGATTGATCTGAGTAAATATGGACGAGAGGTGGTGTGGATTGGAATGACTGTGTTACTTTTTGTTGTTGGCAAAAAAGACGGCCGCAAGGCTGCCATTTTGCTTACAATAACATTTTTGGTTTTGATTCCTCTTGGAACTGTGCTAAAATCTGAAGTAGATAGGACAAGACCTACTCCTCTTTATGATGGCCTTCTACTTGTACCGCATGAAATAGATCCATCGTTTCCATCAGGACATGCAACAATTGTATCAGGAGGCGCTGCTATACTTCTTTTGAGATTTAACAGGGGGAGACAGATGATTGCATCGATAATTCTTGCAATTGAGGCACTGCTTGTTTCGTATTCTAGAGTATATGTTGGTGCTCACTATCCGCTAGATGTAGTTGGTGGGGTATTGCTTGGTACTGGTATTGCATGTGCAGTAGTTGCATCAAGCAAATATCTAGGACCGATTTTCTCTCGCATTGATTCTATGAAGAGATAATTTTAACACATAATGTATTTTGTATAATCTAATTCATAATTTTCGATCTCTGTTTTTTATCATGTTTGGGAAATAATTAATAATACAATCTTATGACCTAATTTCATCTTGCCCGTTCCGATAAACACAGGCGACACAGCCTGGCTTATGATAGCATCTAGCTTGGTGCTTCTTATGATTCCTGCATTAGGTATGTTTGAGGCTGGTCTTTTAAGACAAAAAAATGCAGTCTCTGTCTTTATGCAGATCTTCTTTGGTCTTGCCTTGCTTAGTGTAATGTGGTTTACAGTTGGGTTTAGCCTAACTTTTGGACCTGACACTGGTGAAGGTCTAACTGGAAATACTGATTGGAGGTTCTTACACGGTGTCTCACAAAAAGAAGGACTTCATTATGCTCCAACAGTACCAGGCGTTTCATTTGCAATGTTCCAGATGATGTTTGCTGTAATTACACCATTGATTCTAACGGGTGCGGTTGCAGAAAGGATGAGGTTTAGCGCATATGTCTTGTTTATCGTTGCTTGGAGTGCATTGATCTATTATCCTTTAGTACACTGGATTTGGGGAGATGGATGGTTACACAAGCTTGGTGTAGTTGACTTTGCAGGTGGGATGATAATTCACACAACAACAGGAGTTGGAGGGATTGCAGCTGCTCTAGTGCTTGGCAGGAGACTTGGATTTGGTCCTGGTATAATGGTTCCACATAATATTCCACTTGCGGTTCTTGGTTCTTCACTTCTCTGGCTTGGCTGGTTTGGATTCAATGCTGGCAGTGCATATTCTGCGGGTTCTCTCTCGGGTGTTACAATTGTAAACACGCAAATGGCATCTGCCGTATCGTGTCTTATCTGGGTTGTAATCTTCTGGATACGGACACGAAAATCTAGCATTATTGCTGCAATCAACGGTGCAGTTGCAGGTCTTGCAGGAATTACTCCCGCCTCCGGATATGTGGGAGTTGAATTTGCTGTAGTTATTGGAATTGTAGTAGGGTTTGCATCATCACTTATGGTGCCAATATTCAAGGAGAAATTAAAGATTGATGATGCACTTGATATTGGTGCAGTTCATGGTGTTTCTGGAATTATCGGCTCGCTTCTTGTGGGAGTATTTGCCAATTCTGCAGTAAACCACCTTGGAATAAATGGTTGGCTGTATGGTAATCCGGGACAATTGGAATCTCAAGCAATTGGAGTAGGTATTGCAGTACTGATGGGATTTGGCGGTACTTGGGTAATCCTCAAGATATTGAAGGCCTTGATTCCGATAAGGGTAAGTCCTGGTGTAGAAGAGGCTGGGCTAGACATTGAAGAGCATGCAGAAAGAGCTTATTCTGATGAAGAAGAATATGGTAAGCTCTAATTCTGGTAACCTGGAATATCTTAAAATATAAAATTGATCTTTATTATGTTAGATGGGTGGATTTGAGAAAAACTGTCCTGTGTGTGGTAAAAAGTTTACCAGTTTGATAGAGTATACTAATCACATTGGCGTTGATCACAAAGACATATCACCTGAACAAATACTGAAAATTAACAAGGAAGACAAGTGGTCGTTTTCAAACAAGTGATTGTATCATAGATTGGCATCATCTTGCAATTTCTTTAAAAACACCTCTATTTTTTTATCAAGTTCCTGTATTGCATCAAACGAACTTTCATGCTTGTCATCAAAATCTGCAAGTTTTTTTAAAATATCACTGTGATTTTCCTCTAGTTTTTCTATTCTACCAAGTATCATATCTTGTTGTTTGGATGTCCTGTTTTGTCTATTATAGATCCACCAACTGACGATTCCTCCAATTATTGCACCTGCTATGATTCCAAGATACGTCGAGGCTGCATTGCTCATGTCGATACAATTCTTTGAGATTTCTGTCATACATCCCCAAATATCCAAAACCAGAGGTAACATATTGATATGTCAAAAATGGTGTAATGGTGTTTTTACATTGTCTATAAGTATCAGTTAACGAGGTTGTGAAATGATTGTAAGTGAAAAGATTTGAACTCTATGACGTTGCCTATTGGATACTGTCACTAGTTTTATGATTGCTTGATTTTATCTAAAAACTCGGCTATTTGTTCCTGATATGAAAATTCATCGAGATATCTGTTTACGTTCTCTACAATCTCATGTTGTGATATCGTTGAGAGATCTTTGAGAACCTTGTTTAGATACTCTGGATGCTCGTAACACTCTGATATGTCACAGTTAAATTCTCGGCACAATTCTGTCTGAACCTTTTCCAAGGCATTCATACTTGTTTTCAATAATGTATGTTCTATGGCACAAACTATCATTGTTTTACATGCTTTATTGTCTATTCTACTCATGGTCTTACTTCCTGTTTTGACATGTTCTCTGATTTGTCTATATATTGCATCTCTACTTGCAAGATGATATTCATTCTATGCCTGGGTATGAAAAGAAGCTGGAACTTACATGAGATCATTGATTCCAGTTTGGCACTGTAGGGGATTTGTAATGTATTATCCTGTGTGGGAAAGCCATCAACTGTGACGAAAATAAAACTTGTGTATGATTGTAGATACGTTGTTCAATTATATGCCATGGTGATGATTAACTAGACAATGTCTGATAACAACGATGACTCTGATTTTCTTGTCAAGGCACAAGAGCATATTGAGGTAATTAGTACCGAGGATGAAAGGATCAAAATAATTGGAGAAGAACTTGCAAATGATACTGGCAGGGCGATTTTTGGCAAGATATCACTAGGAGTTTCAAGCACAAATGATCTAGCAAAATCGCTAAATGTTTCACTACCTCTTGTCAACTGGCATATTACTCGTTTACTTGGAGTTGGATTGATAAAAGTAGAAAAAATTGGGCTAAGCTCAAAAAATAAAAAAATGAAATATTATGGTCCTGTAAAAACAGCATTCGTAATTGTACCGCCTACAAATCCTGCTGAAAATAATGTCTCAAAAACAAAAAAAGAAGCCATATTTTTACAATTGCGTCATTATCTTGCAAGCATTGCAGCATTTGTAATAATTGGTCCTGTAATTTATCTTGTAGAGCAGAATCAGGCCCTAAACCAAGAACCGATTCAAGCTACACAAAAAAGTCTTCCACATGTAATTGGATCTTTGGGACACAATGCTTCAATGGTACCATTTGCTGCATCACGTGTGCAGATAATTCCAGAGTCAACTGTAGTATCTGCAGATCCTGTGATGATTACTGTTGCATTATCTGGAGCAATCGCTGCTTTTTTTACGGTATTTTTTGGGATATGGGCATTTCGAAAATTACGAAGAATAAAAAAATAATACGAAATTGTACTCTGGAAAAGTTTTGATAAAAAATACATTATATTGTTTCTTATAATCTAATTTTTTTAAACAAATTGAGTTAAACTGAAATTTAATCAAAGCCTATAAACTCTGCATGTGTATAGTGTGTAATGACAACTCGGAAAAAAACCATGCTTGCAACAATATCTGCAATCTTGATTGTTTCAATTGTGGTATTCACAAGCTTGGAGATTTCTCAACAGGGGGCCAATGGGCAACAAGTACCTGTAACGCCAGCATCACAAGAAAGGACAGCCTCTGTCACAGGTTCTGCAACTGCCTCTATTGCACCAGATGTGGTTACTATTCAGTTTGGTGTCGATACTGAGGCAAAGACTGCGCAAGGTGCCACAAGTACAAATTCTCAAATGATGAATGCTGTGGTAAGCGCTGTCCTGAACAATGGTGTGACCAAAGATGAGATCAGCACAGCTGGGTTTTCAATCTATCCAGTGTATAATGACTCTGTACCTGATCTGGTAACTGGCATACACAAGAGTGTTCTGACAGGTTATCAGACTTCAAATACTTTGTATGTGAAGACGACCAATTTGTCTCTTGCAGGAAGTATTGTTGATGCTGCAGTTGGTGCTGGAGCAAACAGAGTAGATAACATATCATTCTCGCTTTCTCCTGACAAGCAACAAAGCATGCAAGATAGTTTGTTAGGACAGGCTGTTTCAGATGCTCAATCTAGAGCGCAAAAGGCACTTGATCCTCTAGGCCAGAAGATTATTGGAGTAAAAACAGTAAACTTGTCAGAGTTTAACCCTGCGCCAGTTCCAATGTATTATGGCGCAATGTCTATGGCTGACAAGGCAACACCAGTATTTACTGCAAATCAACAAGTAACAACTACTGTGGATGTAACATTCCTAATTGGGGACAAGTAGTTTTACATTTTTTTATTTTTTTAAATGTACATTGTTACTGTTATAGTAAAATAATTGTCCTGTACCTGTTATGGTTGAATACTCTTCAAGATCTATCATGTCTCGCTGATTTCGCATTTCAAAATTTTTGTCTCCAAAAATCTCATATATCATGAATGCGATATATGGTAGTTGGAAACCGCATATGTTATGATCAACTGTGAGATGGGTGCGGAGGGGACAATTGTAGAGGGTGTGAAATCAATCGACTCTGTAAAGGAAGTATCGGGTGTATTTGGCAACTATGACATCATAGTAAAATTAGAGTGTCCAAACATTGATGAGATACGTGAGACAATAGCCACAAAGATACGTTTGCTATCAAAGGTACGATGTACTACAACATTGATGTGCGCTAATTAGATTCGATGTAAAGGTGTGGTATTTCCCTCTGTTATTGTAAAAACTGTTGAATTAAAAAATATGTTTTAACCTACAAAGCGTATGCTGTATCGTGTAAATAATGACTATTGCATTGATAGTATTGGATACTCTTCTGTGAAGCCAATATGTGAATAATACGGTCTTGGGTGCTGTTCTGTATTTTTGGGATGTGGAATAATAGATTGAAACTAGTTAACTGGATTTGTTTTCCTTCGATCAACAAAGAAGACTATTGTACCTATTACAGTCACTATGATTCCAAATTGACTGATTGTAGATAACTGGTTGCTAATGGATAGCATGTGATAATTTGCATCAGCAATGTCACTTGAATTGGCTGGATTGATAGTGGGAATCAAATCAAGAACAATTTGTGACATGAAATGTCCTATTGAGAACATCACTATCCCTGCCAACAAAATTCCTATGCCTCTACCGATCTTCATATTTTTGAAAGTCTTGGAAACATAATTGCTAATGAAAATACTGTCACGATAACAATTAGAGATCCTGTTGGAAATTCTGGTATTGTATGAGGCTGCGATACGACTCCGGAAATCTCTGAATCTGAAAAACTATTTCCATTTAGATTCTCAAATCCTATGGTGATTGGGCCAGTATAGTTTGCTGGAAAATTAACCTCTTCTGTATTTGGGTCACCGTTGTTATTGGTTGTACTACTATCGTGGAATAACAAGCCATTTTTACCTTCTATGATGGAAAAATCATAATCTATTGAATTTACTGTCTTGTTTACTAGATATGGATCAAGAATCTGGAAACTAAACTTTGTTGTATGACCTGCCAGAATCTTTGGTGGATCCCAGCTAAGGCTAATCTTGTACTGGGCATTTCTTGTATATTGCATGATTGGAAATGCTGTTTCATTACTTGGAGATAGTGTAAAGTCCATCTCTGACTTGGTGGAATTTTGTGTGGCAATTGTGTTTACTTCTTGTTTGTATAATATCAGGTGTATGATTCTCTGATCGTCTGAAGAATAATCATCTATGCTCACTGCATTGTCTGGTAACGCAACTCCATTTACATATGCATCATACTTTGTAACTATGAAACTAGAAAATGTTCTTGGGATCTTTAACTCTTGATGTACTACTGTTACTTGTTTCAGGTTGTCTTGATTCCAGTTAAATGGCATGGAGAAACTCATTTTTTTATTATTAGAATCATATTGGAAATTACCAATTTGATCATAATATGCAGTTATTGTAATTGTCTGTTTTCCATCATCACCATCGGTTATGGGATATTGAGTGGTTATTGGAATTGATATTGCAGCATTGTATGTTTTACTTACTTGATAGTTATATGAGCCCATTGTAAGTACGTCTATTTTGAATTTATACAATCCGCCTGATGCAAAAACTGGACCCTCTATCTGATAGCTTCCACCGTGACCTAGAAGGCCTGGAAGTATCCCTCCTTCTTCATTTATTGTAATTTTATCTGTTGAATTATCAGGTGTTACGTCAAACAGAAAATTTCCATTATCGCTCATGAATACATGACCAAAAAGTGCTTGGTCGTTTTTAAAAGCTGAGACTGCAAGTGTTACTTCGGGTATCGGTTCTTGGGTCGATGCATCTTGTAAAATGAAGTTTATTTGGGTACCTACATGATTATTGTCAATCAAAAATGGCGATGAATTTATTGACAGGGTGACATTTTTGTTTCCAATCATCTCAGGTGGTAATATCTCACTTGCAAGACCGTCACCATGTGCTGGCATGAAAACAAAGCTTGGGAGAAATACACTTGAAATTATGACTAGAATCACCCATTTTGTCAATTTGTAATCTTATCTTGTTACTCTAAATAAATAGTAGGCATCTTCTCATCTGATCGCATCAACTAGATTCTTTGTGTGTGACAGAGCAACTCTTTGGAAACTAGTTTAATTACTGTTCTATAGGTTTGCAAATGTATCTGCAAAGTTGTATGCAGTTCTCTCAAGTAAGATTGGATTGTATTTTTCTATAATTTCATGTACCATGTCTATGTTTTTCAAAAAGTATAATTTCTTTAGTTCGATGATTTTCACCTCTACTATTTCATCATCTACAAGTTTTGCAAGAAATGTAGAAACTGTTGATGGAGCTTTTTTTACTTTTTGAACTATTTCATTAAATAAAAGTGGTTTACCTTCTAGCAATGATAACAGGATGTACCTTTGGGTATCCCGTCTGAGACTTGTTATCAATACTGATTCTTCTTCTGTAACAAAGAGTGGGTAGAATCTGGTCTCTCCTGATCTTCTGTCTATTTTTACACTACCGTTTTCCTCTAATTTTCTTGCATGGTAGCTTAGTACTCCATTTTTTAATCCTGTCTCTCTCATTATTTCTCTGAATTTTATTCCAGGGTTTTTTTCAATAATGTTAATTATTTCTGTTTCTCTATTCATTACTAATCCTTCCTAAAGACACTGAGTGCAAACATTCCCAATGTTGACAATTCAAAGAAATGTCCAATCTCACCTGCTGGAAACGGGCCCAAATAATATGTGTATTGCCATGCTGCATCTACAAGTGATAATGCCTCAGCTATTACAAAGAGGGAAAATGCTAACATTGTAAAAAATAATCTTTTTGTTTTGACTCTGGAGTATGCAATTGCTGATACTATGCTCAAGAAAACTGCCAAGCTGATGCCGCATAGGTGAATCAATATGTGAAAGATTTGAAATTCGTGGAAAATGTGTGGCAAAATTACTGGTATTGCCAAAACACCTATGATTGTAAACATTATCACAGTCAGCAAATTAGATCTATTCTCTATGATGTTGCTATACGTGGACATGGCATACATTAGTCAAAAATTGAATTTAAACGAACTGGTACAATTCTCGAATATCTTTCTAGTTTTGTGAGTGATATTCATTATAAATGGTATATTCGATAAATGTACCAATTTACTTATTTTATAAAATACTGTTGTAATGATAGCATATGGTTTCGACTTCATCTACTCTGTTCTTTGTTGTATGACTGGTGCGCTCATACAACAAAGATTGGAGTTGAAATTTGAAAGTATTTACTATGTTGCATTTTACAAATTTTCTACATGACTTTTGTGATATTTTTACAAGTACCAAATATTTGATTTTAATCATTGATTGTGAAAGTCACGCGATCTAATTTCTGTAGAACTGATCCTCTCAAGAGATGATTTTTTTGTTTCATAATACAATCTTGATATTTGATTATATTCTGATTCTAATATGTATAAAGTAATTTCATTTTGATATCTAGAAATTTTCTTTATACTGTAAATTTTAGTAGAATCCTCCTTTTCTCCTATTATTTTTACTCTTTCACCGGGTTTGAATGTTGAAATGGTCATATCTGACTTGGATATAATGATATGATAAATTAAAAATCCTGTGGTACAATCGTCAAAGTCATTATCATTTTGTGATATGTTTGATCATTGCGATGTAGAAATTATCAATGTCTTGTTGTCTTTGATCCCTGTATCAAATATGTGATTGGATTTAGGTTGAAAATTCATATGATTTTCTTATTTGTTCTGAAGCTTTTCTTAAATCTAATACACTTTTAGAATAGAAAAATGCAATCAAAATTAACAGTCCTGAAATAGTTGGAGCCATAACTTGAGCGTAATCGAAATTTAACGTTGGAATGATTGGCGTGATATTTTCTTGATTATTTTGTGGTTGTCCAGATGATATTGTCGCTATAGCAAGAGCATTTGCTCTCTCTTCGGCCATTATGATGTTTCCTTGTGAATCTGATGTTAACCATTGTACCCAACTATCTGGTGATGGGATGTTTTTTTCAATGACATCTCCAGTTCTTGGATCTATTATTGAAATCTTGTTAAAAGTATGTTGCGCAATCCATAGATTATGATATTTGTCAAAAGCCATTCCATATGGAAGATTATCTGAATCTGGATCCAATTGTATTTTCTTGAATGTCTCAAGTAATGGATCAAAGATGGATACTGCCTGACCTTCATGCTCTGAAATGTATATTTTTCCGGTCTGAGGATCTAAAATTATTGCAGTAGGTCCATCCATGGTGTAATTCCCAGATGGTGCAAATTCTGTTACTTTGTTGTTTGAAATATCTAGGCTTGATATCTTTCCAATACCTTCAACTATCCATAACTTACCATGTGTGTTATCTACTGCAATGTCTAATGGGTCTGATTTGTCTTGCAGCTTTATTGAATCAAACTTTATTGTGTTAGTGTCAAACTTGATGATCTCATTAGTGTTTGCAGATGTGATCCAGATTGTATTGTTATTGTCTATTGCCATACTTGTGAGAACTCCCTGATTTGGAATAGAATAATTTTGATTTAAGTTATTATCTGGATTGAAATGTCCTAAAATTTTCTGTGTATAGTCGATATACCACAGAGTGTTGTGAGAATCTAATACCATGTATACTACACTGTTCAATCCATTGATTTTGTGTTCAGTATACTTGTAAGTTCCTAGATCGAAATCAAGTATTTTGCCGCTTTTGAGGGTTGTATCTCCTACCCATATCTTGTTTCTATCATTGTCATAAATTGGATATCTTGGTGTACTGTTGTTCTCCGGAGTTTTGTATTCCTTCATGTCTATCTGTAAATTACTTAGTTTTGGTTTGAGGAATAAATTGTATGTTGATACTAAATTGAGTGAGTCTTCTTTATTTTGCACTCCTTCAACTCTCACGGTCCAGTGTCCTGGAAATCCAAAATCTGCATTGGCGGTAAAAGTTCCAACATCTGTTTTATTTGTGTTAATTGTAATTGGTCCTATTCCACTATCTGTTTGTGTCAGTTTAATCTGTGCGGATTTCATGTCTGTTTGATGTTTATTCGAGTCCAAAAATGATATGGTAAAATCATTATTTCCTGTAAAAAATGGATTCATTGATAATACTGTTCTACTTCCATTCTCTATGAAATCTGTTTGAGAGAATTCCTGTGTATTGGAATTGTCGTTTGTAGTGAGTGCAAATATTTTATTTTGTAATGACTGTGTCTGATTCTCAAATTCGCTTGAGGGCAAACCTGAATCAACTAGAACTGCAACAGATGCAATCAATGCAATGCCAATAACTGCCTCGATTTTTATACTTGTATCAAATTTGGAAAGAATTGGTTTTACATCTTTAATTGTGTTTTGTATTGTTGCATTTCTTGTGGTTCTGTTTAATATTGATGAAATTGTTTTATTATTTACAAATGTTTGATGGTATATGCCAAGTACTATCATAGCAACCGCGAGCAAGAGCTTGATTATGAGGACTTTACCATAAAATGATGCCAATGTCAGAGCCAGATTATTTTCTAATGCGTAGAGTAAAAATGGACCAGTGATTACCACTGCGCCAAGAACTGCAATTACAAGTATTGAGAACCTTGGAATGAGAATAGATAATGTGAGAAGACTAGTGTTTGAGTTTGTAATCTGTTTTATGTGTGGCATCACTACAAATGCTAGGTAAATTATTCCACCGATCCATAATGATGCAAATACGTTGTGGCAAAAGTCAAGCAATAATGGTACTATTTGACCAGTGGCTGATCCATGACTAATCAAACTTGTAGTCGACAACACTGAAAAACTTGTAACTAGTAACAATGTGGCATGTCTTCTCGCAATAACTGTTGGAAATTTTCTTGTTTTTTGATACAATGTAAATGATAATCCAAACAATATTGATGATGTAATCATTCTTAGAACCCATATGTTACCAAACTTTGTAGAAATTGCATCAAGTATACTCGCATTTATGGACAATGCTTGTACAATTATCATTGCAAAACCTGATGCTAAAATAATGATAGATCCAAGTACTGCCATCTTTGTCATACTGTTGTCTATCTTATGTCTAATCTGTGACAGCGAATCGCCAAGTTTTGGTATTCTAGATATTGGATTCCATAACCATAGAGTAGATGCTGCAATGCCTGCAACAATAATTTGTCCTAAAAGAGATGGAAATCTAGCTATGGTCTCTGGTATTGAAAGATCTTGATAACTGCTTGATGTTAGATTGCTTACAATGTTTTTTGGAACATCTTGTCCTATCCCAAAAGCAAATGCATCTTCTGTAACATGACCGTCTGTTTGATCTAAAACTTTTGTTGATATGGTATATATTCCATTTTTGAGATTTGATGGTAGCGACACACTCAGAGCCGTTTGATCATTGCCGATGTAATGTTGATCATTTTCTTGAATCTGGTTTCCATCTGAATCTAAAACTTTGATTTCGCTATATCTTATATCTATAGGATCACTAAAGTATACATCTACTTCTGATGGTGGTATTGAAAGTGATTGTGATGCAACAGGATTACTTTTTTCTACAAATGCATGTTCATAAGATTTTGGAGCATTTGGAATGATGATGGATGAAATTATTATGACGATGAGAATTAATTGTAATTTTATTTTTCTATTAAACTTGAACATTGATGATTATTGTAATATCTAATTTAATATATTGTTCTTACTCAGTTTGTGATACGATCATAGTAGAATACAATTTGTTGTTTTACATGGCTTAAATTTTTAAGGGACCTTGTATTCGATTGTTGTACTGAAAGAGTTTTAAACTATGTTGATCTTCGTTTTAATGTGGGTAGTAAGTTATTTGCATTATTGTTATCTGTGATTATAACATCTGGTCTGATTTACACACATCCTGTATTTGCTCATACTTTTGGTGATGATGAAAGTGCTGACTGGCTTGCTAAAATGACCGAGATTAAAACCGAAACGGGATTGGTTGCAAAACATGTTGGTGACACAAATGCAATTAGTTATTATTCTAACACACTGGGTATGTACTGGAATGCAAATGATACTATACAGATGGGGGAAAGAAACACCTTGTTACAAACTGAAATACCGTCTACAATAAATGCAACTCTTTCTGATGCACGAGCAGGAAATCAGGGTGCTGTAAATGATGATGTTTCAAAACTCAATTCTTATCTTGATGAATCCATACAGGTGAGAATTGATCCTGATAAACTTGATAATTCTACCATACACGCACTGGCTGTTGTATATGTGTTAAAAGAAGCCCTTGGACAATATGGTAAGGCAATAAACTCGCCTGTTGATCTAAATGATATGTCACAAATGAACATGTCTGGAGGTAGCATGTCTGGAGGTAGCATGTCTGGAATGTCGTCAATGTCAAGTACCATTGTAGATCAAAATGCATATGAAAACTCGGTGGGTCTCACAGCAGCGGCACAAAGTATGTTTAATGATATTGCTACAAATAATCAAGACAAATCTGATTCAAATACAAAAATATCTGTGGCATTTACAAAACTAATACAGGATCTGAATAACAAGGCTGATGGGAACACTGTAATGATGGATGTTCATGTCAATATTCATCCTGTCATAATAAGCGCTTACAATATACCTGGTGTTACTAGTGCAAATACAACAGTACCTGAATTCCAATTGCCTGCGCTCTTGGCTATAGTTTCAATTGCTGGTGTAATTACTGTAACTCGATTCAGATCACAACTTGGATTTTAAATCTGTAAAACAATGACTACAAAAAATCCAGTTCTGATCTCTACTGGTTTCTTATTATTTATTGCAGTTGTGGTATTCATCTCTCCAACTTTTGTAAAACCTGCTGAAGCTCATATCACAAAGGTTTTTGGTAATTATATAGTCCAAGTTGGTTGGGATAATGAACCAGTGTATACTGGGTTGGTTAATGCTGCACAAGTGACAATAAAGAAAGGAAGTGGAGATAGTGCAACGCCTGTGATTGATGCACTAAAAAATATGAAAATTTCTGTAAAGTATGGTAGTGTAATAAATTCACTTGACTTTCTTCCTAGTAGTACTGTTGATGGGCAATACCATGCAGCATTGATTCCAACAAGGGTTGGAACCTATAGTCTTATCTTAAAAGGAAATGTTGAGAATCAAACAATAGACACTGAAATTTCATTAGATGATGTTGGAAGTATTGATACTCTAAACTTTCCACCATCTACTGGTTCATCATCAGATACATCTGTAAATATGGATCAAATGGGTACGGTGGTAAATCAATTGACAAGTGATATTGAAGACGCAAAAAATAATGCCGATACTGCATCAAATAGTGTTTCAAACGTCATACAGTCTTTTCAACAAGTCAAGGACACAACTGATAGATTGTATATGATAAGCATGACTGGTATTGGGATTGGCGTTGCAGGGATTGTAATTGCAGTGATTGCCATTACACGCAACAAACAACAAAACTAGTCTATTTAAAATCAATGCATCTGTCATGCTAAATGTGATCTTGAAGTTAAATCAAAACTAGAATGCCGTGTGACTGAATAGCACAAGAGTTATAGCAAATATGAGTATGGCATTCTAGTTATAGTATTTTGTTAATTGTACAATTAAAATAATTTGGTACAATTGGCAAATGTACCAATGATGTTATTATTGTGAACTACTAACAAATCTTGTGAAAGACGAACAACCTGTACTTCCAAAGGAGAAATCAAAAAGAAAGTGGCTTTCATTTCTGAAAAGAAACAAGAACTAGGTAATTGATGTCTTCTGTTCTGATGAATTCTTTGATTATGCATCTATTTTGCTTCTGTGTCCTATCTTTGTATAAAAATACATGTGACTAGGTTTTACCAATCCTAGTCTATTTTATTTGGGATGACATATGTTTTCATAATAGAGGGTTAGAGATTTGAAATGCAAAGGAATCTGTTATCGATTTGCGGCAAAAAAGCCAGTAGGAGGATATAGATTTGCAGCAGGACAACGACCTTGCTCTATACGTGGAATATTTGTAGACTCGTTATCTGCTGGAGTGCGATGTCCTTGTTGTAATAATAAACTACGGCTAAATTCAAGAAATACAAAGTCCAGAAAAAATAGATTCAACCTAAGTGATTATACGATCTTGGAAAAAGCAGGCAACTTGATGAAATCTATTCATAGTAGTGCAATACTTGAGCCAAATCAAATGATAACAGCTAAACTAGTTTTAAATAAGTAAAGAGACTATTTGGAATTGATAAATATGGATACAAAAGATTCGCTTGAAAAAGAAGAAAAACCAGGAAACGAAAAAGAAGTTAAGGTAGATGATAAAATGGTCCAAATAATAATTGATAGCTTATCTGATATATCACTTGACGATTTTCAGATAAACGACAAGAAAGTCTTGTCACTACTAAATCAAGACAGTAATGTTAATGACAACCAATATACATTTAATGGACTTGTACGAAGATTAGGACTTCATCAGCAAAGCTTGGCTAGATCCTTGCATAGACTGGAGAGTGCAGGACTTGTGAAAAAAACAGATCATGGCTACAAGCTTACAAAAAATCTTGACTTGGTGCTTGTAAAAAAATCTCGGATTGATCTTGAAAATCTTTCCAAGACAATTTCACATCAACATACTCAATTCGAGCAGATAATTCAGCTCTACATACCAACCACTGTAAAAGTTGAAGATATTGTGATGAAATTACTTGGCAAATGGTTTGGCACACTCCGGTGGATTGGTATAGTTGAGGGCGATGGAGGATGCGTGTTACAGTGGACAAGTGATGACAAATATCATGTCCATCTAAAACTGGTCACCAGATATGCAGTTGTGGAAAGTGATGCAGTGGGCGCAAAAGACAAGTCAGAAGCCACTATAAACGCACACCGCATACTTGAACATATCACCAAATTGCTCAAAGCGAATCAGGCACAGCATGATAATGAAAACCGATACAGTGGATCTTTTGACCTATACAACTGATAGTTAACTAGTTTTCCTTTGGAATTTCATGACACAAAATATTATAAAATAGCGAATTAATGTCTTGAAATGGATTCTCATTCTGAACCGTACAGGTTAGCCGTGATCTCATACGTAGAAGTTGTACTTATGAGGCGAGGTAACGCAAATTATCATCTAGTATTGGCAAAACTGGGTTCTCTTTATGATTGTAAAATTGGAGATTGTTATGACCATCCACAATACCTGAAAACAGTACTTCGAGAGGTATATGGCGATGAATATTCTTCTGTCATATCTCAAATTAAATCGTATCTTGGAGACTTGACTGATGTTCAAGAGATAGTTGCCTTTTTCAAAACCTTGGAAATTTAAGATCAGACTTTTATGTGATGAGTGTGTACTATACATGTGATTACAGATAGTTCTACAAAAAAACATGGATTACGAATTCTAAAAGGTGTAAAAATAGTCCTCAAAAGTATTGTATTGGATCTTGAAGAATCAGAGTCATCGAAAAAACCTTGATTGCTTTCTAGGTTGACATTTCCGGTCTTCAATTATTTTAAACAAATTGCTGATATGTTGTATTCATTATTGTATCAATATCTGCTAGTTTGATATTTTTTAGCTGTCTTCATGTATGACTTACTGTTTCAATTTCTCAGTTTTAAAAAGAAAAATAGTATCCTGGATTCTAGGCATTATCTGTACGTATCTTACGAAATGCCTTTCCAGGTTCAACTATTCCTGTTTCCACTATGGGTTTTTCTCCAAGTGATTTCTCAATTGCCTTTCTACCCAATTCGATTGCTTGGTCTAATTTCATGTCTTTACTGTATTCGTTTGTTATTACATCAAGTGCAGTTTCTGATGCTTGACCTATTGCAAATCCGGACCCTCTGAAGAAAGTCCCGCTAGGATCTACTTGATACAACTGGATTCCGGTTTGGTCTTCACCAACAATTATTATCGATGCAGCCTGTGGTCTTACTGCATATGTGGTATAGTTGTGGAGAAAACTGCTAAGATGTTTTGCCAAAGAGTCTACATCTATTGGTGTTTCGTATGTGAGTCGATGTTTTTGTGATTCTAGTCGTAGTGTGTCAATTAGCTGCAGAATGTCTCCGATGTATCCTGCACCGGTTGCACCAATGTGGAAATCAATTGGGAATATCTTCTCTGAAGGCTCCATCAATGGATGCGTTGGCTTTATCTGACTTGCAATCATTGCAAAGTTTGGAGTTTTGATTCCAATAGTTGTCGAACCTCTGTTTACAGCTTCAAGGGCACTATCTACTAGAACTAGTCTTCCCTGTGGACCATAGAATGGAAATCTGTTACCGTTTTGACTTTCTGACATTTACGCCATTGCCTCCTTTTGCAAGTTTTGTATGGTCAAAATGTTGATGCCATTCCCAGACCCTGGATCCCTTTCCATTGCAGCAGATACTGCACGTGATGCAATATCACTTGCCTGTTTGTTTGTCATGTCTTTGTTATACAAGCTTTCAAGTACACCATATGCAATAGGTGAACCTGAACCAGAAGATGCAAAATCCTCTTCTGTAATTGCTCCACTCATGTCTGCTGCAAAAACATGTGCACCATCTCTGTCCACTCCTGCGACTAGTAATTCTACATAGTAGGGTTGGTAGTTTCTAAGGCCTGAATAGGTGATATTTGCAATCAACCGCGTGGCCTCTTTTATGGTCAAGGGAAATCCTCTCCTCAATTCTATGAGTCTTCGTTCTGCTTTTGTCACCTTGATGATGTGTTCTGCATCTGAAAGTTGCCCTGCAATTGCAACAGCTAGAGTGTCGTCTATCTTTGCAATTTTTTGTACTATCTTTGATCCTATGAAAAAGCCTTTGCTTGCTCTTTTATCTGATCCTAATACTACTCCATCTTTTGTCTTGATTCCTACTATTGTTGTCATGATAGTACTACGACACATGTGAATTAATTGACTAGGAATCGTGAAAACTAGTCACTTTTAACAAATGAATAGTATTTTATTAGTTGTTTTAACATGAATGGTGTTATGAAAGACATCAATGAAATAATGCCTAAAGTTCCAAACATGCGCTGGGGTGCATTGACCAATACATTTCCTACTAATGATAAGATAGAAGAAATGAATAAACTCTTTCCACATGATGGCAGGTGGCATACTGTATTTGAAGAATCAGAACAGGTCTTCGTTGATGGTGTCCGAATATGGAAAAAAGATCCAAACAAACTGAGCTAAACTTTAATCTGAAATAAATCTCTGATTTGCAATTCCTATTATTTTCAATTTTGTATGTTTGTTGACTGAATTAATTGTAAAATATGGCTCACCCCATCTTCTATAATGAACTAGTTTTTCATCTCCTATCATATGTACGGCAATAACCTTTCCTATCTTTGGAATACTGATTGGATGAAATGTCGTTAGTCTTTCCTTAATTGTTCCATCTTGCTCTGTTTGCATGAATATAAAATCCGCGGCACCGTGTTCGTATAGTTCTATCACTGAAACAAATGGATTTGATGTCTTATCCACTACATGATTTATCATATATCTGTTGAAATGATATCTGGCGTATTCTTCCATATGTTCTACCTCATTCCTATGTGTCCAAGGCGAATCTCTGTCAAACACTATGTTGTATGTGTCTGGTACTTGATTTTTCTGACCCTTGATTGATGAGTAAAGTGCTGCAAGTCCAAACCTCTTGGCTTTTGCATTTGTCAGTCCAAATAACTCGTAAAATACCTCGTAATTTCCAGCATTTCTTGATTTTTCTATTGAATTCATCATGGGAGCTCCCATGGCTGCGCAAAGGGATGTGTGATATGCTTCTGCAAATGGTCTAAATGATTCGGTTGCTTTTTTCTTTAGTTTATTTAGATGAGATAGTTTTCTCTCAAATTCATAAATTGGTTCGTATTCAAATGTCTTGGATTCATCAATTGCATATATTCTATTCAAAGCCTGTTGCATCAACAACATAGTTTTTTTATCGATCTGGTGTTTTTCTATTATATTTTCAAACATGTTGTCCGTTTCGTTTGGCATGATCTGTTTTTGTATTCTAGCATAGAGTTAAATTTCCTTTGGGATTAATTATCCAATAATTGGCACAGCGCATAAAACAAGCAGATCCATACGGTCAAATTCTCCAACTTGATAATGCCATTCGTTTTGTTGGTAGAATCAAGGATAGAAAACTGGTTACTTTTGTTAGACAATCAAATGCAACACCATTGCTTGATGAAGAACTAAGTAATATGGTGCATTATCAAGCGTCTGTCAAAGCATCTTGGGATGAAATGTTTAACGAAAAGCTTGGCAAGACTAATTGGATGATAACCTCGAAAGAAAAAGTAAAACTTATCACTTTGTTTCTTGACGATGGACTCTTGATACTGTCAACTGAGCCAGAATCAGAACATGATGATATAATTCAAAAAATAAAAAACCTAAACGTGAAATTATAGTTCTATTAAAAATTATTTTGTCACAATTGGCTAATTTTTATCAGCTGATATTATGAAAACTAAGCTTTTCTATTGAACTAATCATATATCTAATAATGCATGTATCATAACTGAAAGTCAGGTCAATATGTAATTCACATAATATGTGTCTCTTAGTCAGCATTTTGACTATGTACGTCTAACTTTCTTGGAGGGGTCCTACCAAAGACACCTCTCCAATTTTTTTATTTTGTATGATGTTGAAGTCCTTTTGATTCTCGTGCCTGATGTGATAACTCTATGGTTTTACATCTGGGTTTTGCTATGGTGATAACCATTGTTTCTTTTTACCGTGCTCTGTAAGGATGTGGTATATGCGATTAAACGACTCTTGCTGTATGGTTTCTTGTTCAATTGTTCTCTGAATGATGGTTTCTAGCCTGATTTGTTTTTGACGAATCATCTTCATTATTTCATCAAACATTTGTTTTATTAGTTCAGATTCTACATCTTCTGGTTCTTTAGACATGTTATTCAACTATGTTGAAAAAACTTAAGGATTATTTAATTGAGATACATTGTGGGATACATGAGCGCTAATACCATAAAAAAGGCCAAAGCACTTGCAAAAAATGGAGTGATCATGATTGACAATGACTTGTACCAAGTAAAATCTTCAAGCGATACTTCCAAGTCGTATATGGTAACATCAGACAGTTGTGACTGTGAAGGGTTTAAGAATTTCTATAAATTTCATCATGGGAAAGGATTGAAGGCAAACTGCTCTCATCTAGAAGCTGTAAGAATTTTCAAAGGTATATCCAATAAAAAACAAAATTCTAAAACCCAATAAATTATAACAAACGATGTTACAATTATATCATATTGCGCCTTTGTATAAAATTAGATACTCATCTGGTCTGTCTCGTTCTTTTTTTGCTTGTAATGCATCTTGATATCTTTCATAATGTGCAATAAAGTACAGTCTCTTTCCAAATGATTCAAAGTAATCAATTCCACACAAGTCAAATCCTGATTCTGGTGTGAGTGTCTTTCTTTCATCCTCTGTTACATCGGAACTCATTGACTAGATACATTGTTATGTATTATTTCAAACTAACTTGAAAACTAGTTTTTCTTCGAATCTGAATGTTATGTAATTACCGATTTGTCAATTAATTTCTTAGTGGGAATGACAATGTTTTCATTTTCTTTATTGCTGGGTCTATTGAAATTGTTAACTCTTGAAAATACTGAAACAAGTGTAGGTTAGATGTCTGGCCTAGTTTAAGATGATGTCTTTGAGCTCTTCTGGTTTTTCTATTACATGATCAGGATGAAATTTGAGCAAAGCATTTTTGGTGTTGTATCCCCATGCTACTCCTATTACTCTGATTCCAGCCTTTTTGGCTGCTTCTACATCTCTTATTTCATCACCTACATAGATTGGATCTTCATGTGGAATGGTTTTCTCTTTCATCATTTTTTTCAATAATCTACTCTTGCCAAAAACTGCTCTTCCTGAATAGACAAAATCAAACAATTCCAGATCATTTTTCTTCAAAAATTCAACTACGTTTTCTCTAGAATTTGTAGTCAATATTCCCAAGACACATCCATTTTCTTTGAGGTATACGAGTGTCTCTTTTATGTCAACTACTGTCTTTAGATTGATGATCTCTTTATTCATTTCAAATCTTATCTTTCTTGCTACAATTGGAAGTTTGAATATTGATATTCCAAGATGTTTTAAGACTGCACTTGGTTTTTTCTCTCGTAGTTTTGGTAAGTCACTGAGTGGAATTTTCTTGTATCCATAATGATCTGCAAATTTGTTTGCAATTCTTATGACTACTGACAGTGTGTCAGCTATTGTACCGTCAAAATCAAAGATTATAGTATGCATTGGATTTTTGCAAGAAACTGCTGTTAAAGATTGTTGTGAATTTTGTTCCATTATTTATTGATCAAGAAATTATGTATTGTTATTGATTTGTAGACAGATACCAAGAACAACTTTTGTATTTTGGCACGTGATCATTTCTTTCTGATCGCATAAACTTAGTTCTGTACTTGATTTAATTGGTATTGGCCAATAATTGTAATCATGCATTCTAAAAATATAATATCTGCAGATTTTAACCCTTGATAATGAAATCCTCGCTTCTAGATGAGGCATATGATCTATGTGAAGAAGGAAAATATGCCTTGGCGTTAGAATTCTATGATCTGATTTTATTCAAAGAGCCCCAAAATATCACCGCCTTGATAAACAAAGGTGTTACACTACAAACACTTGGAAAACACTCCAAAGCAATAAAGTGCTATGATGAAGCGTTGAAGATTGAAAAAAATAACTTGGATGCTCTTGTAAACAAAGGTTCTGTGCTGCATACGCTTGGAAAATTCCATGATGCTATAGACTGTTATGATGATGCATTGAGGATTCAACCAAAATATGCATTGGCAATAGCGTACAAAGGTCTCTCGTTGGGAGAGCTTGGTTTACTAAAAGATGCAATAAAATGTTTCAACGCTGCTCTAAAGATTGACAAAAGATTTGACTTGGCATTAAATAATAAAACAATTGCACTGGAACTTCTAAAAAATAATACTAAATTAAAACCGAAACTTCTCAAAAAGACTAGTACCACAAAATAAAATTCGTCTAAACTTGTTGCATTTGTGCTTGTTGAACAAACTTGTCAAATCCAAATTGCAATACGTTTGAGACTGAACTGTCTGGAACAAAATTGATCATCCATGCTAAAAGTCCTGATGTCTTTACATCTAAAGAAATGTTTGCAATTGTTCCTCCATCTTTTTGACCGTGAAAACCCCATGTCTTTTCTAAACTAGTAGTCATGATAGTTCCCTTGAGGTCTCCTGATATTACGTCTACTATGTAATTTCCATTTGAGTCTGTCTTGCATATTGCTTGAGTATCAAAAAATATGCCGTTTATTCCGGCATTAATGTCGACAAGTCTTGTATTGTTATCTAATATTTTCACGTATTTCACATTGTCAGGAAATATCTTGGAATATTGTGATACATCAGATATTGTATTGAGCAGGGATTCTTCTTTTACGTCGGACACCTTTTGTAGTGTGATCATTCTGTCAGCATAGGATGCTGGAAAAGAAAATACTGTGCATGCTATTATGATTGTAAAAAAGACAAATTGTAATGACCTTTTATAATATTCTTGCATGACTTGTCACTGTGGATGGAACTTTGATGATCTTACGTGTCTTTGATGTGATCATGGTATGATATTTGACTTGTTGGTATATAACTATTGGTATACCAATCATTTGTATACCAGTATGTGGTATGAATATAATGCGAAAACTTGATCTTAGTGATAGTATTGGAACATTGATTGCACTTGCATCAAAATCGCAGGAACGACTTGCGGAGATGGAGATGAAAAAACAGTTAGGACTAACTCCTGCACAATGGAAAGTTATTCTAGTCCTCAATATTGTTGATGGGCCTACACAAAAAGAGATTGCCGAAAAAATTAATGTTGATGGAAGTACGCTTGTGCCTGTGATAGATAAAATGGTGAAAAATGGTTTGGTCAAAAGAGTTGCAGATTCTAAGGATAGGCGAAATAATAGAATATTTCTTACAAAAAAAGCTGAATCAACAGTGGATTCAATAATTGTCATAATTCTACAACTTCGAAAAATGATCTATCGAGGCATATCTGAAAGCGACATTAATACAACCAAGGTTGTTCTAAAATCTTTGATTGCAAATTCTGATTCTATTACAAGCGAAATCAGATCCACATCTAGAAAGGGTGCTTTATGAATACATCACACCTGAGTGGATTTTTAATTCTCTTACTTTTGTTACCTATGTATCTTTCTTATGCAGAACCTGCAACACCTGGGACTGTTCTAACTTTTTATGTGACTGATTCTAATCTGTCAACTGATCATCGTGCAGTGATGACGATATCGACATCTGGACTTGTTGATTTTACAATAAACGGAGTTTCAATATCTGGACCTGATGAAATGGTGGAAACTGGAATAGATACGGGGGTTTTTCAACTCGAGCTTACATTACCTGACTCTGTAGGTGGAAAACCTCTACAAAATGGTGATGTTGTATTAATGACATATCATCAGAGAGCGGATAATTCTGGAAATCCTACTGACGTGACACAATCTGTAGTTTTATCAAATGCTCCCTCAAGTCCTGTAGAGAGTTCTTCGCCCAATGTTAGAATTGGACAATATTTTAAACTGGATATATATGCACCAAATTATAATCTTGATTCTCAGACCCCTGATGATATCCCGCTTAGCATGATTGAAGTTCACATGGGAGGTGCTCAAACTACATTATCTGATAGTGCCTTCGATGTTAATCCATATGCGATGAGGGAGACTGGACCTAATACCGATACATTCGAAGTAAGTGTCAAGATCCCAAAATCAATTGCAGGATTTCCTGTGGAGATGGGTTCTACGTTAGAATTTCGATTCAATGATCCAAACATGCCTTCAAGTGTGTTTGTAACAGTTGGTGGAGGATCATATGGTGAGCCTACTTACAACTCTGGTCCGAGTGGATCATCTAGTTCAAGCTCTAGTTCTAATGTATCCACTTTTGGTTCTAGTTCATCTCTATCTTTGATTCCACAAGCACTGGTGTTTTATGCATCAAATTCAATTGGAACAAATGTAAATTATATAAATTCGACCGCATTATCGACTCTACTAGAACCAATATGTAGTCCAGTCTCTGGTTCTTTTTTCATGACGGGAACTACAACAGTGACTTGTGCTGCAAAGGATCAAAATGGAAATTCTGTAATAAAGACATTTTCAATATCTGTAGTAGTCGATCAAAGTCATATTCCGTCTTGGACCAAGAAGACCGTGGGATTTTGGTGTACTGGAGAAATATCTGATAACCAATTATCAACTAGTATGAAATATCTTGTATCAAATAATATGATGTCTCTACAAGGAGACTCTGTAATCTCAACACCTGATAAGGCAACGCTGTGTCTCTGGACTGATGGTAAGGCAACTGATCAAGATGTAATAAGTTCTCTCTATCTTCTTTCTAGATGATGATTGTAATCTAATTATTTTTCAAATTCACAAATAGTCCAGTCGCTTCATTATGTATGTGGCAACAAAATTTTCTATGATCTTTTTCTTTTAACTGCTCTGACCAAAAGTAGTATTATTCCAATGACGAAGAATATGTAGCCTCCGGTAGTTAGTAATTGGATATAGCCACATGATTCTTGTATTTGTGAATTGAAAATTTGTGCTAACTGTCCTAAAATGGAACTACAAAGAGATGAATATTGGAATAAAGATATGGTTGGCATAATGCCCAGGATGATGAATATTATTCCAGCAATTGCGGTACCGATATATTTTTTCTGCTTGGGTTGGGATTTTTTGGCATCTTTTAACTTATTTTTACCTTGATATGCACCACATATTGGACAAAATTCATGAGTTTTGAATATTTTTGAATTACATGTAATGCATGGTTTCATAGTTGCATCTTCCGATGGTTGTTGAGATCTCTGTACCGGGTTTTCCCTCTTTTGTTGAGCATTACTAGTATCGATAAAATTGTGTTCATCATGAAACGCTCTGCATTTTGAACAAAAACTAAACATTCTTGGTACTGGGGAACCACATTTGGGACATAGATCTGAAAGATTACTGGCTGTTGATGGGTTAATCTCTCCTCCGTATCTTTGTTTTACCTTTTGTATTTTATCTTCTAATGATCCTATCTTTCTTATTTTTTCAACCTCTTCCTCATGGGGATAGAGATATTTGGAAACTAACATGTCGACGTATTTCTGGTCTGACGGATATAGGGGCTGTTCATTGCGTAATCTTTTAGATATGGCATCCAACCTAAGCGAATCCCCGTAGCCGAACTCTGCTAATTGTTCAACAAGTTCGATTAATTCTTCATTCATGAATCAGTAGATATAATCCACTGATTAAAAGAGGTTTTCATTCACCTTGTGTATCTTATATTGCAATATTGTATGCAAGACAGAAAATGCAGAAAAATAAGTCTGTTCCTCGATAGAATTTAATTCTTGTATTACGTATTGTGCTATAGATGAAAGCTACTTTTGGAGCAGGATGTTTCTGGTGCATTGAACATGTTTTTCGAAGAAATGGAATTATGTCAACAAGTGTTGGATACATGGGCGGTAAAACAAAAAATCCTACTTATGAGGATGTCTGTACCGATATGACCGGTCATGCAGAAGTTGTACAAGTAGAATATGATCCTTCCAAGATTTCATATGGCGAAATTCTAGACATATTTTGGAATAATCATGATCCTACAACGCTAAATAGACAGGGGCCAGATGTTGGAACCCAATATAGATCTGCTATTTTCTATCATGATGTGGAGCAAGAGACGCAAGCATTACAGTCAAAGGAACATATTGGGAAATCTGGAAAATACAAAAAGAAAATTGTAACTGAAATAGTGCCTGCGGCGGAATTTTACAAGGCAGAAGAGTATCATCAACAATATTATGCTAAATGCGGAATGATGTGAATCTCCACTGGTTTACAAAACTCTTTCAAAAACAGATCCGTTTTATATTTGGCTATTGATGTGTGTGACTAGTTGAATTTCAAACGACTTGGTAGACTGGTACTTTTCTTTGGTCTGATAGGACTTGGCGCATTCATCTTTCTAAATCTTGATTTGGCACATCGTAAAAGAGAGATGTATCTATTATTTGCATTATCTATTATTTCCTTCATATCTGGTTGGGTTGGCTTGTTTAGATATTCTAGATTTTGGAATATGCTCGAATGATAAAGCGCTTTCAAGTGTTTGAAATATTTGTAATAATTGTTAGAAAATATTGTATTTCTAGAAATGTTTTATCTAATATTTTTTTTAATGCATTTTTAGCATAAATTCTTAAATAATTTGAAATTATATTATATGTGTGATCGTAGAGTCACTACAAATGGCTTGACGATGCGTGGTCTGGCAGGAATCTCATGTGAATGCACGCAATGGCGTAAGATTCCAAAGGAGGTAATCTCCAAAACCCTGCAATAAAGACCACGCCCTATGTTTTACTTTTTTTGAACCAAAGTTTTTTCTGAAACAAGATTATGGCAATTACAATTCCTCCAGCGCCTGATAATCCAGCTATTATCAGATATGTGAATACATTCATGTAGAAATTAAGGACTCCCATATTGAATGCATATGATAACACTCCACCATTTTTAAAATCGACAAGGTTGGCTCTGATTACGTGGTTTCCAGGCTCGTTGAATGTGTAATCTAAATCCCATTTTCCAGAATCATGGTCTGTCGAAGGAAACGAATCAACCATGTTGTCATTATAATAAATTTGAACACCCATTCTAAAATTATCAACAGGGTTTTCATTCTGGTCAAGAACTATGAAATGTATCATCGTATCTTTTCCTACTTCTGGAACAGACGGAGTAGTTTCAACCTTGACTTCATAATCTCCGATTCTTGCTGAATCTGTGCTAAAGGGAGGATGTGCTATTTCGTATACGCCGAGTCCCACAAAGAAGCTCAAGTATATCGGTAAAAAAAGATAGAATCGTTTATTCATAAAATGACTTGAGCTTGTTCATATATTACGTTGCCTCTATTTGCCAAATTGAAAAACATACTATATGTTTGATGATGTCAAGTAGTAGACAATATTGCATTTTGCCAAAGAATTTACAAGATTTGAGATACTAATAAAGACAGATACTGTCAATTTAATATTGAATAAATTGGTATCAAAAAAAATTTTTGGAATTACACTAATTGTAACAACTATGATCTTATTGATCTATGTTTATGAAAATATTGGAACTGCTGTCATGCCTTCAGATATTGTGTCTAAAAATGATCCATATGTCAAGGAATATTCTTTACCGCCAGGTTCTGCTCCAAATGGATTGGTTGTAACCAAGTCAGGTCTGGTTTGGGTAACATCCAACAATGCTACGCTTTATTCTGTTGATCCAAAAAGCGGAGAAGTGGAACATTATGCGATCAAGGGTGGGGAGACACACTATGAAAAGCCTGGTTCACATTCTGTTATGGTTTGGGCTATTGTGCAAAATGATGATGGGAAAATTTGGTTCTCACCTCTGGGAACTACATCTATCTGGAGATTTGATCCCTCGAGTGGCATTTTTGATTCGTATCAGTCTGAAACTGGGGCGCCATTTCAGATAAAATCTGCAGCAGATGACAAAATATGGTTTACTACGTTACGTGGGGATACAATAGGAGTAATAGAGAAATCACAAAATGCTTCCTATGCGGTCTCTACTTTTGACACTGTTTCTCACGCAAATCCTGCTGGAATATTTTTACAAAATAATTCTATATGGGTAGCCAATGTGGGTTCTCAAAATGTTATCCAGTATAAGATTGATCAAGATAATTACACTGTGAAAAATATTTCGATTATTAGAAAAATTCCACAAGATAATGTTACATTATTTTCATCTCCAACCGATCTGTTTGTAGATGAAAACACTTTGTGGTTGACTGAACATGGCACAAGCTTTCTTACAAGTTATGATCTTACTAATGGAAAAATCACACGATATCCCACATCGCAAAATGCTTTTAGCACAACAACTCTTCCTTTCTGGATTCGAGGATCTGACAATCCAAAAGTTTTGTGGTTCAATGAACATCAGGGAAATAAAATCGGACGCTTTGATGTGTCTAATAAAACATTAACAGAATATTCGATTCCATCATTGCCACAAGATGGTTATCTAACTTATCCTCTTAATATTTCACAAGATCCGATGGATGAAAAAATTCTCTGGTTTTCTGAATGGAACACAGACAAGATTGCAATGATAAACGGACATGTTTCAATCCCATTTGAAATAAATCTCAATACGACACAAATAATATTGAGTCATAGTGGCGCAGCTATTGTTAATTTAAAAATTATGGATAAGACACATAATCCTGACCGGTTATTTTTGAATGCCTCTAGTTCAATCACGCCTACTGCGGCACTTGGAAATTTGACAGTAAAATTTTCTTCTAATGTGATAACTCTTCCTTATGATGATTCTATACCATTAACCATAACTGATAGGGGAGTAAATCCTGGGAATTATACTATTGGAATTGGCGTATCTGATGGTTTGGTAACTAGCACAAAATTTCTTAGTTTGTCTGTATTATCTTAGATGATTTCATGCCTATTCTTTCTCAAAAAAGTAACTAGTAACTATGCATTTTTCTAGTGCATACTCTTTGATCTCAGAAAATCTAAACTCTTCTATTATAAAATGGATGAAATCCTCCTTGTATTGAGGTAATTCTATTTTCTTCTTTGTAGTCCTGTCTTCATAATGTTCTACATCTGGACCTTTACCAAGCAGGTTCCTACACATGTCTCTTAATTGATCAATGCTAAATTTATCCAAAAGAAAATACTTGCTTGAAAGTTCCTCGTAAAATATTTTATCCGCAGTCTCCATTTCATTTTTTATCTTTGATATGTCTAAATTCCTAATTTCATCATCTTTTGATCTTCTATTGGATCTATCTTGTTGCATGTAATGTGGAAATATTTTTTCCCAAAATATATACTATGAAAATTTTATAGATATTTTTCTAATTTTTTCTCATGTTAAACATGATTAAATGCAAAAGGAAAATGGAAAGATCTAACTTCACAATAATACCACATGATTCTATAATGGATGTGTCTAACACATCTATTTTCGTTATTGAATATTGTATCTAAGTGTGTAAGTGAAATTAATATATTGTAATAAATCTACTATATGTTTCATATTGAATTAACTGACTGATGTTGTGTATATACAAAAACATGATCTAATTCAATATGAGAAAAAACATATCTAATGTAATTACATGTTTTACTATTTGTTGTATTTTATTCGTAGATCAAGTTTGAAGAAGTATGGTCTTGGTAAATTTGAACTTGTTTGGAAACTATGTTGCTTCATAAAAATTCGATCAGTTCTTTGATCTAAATCTTTCACTTTCAAAATATGCTGTAAGATCTTTTACCTTTCCAGTCATGGTAGTTATGTAATTGGTTATATATGGTACCACTTTATAACCTATTTAAATGCCACAAACAAAACCGATTGTCGACATCGTAAACGTGGTTGCCTCTGCCTCAGTAGACCAAAAAATTGATCTCGTGGCAATTACAAAAGAATTTCCTGACGTTGAATACCATCCTGAACAATTTCCAGGCCTTGTCTTTAGATTGAAGTCTCCAAAAACTGCGACACTTATCTTTAGCTCCGGCAAAATGGTTTGTACTGGTTCAAAATCAGAAGAAGCTGCAGTAAATGCAGTAAATACCGTGGTACAAAGACTTCGAAAAGGCAAGATAAAAATAAAAAAGAATCCAGAAATTACCATTCAAAATATAGTAGCTTCTGTTAGTCTTGGCGGTAAAGTTCATTTGGAAAAGGCTGCACGAAGTCTCCCAAGAAGTATGTATGAACCAGAACAATTTCCTGGTCTAATACATAGAATGCTTGATCCACGTTCAGTGGTTCTCATATTTGCATCTGGAAAACTAGTATGCACAGGAACAAAGAAAGAGGCTGAAGTTTACCGTGCAGTCCACAATCTTCATACATTATTAGAAGAAAAGAAACTTATGGAATACGAGTAATCGTAAAACCATTCTCTAAATTTTTATAAATAATTTATTGTTT
Organism: uncultured Nitrosopumilaceae archaeon; assembly: GCA_964636595.1. Lineage (GTDB taxonomy): Archaea > Thermoproteota > Nitrososphaeria > Nitrososphaerales > Nitrosopumilaceae > Nitrosotalea. Next base: position 51,990 of record CAZWSG010000005.1, read on the forward strand.
TGATTTTTTAGATCTATTTTTTTGCATTATGCTTCCGCCAAATGATATGGCAAGATTGATTCCAAGTGAAATGACTGCTATGTATATTGGACCAAATGTTGTTTTTAGTAGTGATGATGTCAGAGAACCAAAGCTGTTTGCCGTCTCTATCATGAGTATGCCTGATGATATTCCTACAATCAGACCAATTATCAGTGGTGTTTTTTTGAGCATCTTTGTATATAATCCAAAAAATACCGCAGGTAAAATTTGTACAATGAGTATTCCTCCAAGTAACTGTAGGGATATTGCATAAGTTGCTGGGACTGAAAATACAAACCCTAAAGCTACAAACTTGAAAACTGTTGATGATATCTTTGTGATTTTAATTTCTGATTTGTCTGAGAGATTTGGTTTTATCTCCTTGATTATGTTTCTAGTCAAGAGATTTGCTTGGGCCATGGCCATGATTGCGGCAGGTACTAGACCTCCTACAAAAATTCCAAGTAGTGCAACTCCTGAGAACCAACTTGGTAGGGTGTATAGAATCAATGAGGGAACTACGAGTACTCCACGTGAACTCTCTGGGAATTCTGATAAGAACTTCATTGCATCTGGAACTGCATAAACTAGTATGCCCATTAATGCAAGTACTGCAAGCCCAATTCCATAGAGTGGTAGTAATGCAGTACTTTTACGAAGCTTTTGAGCACTTTGAGCACTGAGTACTCCACTTATTGCGTGTGGATATAGGTAGAGCGCAAGTGCGCTGCCAAGAATAAGAGTTGCATATGCTGGAACTAGATTTTCTGGTAGTGTGACATAACTGCTGTTTGCTGCCTTGAATGCATTTCCAAAACCTCCTATACTAATTGGTACTACTACTATGACAACAATTACTGTTATCCATACTAGAATATCTTTGAATATTGCAGTAAGAGTTGCACCACGCAAGCCACTTGTGTATGTGAATGCTGCCAGTATGACAAAAGCAACAAGAAGTGATATCTCTTGGACCATCTGTGAATTGGCATATCCTGCAAGCATTACAGTGAGCACTGACTGCATTCCAACTATCTGGAGTGCAATGTATGGTAACTCTGCAACAATTCCGGTGATTGCAATCATGATTGCAAGTGTTTTGCTATTGAATCGGTCCTTGACAAAATCTGATGCTGTGATGTATCCTTTTTCTTTTGCAAGTGTCCAGAGTCTAGGCATTGCAACCAATGCTACTGCAAAAGTTAGCATCACATAAGGAATTGCAAAAAAGTATAGTGAACCTTTTGCAAATACTCCTGATGGAATAGCTACAAAACTATATGCAGTGTACAGATCTGCACCGATGAGAAAAAACACTAGTGTAGTTCCAAGCTTTCTTCCTGCAAGTGACCACTCGTGTACATGATTTAGATCTCCTTTTCTCCAATACTTGCCGTAAAACCCTAATCCAATAAACACAATAAACAGTAAAACAAATACGATGAAAACATCTGAGCCTATCATGGTTTATTCTCCACTATTTTGGAATACGCAAGGTAAAATCCGGTACATGCAATAAGCCAAAGTGTTTGAAACCAATAAAAAAATGGCAGTCCGAATAACTCTGGTGTTTCCCTGTTGTATATGGGAACTCCCAAGTTTACAAACGATGGTATCAAAACAAGTAAGACAAGTATGACATACCTAATTTTGGAATGCATATCCCTCTTGAGTTAGGTGGTAAAAATATAAGCATTCAGAATTCTACTAGTATGGCAACCAACATGTTATGCTGTAGAAAATGAGATACTCGAGTCATTTTGTCCCGATATCGTAAAAAGTCATTCTAGGTGGATTTGTCTTTTTTTCCAATTGCCATTAAAAACATTGGTTCCTTGTTTTCTGCATGTGGAGAAAAGAAGTTTGTCACAAGATCATCATAAAATGTAAGTCCTGTTGCCCCCAGACCTAATGCATACGATGCTAGATACATTTTACCTCCTGTTATTGCTGCATCGATCTGAGCGATTCTGTAACCCCTATTTCCAAAATGATCCAAAATTTTATCAAGGTTTAGCATGAAAAAGATTGTAACGCTTGCGTCATATGGTAGATCTTGGTCCAATCCTAGATTTCCTGATGCATGTCTGAAATTACCTTTACGTAATTGCTCTAGTGAATTTTTTTCTTTTACAAAATAATATGAACCTGATTCAAGTCCATCTACTGCGTTTACAATGATGTAAATGTCTGATAGTAATTCCAATCTTGTAAAGTCTGAATTTATTTTTGATGTTGTCTGGTTGAGTATGGTTGACAACTGATCAAATGTTATGGATTCAAGTGAAAATTTTCTTGTAGAGCCACGTTTGATTATTGTGTTCTCTAGGGACTCTTGAACTACGATATTTTTTCCAAGTGGAATGAGTTTGGTAGAATATTTCCTCTCTAATGTGATTTCACGTCTCCATGATGCTACTTCTGTATTTGTTAATAGGCAGGATGATTCATGCATGGCATTAATTTCTGGGTATTCTATTTCATAGTCTGATGGGACTACTTCCACGTTAATTTCTTTCATGGGTGGGTAGATTGGTATGGTTTGTGCTGTTTGTCCTATGGGTACAATTACGATAGGTGCTTCTTTATTGATATCTAGTCCCAATAATTGACATATTTTTGAATCTACAAAACCTGTGATTATTTTTGAGGCAATATTGTGAGCAGATGAGATAGCAAGTGTATTTGCAAGAATTGTTCCACTGTCCCAAAATGCATGTCTGTATTCACGTGATTGGTATTTTATGGAATTTCTGGAATGAACATCTGTAAAAATCAGAATTGCTGAAGAATGATTTGTAAATGGCTCATCTGCGGTAGATTCTGATACAAATTTTCTAAAATCTCCTAGACGTATTGTATCTAGTTTCATATGTTTTGGATCAAAGTGATAAACCCCTGCACCAAGTCCTGGTACATCAGAACAGACAAGATAAATCTCAATGTGGTACAATGCCCCGGTACAAGAGGCAGCACGAAAATCCATCTCTCCTAGTCCTTGAAACTTTATTTTTTTTGTAATGCCTGATGAAAAATACAACATTTTTCCAAGCATATCAAGATCTGGGATGGTGTGACTGTCAATGTTTTCTGTTGAAATTGCATCAAGCGCAGAAACACCTATTGGTGTTTTGTCTAATGGTAGATTGATTTGTGATGCGTTCTTGTATATTTTGTATGGCGCTGGTCTATGGGATGGGTGATATACATGAAACCTGTTGAGCAACATTCCGTTTGGATGTTTTGTACCGTTATGGTAATGCCATGTTACGTCAATTTCATAATTTTGCACAGATATTGGCTATGGAATTGATCTTGTAAAAGTATTGCCGTGATAACAAACAGAAGATTATTAGTGGTTGATTTTTTTAAAATATGTTGTAAATGATGGAAAACGAAGACGTATTGGTGAAATTATCTGAAATGCAAAATTTATCTTGTACTATGTATGTTGAAGAAAAATCATATTCTATTCAAAAATTATCTATTGTCAAATCTACAATTCCTGTGAGAAAGCCAACTACTAGAGGTGGTGTATACTTTACAGATACTATGGCCTATAAAATCAAAGCAGTTACACATGACCTACTAATTTCAACAGAGATTCCTAAACTCATGCTGGGCCCCAACACTGATTTTAAACCCGTTCTGATTAAAACTAGGTTAACAGTTAATGATACTGAATACTCTGTGACACTAACTGTACATCTTACAAATGCAGTTAATACAAAAGAGTACGTGGAACTAAATCTCATAGTAGACAAGGTAGATCTAAAATAATCCTGTGTCACATGATTACTGTATTATACTGGTAAATTGTGATAAATGTATGAAGATTTCAATCGGTATAATTTTGAGTTTATTTGTACTTGCAGGAATTGGACCAATCTTTGCACAAGTAGAACCTCCTGGGTTTACAAATGCTACTAACATCAGTTCTATTTCTGGTGATTCTGAATTGCCATCTTTGTTGGTTTCAAGTGATGGGATTTTTACAATTTGGACTGAAACAGAATCTGGAAAGTCTAATGTCTTATTTTCAAAGAGCACTGATGGTGGATATACATTCAGTAATCCTATAAATTTGTCCTCAACAACAATGGGACAGTCAAGCTATCCCCAATTTGTAGAAGGGGATAATCATGTTTATGTGGTATGGCAATCTGCGTTATCTGGTACTTCAAATATTTTGATGACAAAAAGTCTTGATGGTGGTACTAGTTTTGAAAAGCCAATTCAACTAAGTGATGGATCCCAACTTTCTGCATTTCCTCAAGTTGCGCTATCTGGAAATACTGTCTATTCTTCTTGGATTGAAAAATCTGCAGATAATTCAACTAATGTCATATTTGCAAAAAGCAATGACCAAGGAAATTCCTTTGGTGCTCCGTTACATGTAACACACAATATGGGAAATTCTGGAATTCCAAAACTGTCTGCAGGTGGAAATGATGTCTACTTGCTATGGGAAGATGATAGTAGGGGTGATTATGAGATATTTCTTAGCAAAAGTAGTGATTCTGGGGCTTCATTTCATGTACCATTTGATATAAGCACAACTGCTGGACAATCTGGAACACCAGAAGTGATTGCATCTGGAAATAATGTATATGCGGTGTGGATGGATAATACTTCTGGAAATTATGATATATTTTTTGCAAAAAGTACTGATGGTGGAACTACATTTGAAAAACCTGTTGACATTAGCAATCTAAAAGGGGACTCGGGGTATCCACAACTTGCAGTATGGAAAAACAATGTCTATGTCACATGGACTCAAACAATGACTGGCATAAATTATGATGTTTTTTTTGCAAAGAGCACCAATAATGGCGATACCTTTGATCCACCGATAAATCTAAGTAATAACCCTGGTCCATCTGGGTGGCCACAAATTACATCAGATGGAAATATCTATGTAAGCTGGGCAGATAGCTCTACTGGAAAATTTGACATCTTGATCACAAAAAGTGCTGATGGAGGTACAACATTTGAAAGTCCGACAAACCTGAGCCATTCAAAAAGTGAGTCATATGAAAATGATATGGCTACATTAAACAATACTGTATACATGGTATGGCAGGAAGAAGAAGGTCAGAGTGGAAATCATACCATAGTCTTCTCAAAAAGCACTACCTTTGTTCCAGAGTTTGGTCCACTTGCATCAATTGCATTAATTGTATCAATAATTTCCATAATTGCGATATCCTTCCGTTCTAGTTTAAGACTACCTGTTAGTTGAAATTTATCGTAATTTCTTTGGAATTGAAAATTTCTATGATGACCAAGTTATTGAGACTGGTAATTTTTTCTTACTAGTCTTTCACTGTTTCCCAAGTCTATTGCACTTTTAGAATATATGAACGCAATAACTATTAGACCTCCCGCCATTGCAGGACCTGCCAAATCGGCATAACTAAATCCAAGGGGTATTCCTAAGGTGGCATTTCCTTGTCCTGTATTTTCGATAAAACCTGGTGTTATACTACTAGTGAGTATTCCCAGTGCATTTGCACGTTGTTCTGCTAATATTACATCCCCTTGAGAGTCAGTTGTTACCCATTGCGTAAAAGATGATTTGGTAGGAATGTCAAATTCATTGGTATTGCCAGTTCTAGGATCTATTACTGAAATTTTATCTAGAGTATGTTGGGCTACCCACAAGTCATGATTTGAATCAAAAGCCATTCCGAAAGGTAATCCTTGAGTATCTGTAGCGTACTCTTGGAATGTTTTTACCAATGGATCAAAGGTTGAAACTGCTTTACCATCATGTTCTGAGATGAAAACTTTGCCAGTCACAGGATCGTACAAGATGGCAGTTGGGCTTGCAAGAGTGCTGTTAAATGGGAAGTATTCTGTAACTTTGTAATTTTGTGCTGGGTCTATGTTTGCAATTTTTCCAGAACCGCTTTCAGATATCCATATTTGACCTGATGACTGGTCTATGGAAATTCCAAGAGGCACAGAATTTGGTGACAAATTAATTGAATGAAATGTTTTTGTTGTTACATCAAATTTTAGAACCTCGCCAGTACTTGATATTGTCAGCCAGGGATTGTCTGAACTATCTATGGTGATACCTGAAACCGTTCCATTATTTGGAATTGGATATTGTTGGTTTTTACCACTGTCTGGTTGATAATAACCTAAAATTTTTGAAATTGGATCAATATACCAAATATTATTGTTGAAATCCATGACTGATGACGTGATGATGTTTGTTCCATTGATTTTGTGTTCGGTATATTGTTTTGAGTTTAGATCAAATTCCCATATTCTTCCACTGTTTATTGCAGAATCTCCAACCCATACCACATTTCTGATTATATCATAGGTTGGATATAGTGGTAAAGCAGTTTTATCTGGAATTTTATATTCTGTAATATTGGCCTGTAACTGGTTCAAGTTTGGTTTGACATACAAATCGTCAAAGGTTGTAACGACATTAAGTGCGCCTGTCTGTGTTGTTACTCCTTCTACCTGGGCTTGCCAGTGACCCGATATTGCAAATGCGGCCGTATTTACCGAAAACACTCCTGGGGATATTTTTTGAGCGTTATTGATGACTAGTGGACCTATTCCTTTGTCTATTTGATTTAGTGTTATATCTGTCGAGTTTATGTTGATTGGATTGTTATTAGGATCTAAAAATGAGATGGTGACATTATTTTTTCCAGCATAAAATGGATCCATGGATAAGACTACTTTATCTCCATTGTCTGTAATGCCTGTCTCTGTAAATTGACTCTGGACTGCATTCAGTGGCGTGGCAAAAGCGAAAATATGTGGTATTTGTTGCTGTTGCTGTGCCAATTCATTCTGATATTGAATGCTTGGAGTTCCAGAGTCAACAAGTAACGCTATTGTAACAATGAGGATTAAACCAATTATTGCTTCAATCTTTATGCTCTTGTCAAACTGCAACAGAACGGATTTTGTTTTATGATTCTTGTTGGTATCTAAACTGTTATCAACTGCAAGAATTCCATTTCGTCTATTGGAAGAAGAAAGTGATATGGTGCTGATATCTTTTTTCTGAATTATTCTCTGATTGAAAGCACCAAGACCAATCATTGCTCCAGCTAATGATAATTTTATGATGAGTATTTCTCCATATATCGATCCAAGTGTTATTGAAAGATTGGTTTCAAGGGAATACAAAAGAGATGGTCCTGTAATTACAACTATGCCAAGAAGTGCCACAACTATGGTTGAAAATCGTGGGATTATGATGGATAACACAGACAAACTTGCGTTACCATCTTGCATTTCCTTTAGTCTTGGCATCAAGACAAATGCTAGATACATCACACTTCCAATCCAAAATGAAGCTACAACATTATGTGCAAAATCAAATATTGGCGGTAATATTTTACCACTTGCTGCGCTATGACTGATCAAAGTGGTAGTAGCAAGTACTATGATGCCGATTCCAAATAAGATTACAACTTGACTCTTGGGTAACAGTGTGTTTGATTTTTTTTGTTTAATGTATGAAATCAATGCCATGCCAAACAAAGCTAAAGAAAATACTAGCCTAATGAGCCACAAGTTTCCAAAGGCTGTGTTTATTGTCTCTAAAAAGCCGGCATTTATTGCACTGGCTTCAGCTACAATCATGGCGGCATCTCCGCCTAAAATGATTATCGAACCAATCAACATCATCTTGGTCATACTCTTGTCTATCTTGACACGTGTTGATTCTACTGCATCTCTCAGTCCAGAAATTCTAGAAATGGGTTTCCATAACCAGAGTGACGAAAAGGTAGCTCCTACAACCATAATTTGTCCAACAAGTGATGGATATCTTGCTATTGCATGAGGGATTGCTACGATATCTGAGAAACTAACATTTTCTTTTACATTCAAGAGATTTTGTGGTATGGGTTCACCAACAGCAAAAACAAAAGCGTTTGTTGTGGTATGTCCATCTGACGCGTCAAGAACCTTGGTATATACTGTGTAAATCCCATTTGGAATGTCTGGTGGTAATGTAACAATTGTTTTTTCATGATCATCTGTGATTGTATGCCAATCATTATTTTGCACAGCTTTTCCATTGGAATCTAAAACCTTTATTGAGCTATATCGCATATCGATGGGATCAACAAAATCAATTTCAATTTGTGATGGTGGTGTATTTAGTGATGTAAATGGTGCGGGATTACTATAGATTACAAATGCATGAGCATATGATTTGGGAATACTTGGAGCTATAACTAGAACAGATAGAGTTACAAAAACTAGAAAAATTATTTTGGATGATGATAACTTTGATAATTGTTTCTTTCTGATTTTCATTATATCGTTATTATTTCTTTCATTGACATTTAAAATTTAGTACAATAGTAGTACAACTGTCAAACAAGATGACAAAAACGACCTATTCTGCTTTTGTACCAGAATCTATATAAGATAATTGTTATTACATATTTTCAGAATCAACATATGAACACTAACAAATTAATTGTACCAGTAATTCTTGCGGTCGCTGTGATTATGGTTATACCATTTGCAGTTCATCCTGCAGAAGCTCACATTCTAAAAACATTCCAAAATGTCTCAGTAAAAATTGGATGGTTAAATGAACCACCGCTTGTTGGTGATACAAATGAAATCGATGTTTTTGTTTTCAATGGAACAGACGATAGTGCACCGGCTATATCCAATACTGCTATGGATAACATGAAGGTGATGGTCCAGTATGGTGGACAGACAAAGACACTCGATCTTGATGCAAGTGATGATACTCCTGGATTGTACACTGCTGCTTTGATTCCAACTCAAACTGGTACTTACAACGTAATAATTCAAGGAACAATTAATGGAACAACAATTCCATCTACTACTTATCCAATGCAACTAGTTGAAGCCAAGGACAAGTATAACTTTCCTTGACAAATTGTGAGTAGTTATGAACACTAAAAACTTTGTAATACCCGTAGTCCTCGCTTTAACACTTCTTGTAATTTCGCCGTACTTGGTTCATCCTGCAGAAGCTCACATTCTAAAAACATTCCAAAACGTCTCCGTTAAGATTGGATGGCTGCATGAACCTCCATTTGCTGGTGATCTAAACGAAATAGATGTCTATGTTTTCAATGGGACAGACGATAGTGCACCGGCCATAGCAAACACTGCTCTTGACAACATGAAGGTGATGGTCCAGTATGGTGGACAGACAAAGACACTTGATTTTGATGCAAGTGATGATACTCCTGGATTGTACACTGCAGCCTTGACTCCTGATCAAACTGGTACTTACAACGTAATAATTCAAGGAACAATTAATGGAACAACAATTCCATCTACTACTTATCCAATGCAACTAGTTGAAGCCAAGGACAATTATTATTTTCCTCCAATGACTGGTAATATGGCGGGAATGAACATGACTGGCATGAGCAACATGTCAAGTACATCAAACAATCAATCTGTACCAGAGTTTGGTCCGGTTGCATCGGTGGCTCTAGTTATTGCAATAATTGGTGTTGTAGCAATTACTGGAAGAACACGTGGATTTCTTAAGTTCTAGCTGCTTTGATTACATTTTGATTTTGTACCATAACGTATTTATGAAAACAACGGCTTTTTTATTATGTGAAGAGTCATGAAAATTAAAAACTTTACAATTTCAATAATTATTGTTTTAACCTTGATTACGATTTCTCCATATTTACTTCATCCTGCTACAGCTCAGGTATCCCAAACTGTTGTTGATCATTTGGAAAGTGATATCACTGATGCAAAAAACTCTGCAAACACTGCAGTTCAGAGCTATGCCAGAGTTGCACAATCATTTCAAGAAGTAAAAGATTCTATTGATACATTGTATATGGTATCTCTTGCGGGAATCGGTATTGGTGTGGCAGGAGTTGTCATTGCAGTAACTGCATTGACAAGAAAAACATCTGTATGATATATGGAAAAGTGAGCAAATCACTGTAAATTGATCTATTTTTTTTCAAGAAAATTTTATAAAAAGGAAATTAAGTTAACTGAAAGATCATCTAAAGATGATCTCTAGTGTATTTTTGATGATTTCTCTAATTCCAAGATGGATCTTGATCATTGCCATGTTTGACCATGATGGCTCGTATGTAGAGTGCGAAATTCCAACTCACTTAATGATTATGGGTATGGATGATTACCATGTATGAAAATGACGTTAGAGAATTTTTTACCTTGGGGACAGATCTGATGGATAAAATATCTAATCTGCTAAATCCTGACATATTGCCAAACCTATCTGACATAAAAATAATTGGTGTGTATGCTTGAATAAGAACGCCCTTGTAATTTTTACATTTGTTATATCTGGGCTGTCTCTTCTAACATGTAGTAGTACAGTTGCGGTGATGTACAATTCACACTATGTCAATTACGGTTATCCTGGAGTATCTTTTCAAAAAAATTCGACTAGTGATGATGATTCTCCCGACAATGGATCTGACGTGATGGTAAAGAAACCAAAACGAAGTAGGCTGGAACAATCAGGGGATGATTTTTCTGACGCACATCTTAATTTTAGTGACATGTACAAATCAATTATTTATGGAGAATCAAATGTGCTATATGAAAAACAATTTCTTACGCGTGTATTTGTTGGCTCACAACAAAACAATCTGAATGAGTATATCTCGGAACTATTATCGTTTACAAATGATATGAAAAATAATTCTTCTGTACAAAACGCTTACGCTGCATATTCAACCAATGTATCTCCTACTACTGATTCAGGTTACTTGATGCATTCCAAATCTGATGGTGAAAACTCTGTAATCTTTCTATTGATACTATCTGTCTCAGGATATGTTTTATTACGTTTCAGAATAAAAAAATCTTCTTTTCTTAATCCTACTAAAACTGTTGTTCTCTTAGCAATTTTTGCCATGTCTTATGTTACAACACCTGCATTTGCAGATCAATCTACATTGGATCCAAACATATCTTCAACGACTGCCGTACATGAAAAATCAGGACACACTACTGTATGTATCACAAATACTACTTGTTATGCATTTTACATAAAATCTGGTAACACTCTTGCATATGCTAAAACGACAAATGGAGGTATCACTTGGGATAGTATTGTAACAATAGACTCGACCCAAACTTGGCTTGGTGTTGCAATTTGGTATGACAGATGGACTCCGGGAGACATTACTGGAAATCTCATACATTTTGCAGCAATTGAATCTGGTACTGACAGGATCTGGTATGGCAACATTGACACTGGTAATGGTGATGCACTCACAGGCCCAGTTCAGACCATTCCATCCTCTACAGGTGGACTTGCAGCTGCAAACGACATATCAATAACTAAAGCAACTGATGGCAAGCTCTATGTTGGAACAGTAGATGCGACTGCACCTACTAGCAATCTTAGTAGTATACGCGTATGTGCATCTTCTTGCTCTAGCCTGTCAAGTTGGTCAAGTGCAGGCACAAATCCTTGGGATGGTTCTACAACTGATGGCACTCCTGATAATAAACGCGCAGTAGATTCGCTAGTGTTACTACCTCTTGCAGGTGGCAATATCATGATATTAGATCATGATAATATCTCGGGAAATTCTGATCATGTAAAATACAACATATACTCGGTATCTACCAACTCGACAAATGCTGATTTTACAGATATTGATACAACTGCCACATACAATACTGGTTTTCCACACACCCTGTCTGGAACAGTGGATCCTACTACAAACACCTTGTACATCTCATACGTGACAGATGCTGGAACTGCAGATACTAGTCATGTAAAGGCATGGAAATATGTCTCAAGCTGGACTGCACTGACTGATCCATACCCTGCCACTTCAGGTACATCGATTCTTGATTCAAGCATTGCAGTATCATCTGACGGTGGTTCGCTATATGTCACATATATTCAAGATCCAAATCCTAGTACCAGTAGCACTGACAGGAATTCATATTCTATCCAGTCTGTTGATGGCGGTTCAACATGGGATACATCTTCCTTGTTGAGTACAAGTGGTGCTGGAAACATTGAAGGAATATCTGCTGATGCAGTTCCACAATCACGGGTATATGCAGTATGGGCAAACCTTGGTACGCATGATCTTGTTGGTAATACCATATTTGCACCTCCAATAAATAATTCTGTACATCTATCTGATGGTATAACAACTCAAGATAATGCATCTACGTATACATCTCATCTTTTTTCTGTAACTCTGTCTGAAACTCTTGTATCTCAAGATGGCACTGTTTCTTCTGCTAAATCTTTTGTCTTTTCCAAGTTGTTGTCAGAGAATGTCGAAATTGTAGATTCTGTAAATCTTGATAGAACTGTTGCATCAATTACGATAGATCCAAATGTGTCCACCTCTGATACTGCACATGAAAAATCAGGACACACTACTGTATGTATCACAAATACTACTTGTTATGCATTTTACATAAAATCTGGTAACACTCTTGCATATGCTAAAACGACAAATGGAGGTATCACTTGGGATAGTATTGTAACAATAGACTCGACCCAAACTTGGCTTGGTGTTGCAATTTGGTATGACAGATGGACTCCGGGAGACATTACTGGAAATCTCATACATTTTGCAGCAATTGAATCTGGTACTGACAGGATCTGGTATGGCAACATTGACACTGGTAATGGTGATGCACTCACAGGCCCAGTTCAGACCATTCCATCCTCTACAGGTGGACTTGCAGCTGCAAACGACATATCAATAACTAAAGCAACTGATGGCAAGCTCTATGTTGGAACAGTAGATGCGACTGCACCTACTAGCAATCTTAGTAGTATACGCGTATGTGCATCTTCTTGCTCTAGCCTGTCAAGTTGGTCAAGTGCAGGCACAAATCCTTGGGATGGTTCTACAACTGATGGCACTCCTGATAATAAACGCGCAGTAGATTCGCTAGTGTTACTACCTCTTGCAGGTGGCAATATCATGATATTAGATCATGATAATATCTCGGGAAATTCTGATCATGTAAAATACAACATATACTCGGTATCTACCAACTCGACAAATGCTGATTTTACAGATATTGATACAACTGCCACATACAATACTGGTTTTCCACACACCCTGTCTGGAACAGTGGATCCTACTACAAACACCTTGTACATCTCATACGTGACAGATGCTGGAACTGCAGATACTAGTCATGTAAAGGCATGGAAATATGTCTCAAGCTGGACTGCACTGACTGATCCATACCCTGCCACTTCAGGTACATCGATTCTTGATTCAAGCATTGCAGTATCATCTGACGGTGGTTCGCTATATGTCACATATATTCAAGATCCAAATCCTAGTACCAGTAGCACTGACAGGAATTCATATTCTATCCAGTCTGTTGATGGCGGTTCAACATGGGATACATCTTCCTTGTTGAGTACAAGTGGTGCTGGAAACATTGAAGGAATATCTGCTGATGCAGTTCCACAATCACGGGTATATGCAGTATGGACGGATGTTACAAAAAGTGATCTCATTGGAACTACTGTAAGTGTAATAAATCATATTTTTCTTACCTTGTATGAAGATGTGCTTGTACAAGATGATCTCATTTTGATTGCATCACACGTGTTTTCATTGAATTTTGTAGAGAATATTGACATCACAGATGATGAAAACTCTACTATTCCATCATTGCCCTCATCAACTAATATTTCAAATAATCTCACAATACAAGATCAAGTCACAACTCTTGTCATCTCACAAGGTCAACAATTTGTTAATGATACTCAACAACAAATTATCATGGATCCTACCACTCCACAACTTGTAGTGACAAGTAACACAGCTGCTCTTACAAATGTAACAATTCCTGCAACAGTAACAAACCCTGTCATAAATTATTCATCAATAACTAACACTACTAACAATACAACATCTGTACAAATTACAAATCCGATTACGATTACTAAGAATGTTGATGATGCAATCCCACAAGTTCAGGTAACAATACCTGCTGGAACTACAATGCAGGGCATGTCTTGGGATGGTGTTCTGGTACTGCCCACTATACAGAGTATATCCTCTATAACATTGCCTGCTTCACAGAATCTGGAAAATACTCCCCAAATAGTAGTCAAGATGGGGTCTACCGTACCAATATCTTTTGATAATCCTGTAAGAATATTATTTGCAGGACAAGCAGGTTCCAAGGTAGGGTTCTTTCACTCTACACCATCTGTCACAGAAATCACATCTGAATGCTTGGCAGATGATATTTCTGCAATTCCTATTGGTTCAAACGAATGCAAAATGGATGTAGGTTCTGACTTGATAGTGTGGACCAATCACTTTACAGGATTTACAACTTGGACTTCAAGTGTTGTATCTACTTCTTCCGGTACATCTTTGAGTTCTACTGGTTGGGGTGGATCAGGAGTTGGCGCAGCAGTTGGGACTGGAGCATCTTCAACAAGTGATGCTGCAGGCGCTGGACCATATCTTCGAATCAGCAAAGTATCATATGATGTGTGTACTACAAAAGAGGCAAAAATTGAAGTCGATTTTGACGCTACAGATGTAAATCCAACAGTAATGCTTCGTACTTCTATAACTGGTATAGCTGACGCAAAACCTGTTCTAGATCAACCATTTGCACAAGAAAATCTCAATGGAAGTATAAAGAAACTTGTCTATGAGGCATCACTTGATTCTAGGAATTCATTTGAGGTTCTTGCAATGGAGGCAGTGGGACATAACGTATTCTCTGTAGGGAAAACAATTGATGTTAATTCATGTAGCAATAACGTTGTATTTGGAAATATTGAAAACATGTCTACCGAACCCGTTGATGTGTCACTTCCAATGATATTTGATGTGAAACTAGAACTTGGTGACCAGAAAATAAACTCTAACAATGTTGATAATCCATATGTTGATTCACAGCCAGTATCAGTATATGCCATTGTTAATAGTATGTCTCCAATTACAAGTGCAAATCTGAAATTTGTACCGATTGGCAACAACATGACTCAATATGACACCATTCCAATGAATGTGTCATTATCTACTGTAAACTCTACATATCTTGTATCTGGCACCATCCCGCAAAACATGTTACAGTCTCCTGCTATCTCATATTGGATAACTGTACAAAACCAACAGGACAAGTCTTCAAGTTCTGAGCCACTTACATTTGGTGTCAAACCAAGCTATAATCTGCGTGGAACTCTGGAACTTGATACTCCTCCAACAAATGTAGCAGAAGGAAGTGAAACTAACCTAAGTGCATATTATAATAATACTGCAACAGGTCCAGTCTTTGGTACTATCTCGCTTCTAGTTGATGGCAACACAACCTATGTTTCATCATCACAGGTATTCTCTGTAGGTCAGACTCGAATATCTCTGCCGTGGAAATCTCAAACTGCAGGAATGCTTGAAACACATCATTTACAGGCTGTTGCGCAATTTTATGATGCTCACTTTGAATCTGATGTGAATGATGTCTATACATATCCGCAAACCAAAACCGTGTCAATCTCACAATTGAATTCCATTGATTTGCTCAAAGATGACAATGGGACACTTGTAGCATCACCAAAGGTTCTGCATTCCTCATATGTACATGAACCTGGTTCTAACTATCAAGTGATTTCTCCAGATGGTACATGTGTAATTGGAGTATTGACGGGATGTCTTGTGAATCAATCAACATATGGACTTGATCATCAAACAAAGAGTGTAACAATAGGAGATCAAATCTATCAGGTGAGATATTCTGGACCTGACGACTTGCTTGAAAGATTTACAATCTCATCTACTGATCCAATACTTGGAATGTGGAAAACAGAAATGATATCATCTAATGGTACTACATCTGATGACTCCACCGTCTTGTTACAAATAAAATATTTCGGAGATGCTAATGCTCTGTTTGGACAATGATGTCATTAGAAATTAATTTTAATAAAAAAATCATATCATGTTTTGATTAGATTTTTTATCTCCAAAAGTTCAACAAGACCACATTTTGTATTCTTTGTATTCAAATCTACAAATGCAATCCGACGTTCATCAAAACCCTTCACGGGATTTACAAGAATGGTCGCGCCTTTTTTTACAAACATTTCTAATTGTGTTTCTATGTCTTTCACTTCAAAGCACAAGTGATGTATTCCGCCTCCAGACTTTGCAAACTCGTTAATTGCCGAATCTTGGGATGCTGGTTCTATTAACTCCAAAAAAGGTTCACCTATTTTTAAAAGACATATGTTGACTTTTTGGCTACCTACTGGCATTATTGCACTTGTAGTCTCAAAATTGAGATAATTTTTGAGATCACCAAGGGATTGTTGTATGTTATTAACTACAATTCCGATGTGGTGCAGTTTCACAAAAGATGTGGTGTTACACATGTACTATAATCTAACGATACCTGTTAATTTTATATTGATACTGGATTCAAGTGATGTTGTGCTGGAAAAACTAGTCAAAGAATCAAAGGCACTTGAGAAAGCCATTGCCGGCGAAGAGCTCACATATGACGACGGAATTGAGCTAATGTCTTATGATAATCTCTACATGTTAGGTGCGGCAGCAGATCTAGTTAGACAAAAAAGAGTTGGACAACAAGTAACCTTTGCAGCATCATATTATCTGAATTATACTAATGTCTGTGCCGCAAGCTGTCAAATGTGTGCATTTTATAGAAAAGGAAACGAGTCTGATGCGTACACCTTGTCTGCAAAAGACATTGAAGGCCGTGTTGCAATAGCAAAAAACTTGGGTGCAACTGAAGTACATATTGTTGGAGGATTTCATCCAGAACTTCCGCTTGAATATTATGAAGAAATGTTCAAAACGATAAAGTCTAGTCATCCTGAAATGCACATTAAAGCACTTACTGCAGCGGAAATATTTTTCATAGCACGTTTGACAAAAAATTCAATAAAAGAAGTGCTGACTAGATTGAAAACCGCAGGTTTGGATACTATGCCGGGTGGTGGTGCTGAACTTTTTCATCCTGATATACGAAATAAAATAGTTCGTGGCAAGTGTTCTGGTCAAGAGTGGCTTGATACTATAGAGCAGGCTCATAATCTTGGAATAAAGAGTAATGTAACTATGCTTTTTGGACATATTGAAAAACCTGAACATATCGTTGATCATCTTGTAAAAATTCGTGAGGTTCAAAAAAGAACCAAGGGATTTATCACATTGATACCGCTCAAGTTTAGTCTTGATAACACTGAGCTTGAGAAGAAGGACCTGGTAACCTCTGAGAGTTCTTCAACATATGACCTTAGAATTACTGCCGTGTCAAGACTAATGCTTGCAAATCAACTTGACAACATTTCTGTATATTGGGTTGCACTGGGCAAAAAGCTCGCTCAAGTTGCACTCACATATGGTGGAAATGACTTGGTCGGAACTGCTTTTTCCGAAGAGATTTATCGTGCTGCGGGAAAAGGAACAAACTCGTCAATAATTGAATTGGCAAACATGATTAAAGAAATTGGACGAGAACCTGTCCAGAGAGACACATTTTTCAACATTTTGAAAAAATTCTAGACCTCTAGTATGGCTCTGAAAACAATACGTATTTTTAATTTCATGAGTCTTTCTAATTTTTGATAAAAATTCTGCACTGATTTTAATACTGCATTTTAAATCTCTGTAGGCTTTTGCGTGACTGGCTTTCCTGCTCCGCCTTTTTTTCTGCGTTTCAAACCGATGCTGATTAATACAATGAAAAATCCTATTCCACCAATCATTGCAGCAATGTTACCCAATCCTGCGTTGACTATTTCTGCTTGATTCAACGCATCTATTTCATCTTGTGACATGTCTGCCTTACCTGTTGGAGTATTTTCATTTAGATACCCGTAAACTGAAAATCCCGCCGCAAGCATTATGGCACCTAACACGAAGACACGTTTGTCCACTAGAATAATCTGGAACTAGCTGTAAATAATCTAAGCTATACGAAGCTCAAATTCTGGAACAAGACTTTTTTCTATTCCAAACTGAAACAGGTTTCTTATTGCTTGCTCACCTAGTACGCCCATCTCTATTGTTACATCATTAACATACATTCGAACAAACTTGTCAATTGTTTCCTTTGTTTGTCCTCTTCCATACTGCATTGCATAATCAAGTGCCTCGCCTGGTCTTGCCATGCCGTATACGATTGACTCACGGAAGAATTCATCAAATTTTTTGATGACATCGATTCCAAAATGATTGCTCATAACGTTTACCCCAAGCGGAACTGGCAATCCTCCTGTGCTGTCTCTCCACCAAGAACCAACATCAAGTAGTTTTATCAGATTCTTTTGATCATATGTGATCTGTCCTTCATGTATCACCAAGCCTGCATCAACCTGACCGCTTGCTACTGCGTCTGGAATATCACTGAATTTCATTTCTATATGGTCAAATTTACCAATCATGAGTTCTAGTAGGAGAAACGCTGAGGTAAGTTTGCCTGGGATTGCTATCTTTGATTTTTGCAATCTCTCCACATTCATATCTTGTTTTGCAACTACTATTGGACCATACCCTTTTCCAAAACTACCTCCGCTTCGTAATATTGTGTAATCATCAAGGTATGCACAAGCATGCGCTGAAACTGCTGTTACATCAAGCTCGTGCTTTAGAGAACGCTTGTTCAAGGTTTCAATATCTTCTACAACATGTTTTACATTAAAGAGAGGTGAAGTAACCTTACCACTTAGCATTCCGTAGAACATGAAAGCATCATCTGCATCAGGCGTATGGCCTATTGTAATATCCACGATTAGTGATTTTTGCGTCTATTATAAAAATCAAGTTTGTGGGATCATTTTCAAATGATATTATGTCATCTGATTTTGGTTTAATTCTTTATTGGTTGTACATTTGCCGTGTTGACATTTGTCTAAAATAAAAAAAGAATTGCCTCTTTGTATGCAAATTATGATCTGCTAGATCTTCCATGATCCGTTGATTTTTTTTATAATTCTTCTAAACGTTTAATAGCGGCTGGAAAAGGATTTAGCTAAACCATGAAATTCAAGGCGACAGATCAAATTCTGAGTATTATTGGTAATAAGAAAAATATTAGAAACTTTGGAGTTATAGCTCACGTAGACCATGGAAAAACAACCATGAGTGATAGTCTTTTAGCTTCTAGTGGAATTATCAGTCCATCTGTTGCAGGTCAAGCTTTGGCACTTGATTCAATGAAACTTGAACAAGACAGACAGATGACAATCGTCCAAGCAAACGTTACTTTGCTTTATGAAAATAATGGAGAAGAGTATGTGATCAACATGATAGATACACCCGGACACATTGACTTTACAGGTAGAGTAACTCGAAGTCTTAGAGCCATAGATGGTGCAGTTGTAGTGTCTGACTCTGTTGAGGGTATAATGACACAGACTGAGACTGTAACTCGTCAGGCATTAGAAGAAAGAGTGAGACCTGTTTTGTATATTAATAAAATCGATCGTCTCATCAAGGAACTAAGACTACCACCGGATAGGATGCAAGAATGGCTACTTGAAATTATTACAAACTTTAACAGACTAATTGATATCTATGCAGAACCTGAATACAAGGAAAAATGGAAGGTAAGCATTCAAGACGGTAGTGTCTCATTTGGTTCTGCCAAGGACAAGTGGGGATTTAATGCAGATGTGATGAAGAAGAAAGGAATTTCATTCAAGGATATTTACGAAGCATATTCTGAGGGCGGAGATGTTAAGAAGCTTGCAGAAAAAGCTCCGTTATATGATGCAGTACTTGGAATGGTTGTAAAACATCATCCATCACCTGATATTGCACAAAAATACAGAATTCCAAAAATCTGGAAGGGTGATTTAGATTCTGATATTGGAAAGGCACTTTTGAACTGTGATGATAATGGTCCTACAGTCATGATGATTGTAAACATGACAGTTGATCCTGCAGCAGGTCCTGTGGCAATTGGACGTCTGTTCTCTGGCAGGATAAAAGATGGCGACCGCATACATTTGATTGATACAAAACGTGAAGGGCGAGTCCAGTCTGTCAACTTTTTCATGGGTAACCAAAGAGAAATGGTGGGACAACTTGCAGCAGGAAATATTCCAGCTTTACTTGGATTGGAACATGCAAGAGCAGGTCAAACACTGTCTTCTGTACCTGGAATTCCCGCATTTGAGGGAATTCAATATGTATCAGAACCTGTTGTACAGATTGCAGTAGAGCCAAAACATCCTAAAGATTTGCCAAAACTTGTAGAAGCATTAAATCGTATTACTATAGAAGATCCTAATTTGGTCGTAAAAATTAACGAAGAGTCTGGTGAGACTGTGATTGCCGGTATGGGTGTATTACACCTTGAAATTGCAACTGCATTAATTGCAGATGCCAAAGTGGATATTGTAACATCACAACCATTGATCAATTATAGAGAAACAATTCGCGGTTCTGCAGGTCCAATCATGTCAAAATCACCTAATAGACACAACAAGATATTCATGAAGGTTGAACCATTGGATGAAAAAATTGCTGAAATGATTAGAAATGGAACATTAAACGAATACAAGGACAAGAAGGAAGTTGCCAAGATACTAAAAGATGCAGGATGGGATGGCGACGAGGCAAAACGTGTAATGAGATTTGATATTAGAGGTAATGTTGTGGTGGATGGAACCAAGGGTGTACAGTTTGTTGGAGAATCAACTGATTCAATACTGTCCGGTTTTGAAGATTCTGTTAAAGAAGGTCCTCTTGCAAGAGAACAGGTGAGAGGTTGCAAGTTTACATTCCATCACTTTGTTCCACACGAAGATCCAGCTCACAGAGGTTTGTCACAACTTGGACCTGCTTCTAGAAGAGCATGTACAGGTTCAATGTTATTGGCACAACCAGTCTTACTAG
The DNA here is from genome assembly GCA_964636595.1 of uncultured Nitrosopumilaceae archaeon. Taxonomy (GTDB): domain Archaea; phylum Thermoproteota; class Nitrososphaeria; order Nitrososphaerales; family Nitrosopumilaceae; genus Nitrosotalea. The sequence continues at coordinate 72,884 of CAZWSG010000005.1, forward strand.
AACCTACACTTGGAATCGAAGTTCGTGTACCGCAAGAGATGATTGGAAACGTTGCAGGTGTAATATCGGGTAAAAGAGGCAAGGTGTTAAACATGGAACAAAAAGGTGTCATACATATCATATCGGGTGAACTTCCAGCATCTGAAACATTTGACTTGTCTGAGATAATGCGTGGACAGACTGCAGGTCGTGCAATGTGGAATACCCACTTTAAGGCATGGACTCCAGTTCCAAACTCAATTCTTACCAAAGTAATTGCCGACATTAGAAAGAGAAAAGGACTTGCACCAGAAGTGCCATCTCCAGACGAATATGTAGACAGTGAGTAAAAAGAGTAAGCCCCTCCCGTAGGCACAATAACTGAAGCTACTAGATAATTACGTAAGTTATGATTTGTTGGAGAATCTTTAAGATTTGAAAAATGCCAATATACAACATTGGTTGATCTTTTTTCCTTAAAATCCAAAATAGAAAAAAACACTAGTAGAATTATTGAAAGTTTTTTTGAACAATTAGAACTCAATGATTATTTGAAAGAAACTGATCCTCTGAGATCATTAACTGGTGTTGCCATGAAAAATATTCACATGTTAAGAATAATTCATGCCTTAGACATAGATATTGAAAACCCTCAGTCAGAATTATTGAAAATTGTAAAAGAACATGGTCTAGAAGATTATGATTATTATATTTTGTATTATACGTTGATTATACATCTATGGTTGGATCAAATAGAGTTTACAAAATCTATGATTCAGTCATTCTTGACACCAAAAGCTAAAGAAGAATGCGCAATAAATGATAAAGAGCCACTGGGTATTTTATTAAATAAACTCAATAAAAAAATTCCAACAAAAGACTTTGCTAAATTAATGGACATTGATTTTCGGAATATTCTGGCACATGGTAAATGGTGGATTCAAATGGAGAACTTTTGTTTTGAAGACAATAATAAGAAAATACATTTTCTTGAGAAACAGGATTTTCTAATGAAACAGGTACAATTTGTTGCATTCACTATTGGTTTTGGTAATGCGTTAAAGAAGTATTTTTTATACTAAAATGACAATCAAGGGCAAACAAAATCATTACAACATCAAATTTCTCAAAGGTTATGGTTTTTCTATATCAGTAAAAGACTCTGAAATTGTTCTAAAGAATACTGCTGGCCCATTCAAAGAACTAGAAATTGAAGAATGGTATGTCAACAATATGCCGTACGAGAAAATAGTAATTTCAGAATAATATTTTTTGGAATATGATTAAAGGTTGTAAGGTCTCTAACCACAAATTGAATTGTTTATGCAACCTGATAGGGTTTGGGGTGTAATGCCTGTTGTTATGGCACCGCCAAAGTTGGCATTGATCAAATCTGCACCGGTTAGGTCAGCACCAGAAAGGTTAGTGCCAAAGAAATTAGCATATGAGACTTTGGAATATGTTAGATCTGCACCTGAAAGATTTGCATTCGAAAGGTCGGCCCCAGAAAGGTTGGCATGAGAGAGATTGGCATGAAATAGATTTACGCCTACCAGGCTACCTGCTTCAAAATCACATCCATGTAGATCTGCATATGGAGTCATGTTACTACATCGTAAAGTGTCAACAGTTTGTGCACTTGCTGTTGATGTGTTCATTGTGGCAAAAATTGTAATAACTGTTAGAATAACAAGTAATTTTTTAGGTGTACGCGATTTTGTGTTAGGGGTATTCATCATTTACAAACTCCTATTTTTGTTCCTGATGATTCGTCTAATTTTTTACTTCGTACTTTATCTATAATTATTCTATCTTGAATCATCATGACATGTATAACACGTATTTCACTAATAAGAAAATTGATACATCAGCTAAAAAGTGATCCTAAAACAATTGTTTTTTATGCCTATTCTGCAGAAAAAATAATACATCAGTTTGAATCTTGTACTAGTACATGATATGTAAAAAAATTATTATGCTATCTGTATCGTAAAACTTAGAATCAAGTAGAGTCATACTCTAACATGGATGACAAACAAAAGAATTTCAAATGCAAAGAATGTGGGATGCAATTTGATGACCATGTGAGATTAGAGCGACATTTTCATGCAGCACATCCAAGCAAACATGATGGTTTTAGGCAAAAGATGTATTGGGAATGATAATGCCAAGTGCAAACAGCCATGAAACACCGAATTTGTAGGCATGACATCTAAAAGCAATTTCTAAAATAATGTCCATGGTTCTAAAAAACGGTCAAACTTGCAGTTTGCAAATTAGAACTCAATTTAAATAATGGATTTTTTCCATGATGATAGTTGGATAAAGAGACAACTATTCTAAAAATCGATGAAATAATAAAAATACTGTCTGAATCGAAAAAACCATTGACAATTTTAACACCTGATGAGGTAAAATCAATCCAAGATGTAGACAAGGAAGATCATTCTAAACTTGTGGATAGGCTAGAAGACTTGGTTGTCTTGCTAAGAGATGATCCTGATAACAAGAAGAAGATACGCGAGACACGTCAGATCGCTTTTGATGAATTTGGTCATGTGAGTCCTGTGTGGGATGTCTTGAAATCCGTAGAGACCTTGTTCTAGATTGTCTATCACATCTAGATTATGCCCTATTATAATCAAAAATTGATAAAATCCATAATTCTTTATAGGCAATTTTGAATTATGATTTTCATGAGGATCTTGACAGGACTAGTTGCAGTTTCAGTGTTGTTCTTTCTAACTGTGAATCATGCTCTTGCTCAAGTTGATCCAGGTAACGATCCTGTCATGTGGAGCTATGTAGATCCTACCCAGTTTGGAATAATACTCATTGCATTAGTTGTGGTTGGTGGTGGATTTACAATATATTTTCGTAGACAAAAGCCTACGCCAAAAAAAGATGATGCCTAGACCTTTGATTTTGTAATTCTGTCTGCACGTAGTTTTTTGATTCCTGGAATCATCATGGTTGTGATGGTAATAAATCCAAAAATAACTGCACTCCATCCTGCAATGCTGGATCTATAGCTGTGCATGATGAGAAATGATATTACAGAAAGACTAAACGTGATTAATGAGATGCCAAAAAATGATTTTATCAATTCACAATATCTTGACTAGTAGATGATTTAGCAATTACTATTGTCACCAAAACGATCGTATGGTTCTAGAAAACAATTTATCATATGTGCTATAATATGACATTGACCATCAGAACTCACGGGATGATGTTAGTATGGCAATCCTTTGACCGATTGAGGTACGGTGGTCAATCTTTTTTAGTCTAGTCTCAAGTGTATTTGTAATGGGTTTGTTTGGCAGTAAAAAAACCGAATACTGTGCAGTTTGCAAAAAACGCACTCCTCGTACTAGCAAACCAAAGAAAGAGTGGAATGTCAAAGGTGAATTGTGCGCAAGCTGCTACGTGGATTTTATGAAAAAACCAGTTACCAAGAAAACTAACCCTGATGATCTATGTGTTGCATGTGGAGACGAACCAGGTGGACTAAATCTATGGAGACCGAAAAAAGAGTGGGAACTAAAGGGATGGCTTTGTGAGCCTTGTTTTAATGAATGGGAAAAATCTGACAATGAATTGAAAAAAAACTGTATTGTATGTAATGCAAAACTTGGTTTTATGCCACGTCGTGCAAAAAAAGAATGGAATCTCAAAGGATATCTATGTAAAATCTGTTGGAATCTTCAAGAGTCAAAAACCTAGAATCTTGATTCTTTACATCTTGTCTATTCTGGAGGATTTTGAACAAATACGTTGCAAACCAATATGTCTGTCTTTGAATCTCTATATTGTACATTGCATGTCACAAATTTACCTTTTAGAGCGCGTTCTAGATCAAAAATTGTCTTTTCTTCGTACTGTGGATTAGCAGGATCGTCGACTTTGGCAATCATTATTCTCTCAATGTTTCCGTATTCTTCCTTGTTGTCTTTGCGAAAATGTGTCACAGACATTTGAAAAGTGTTTCCTGATAAACAGGCAATTACTGGTCCGCCTATTCCATCTCCCATGTCTTATATAATTTTTGTACATCATAATTAACTATATCATTTTCAAGTGATACATTGTATGAAACATAGAAACATATTTTTCAAATATTGTGTATACTAATCATCTTATTACGTATCACATGCGACTCTAAGTAATTTATTGTCATGATCTTTATCATGTTGAACTAGAAAATAGAACCATGAGCAAAACTGAAATGCTAAGTGAAAGAACAAACAAATCTGAAATAAAGGATATCTATGCGGTGTACAGACAAAATATAAGTCGCTACTTTGATGAAGCTGAGAAACACATAATGCAATATGTTGAGGCAGTTTCTCATCTACAGCAAGAGTTTGTCTCGGTATGTAAAAATGCAATGGATGATACAATTGCAATTCAGCAGGATGTGGTGACAAAGAGTGGTCTTGGTTCAAATCTTTCACAATCTTATCTAAAATCAATCAATGACGCAGCTGATGAATTTGTAAAAACAAGTTCACTGCAGAACAAGACATTGATAACCACAATTGATGCAACAAGACAGAACATCAAGACATTCAATGACAACTTGAAGGCATTCACGACCATGGATACAAGCATAATTCAATCTTGGTTTTCAATCTGGAAGCCTATACGAAATCCATGAAACCTCTTTTTTGTTTTTTATATTGAGTGTGATGCTGTGAAATGACTTGTATTTAGAATCTTATTAAAGCAAAATTATGATTGAATTTATTTTCGTACAACTTCCCATTCATACTTGCAATCCTCACATAAGAAATAGTAATGCATTCCATCACTTTTTTCAATTGGATCCATGTATTGATCCGTATTCTTTGACATGCATTCTAGACATTCGTATTTCTCATTCATTTTTTATTTTGATATTTCATACAAAATTAATACTTCTAACTGTTCTTTGACTAGTTTATTTCTAGTTATTTTGTTGACGTGACCTATCTCAAGACCATTACACGGGTCATTTTTATAGTTCTAAAGGAGATTTTGTTTCATGATACACTGTGTCAATTCTAAATGTAGGGCTAGAATTAGTAGGGGTGTAACATGTAGTAAATGCGGGCTTGACAATGCACGTGAAGCAGGTAGGATTGGACTTGAAATTCTTGAAGATAGAGGAGTTGAGGAATTGGATGAATTCATGTTAATTCATTTTCCTGATGAAAACAAGAGAAAAAAACTCAGACATGTTATGCTACAAATCAACTATAATGAAACTAGAGCAAAACAATATGATGCATCAAATCGTCATAAAAGATGACGAAACAAAATGTTATCAAAAATCTATAATTTCTAAAACTTGTATCCGAAACAATGTTTATACTGGATCCAGTGTAAAGAAGAAATGATGGAATCTGGTCAAATAGATGGACTAAAAAAGAAACTAAAAAAGAATAATGATGACGCACTAGACTTTGTGCAAAAACTAGAGTCCACATTAACAGACTTTGAAAAAACTGGAAACTTGTCAGATAGCTATTCTGAAATTAAAAAAGCAGTACTTGCATACAAGGACAAGATAATAAGTCAAATCTAGTGTGTATAATATCTTGATTCTTAAATATTGAAAAATTAGTTTCTTTCCCTTATCTCTATGTGCAGACCCTCTGTGGTAGAACGAAGACTCTGGTAAGGATAATGGTCTGTGAAATATCTTGAAATATCATCATTAAATGTAGTAACAAGTTGTGTAGCATTATACATGTCGGAAATTTGTCTTCCTCTGTTAAAATCTGATATGTAATGAGGATCTGCCACAAGAATAACTTTGGTTGTGTTAATTGGCTCTGCAAGTATCTGAGAATAGTCTAATGGAACATTATTTTTGTGAAACACATTGCTAAATATCCATGTGTATGTTGGACCAGCCAAAATAGTGGTATCATTACTAATTGGTTGGTTTACAACAAAAGATGTTGCAGAATACTCTGCACTTGTCATGTCTGTAGTAATAATCTGTATTAGGCCTATCATGCCAAAGGCACAAACTCCTAATACAAAAACAATCAAGCCATTTTTAGAAATTTTCATTTTAGGAATACTTTCAAATAATTTTACAATCAAAATTCCTGCTGCAATACACATCGCCGGTATGACTGGAATCCAGTAAAAGTACTGGTTATAGCCAATGAAATACAGGAAAACTACAAACGGCGCAAACCATCCTAGTATCAAATAATCTCTCCTGATTGCTGCAAAGCCTATGCCTGCTGCTGCAAGCCAAAATAATGCAGGGTCCATATCTGCAAATGATTGTGTGATTGAATGCAGATCAGCACCACCACCGCGATGTGTCTGGAAGTAAAACACATCATTTACCCAATAGCTAAACTGTCCTACTTCTATGCTTTGGACTGGCCACATGAGGGGGATCAAAATTACTGGTACAATCCATAATGCAAGTAACTTGAAGCGTTTAGTGTTATTGAAAAAAACAATCCCTCCAACCAAGGGGATTGCAGTAAAAACAGGAATCTTTGTAAATATTGCAAGTCCCAAGCATATTCCTGATAATAAAACTAACCATGTACCATGTTTGGAATCTTTAGAGTTGAGTGCAGCCCATATTGATAACAAAAGAAAAGGCAATAGGATTGAATCAAGTAGTATTCTTCTAAATATCCATGATATGGGCATCACTGCAAACAACGCCGCAGAAATTAATGCTATTTTTTGTCCATAGCGCTTTCCTGCTATCTTGTATGTGAGAAATGTATCTGCAACAGCAAGTAATCCCATGATAATTCTTGGCACTGTGTATAATGTTGCAATGGAATTGACATCACCTGATGAATGCAGAGAGTTTGGATATCCTATGGCACGAAATATTCCTGCAAGAAATGTTTGACCGAATAGTGGATGATCATAAAATGATCCCTCTTGAGGTCCAAAGCCGTTTAACACATGCATTGCTCTACGCATGTACACTCCTTCATCAAAGAAAATATCTGGAAAACCAGCTACATTCCAAAGATGTGTAAAAGCAGAAATCATCAATATGGATATTATCAGAATGTGATACTTGCTAACGAATTCAAGTCTGGTATTCAATATGTTATGACGCTTTTCTAGTGCATTAAACTTATTCTAGTTTGTATTGTTTGATGTGAGCTTATGCTCTGGTAGAAAAATATGAAAATTTCTAAACCATGATTGGTGCTCTATATGTCAAGTGAAATGAAAACACTTTGAACTAGAGAATGTGTCTAAATGTATGTGATGATGAACTTTTAATCGCTATCTCTCAATTTATCCAGTTTTGTTCATATTGTATCTCTGTGAAATAATCTCAAAAATGTTGATTGTTTGTAATTTGAGACTTTTGTATGGACTACTATTTGACACAAAATCGCCTGTAGGTGTTTTACTATATCGTGAAATGATGGCTATAATTTATTAATAGATTTAAAGCGGATGAATTGATGAAAATGTCAAAACCATTTGGCGCACTATTTGGTCTTTTGGCACTAGTTGCTATCTTAGGTATAGCACCAGCAGCAGCATTTGGACAGACGGCAAATGAAATTGATATGGTAAAAGGTGCAGGCGCTTCCGCATCAGCGGATTGTGTTACTGCAAATAATTGCTTTTCTCCAAATCCTCTGACTGTTGCACCTGGAACAACAGTAACTTGGAAAAATATTGATACTGTAAGTCACTATGTGACAAGCGGTAAACCATCCGATGAAACAACCGGATCTGTGTTTGATAGCGGTAATTTGATCAAACCCGGCAGTACATACCAATTTACTTTTGCAAATGCAGGCACATTTGATTACTTTTGTTCTGTTCATCCTTGGATGACAGGTCAAGTAATTGTAGGAGCTGCTAGTACCACACCAAGTACGACAATGTCAAACATGACAATGACTACTCCAATGTCCAATATGACAACAACACCATCTACAACAACCGCACCAACTACAAACACTACAACAACTACAATGTCAAACATGACAGTATCTACAGCAACACCAGTTGCAAACACTACATCTACAACACAAACTGAAACAACTCCTGTTGTTACACCTACCACAACTACAACACCAACCGAAACTCCGCAATATACTGCCAGCCAAACTACAAACTCTTCACCTGGACCAACCAGTGATGAAGTCGCTGCATGGGTTGCTGGAATTGTAATATTTGCAATTGTTACTGGTGTCGGAATCTGGACTGCGGTAAGACGTAGATAAAATCTAGGCGTAATGCCTTTATCATTTCTTTTTCATTTTTATGTTGACTACAAGATGAGACAAGTCTACAAATTATTATGATAATGATTTTATCATATGTGAATCTGGCATAAATCTAAAGTAAAGTTTAAACTCTATTTTTAAAAAATAATGTCGTGGTAAAACACATGCCTGATGGATATCATACTGTAACTCCAACTTTGATTGTAAAATGAGCGTCAGACGCAATCGAGTTTTATAAAAAAGCATTTGATGCACAGGAGATAATGAGATTTCTAGGGCCTGATGGGAAAAGCATAATGCATGCAGAAATTAAAATAGGTGATTCATCTATTATGCTTAGCGATGAACATCCGCAAATGAAATGTCTGTCTCCACAATCCATTGGTGGTACGAGTAGTGGAATTTTCTTGTATGTTCAAAATGCGGATGATGTATTTAACAAGGCTATTTCCGCTGGGGCCAAGTCCCAGATGCCTATGATGGATGCTTTCTGGGGTGATAGATTTGGATCAATCGTGGATCCTTTCGGACATGTATGGAGTCTTGCAACTCACAAAAAAGATATGACTCCTGACGAGATCAAAAAGGCAGGGGAAGAATTTATGAAGCAAATGAAACCTGGTTGATTCTAATTCTAAATCATTAGAATAAATTGTGTTATACGACTAACTATTTTCGTCAAATATCGAATTAATGTTTCATGAAAAATCATTCACAATACAATGAAATGTGATCGTAACTGTTTAACAATGGTTGATTCCTGTATGATTTTATGAATCCATTTCAAAAGATCCTTGTTATCGATATTGTTGTATTGATTGGATGTTTTTTTCTAATATGGATTTTATCTACAGGGTTTAACTTTCTGATCCCGCATATCGCAACTGATTACATAAAATCATTACCATTAGCATTGATGTACACGGTGTTAGTTGGAATTCTTATCGTACTTGGGACAGTGCTTTTATTTTTGCCACGTATGAAGAAACAGTAATCTGATTGTTTCATCATGTATTTCTAATTCTGTTAAACATGTACACAAATTATAACAAGTGCCAAGTCAATACTAGAATAATGAAGACTTTGGTAATTGGATTGGTTATTGTTTGCATTGCAGTAGTTGGGATTATACTCTATCTGGATATTCCAAAAACTAACACTGTTGTGTTTCAACTAAGTGTCACTGCGGAAACAACTCCTGGAAATATAAAAATCCGTACACAGCAAGATCTTTTGAATATGGACAGTGACACTACAATTCTTGATAATTCTACTCTTGATGCTCTTCCCGTACTGAAAAATGCAATTGATCAGGCCTTTAGTAAATTCACGCCGCCGCCATTTTCTAATTCGCATACATTTACAACTGATATTGGCCAAAGTGATGCTGACTCCATACTGAAGTTGGCAGGTGTAAAAATGGAACAATTACCTGAAACACAGACAAATGATACTAATTTTGGAGTAAATTTCATCACTGACACATCTTCAATGGAATTCAAACTAAACAATTTCTATTATCATGTTATAATAGAACAGATGACTCCATCATAGAACAAGTAAATTGGCATCTTATAATGGGTGGATGAGGATTTAGCTCATTTTGTAATCACATGATCTTAAATAGAAAATGTAACGGGTGTGAATAAGGACTAGTTCAATGGAAGACAATGAGAGTGTATCTGGAACACAACGTATGACGCTCAGGATACCAAATTCCATCTCACGTGTATTAAAAAAAGAAGCAGATAAGAGAGATCTTCCATTAAATGCATTAATCACAAAGATTCTTTTTAAAAATGTCTCATATGATATGCACATAAACACACTTCCTGCAGTTACAATATCGGATGTATTGTTTTCAAGAATAATCGGAAAATTGGATGCATCTGATTTACAAGAGATCGCAAAGGAAGGCCCTGATATAATAAAAAAAATCTTTGTAATCCAAGGTCTTGAATACACGCTAAAAGAAATTATGGACAAACATTTTGTTATAATGGGAAAATATTGTGGTTGGTACAGCTTTACAAATACAAGATCTAGTGAAAATCATAGACTTGTTTTTGAAACACAATTAGGCACTAAATGGATAGATTTTCTCATGATGTATGTAACAAATATTTTGGAATCGTTGAAAATTAAGATAGATTCTAAATTGATTCATGGAAATGTCATTATCTTCAAATTCACAACGTGAGTATGTGACAAAAAACTAATGGTGTAAAATACCGTTAAGTATTATTTTTGATCCTGACAAATAAAACAACATGCTTAGCATGCTAATTCTTTGTTGTAAAAATGATCCACAATATTCTTATTTCTGATCATGTAAATTCTAAACTGTAGGATTTTTTTATCATGTATGATTCATCCATATTTTTCCTACGCAATTTTTAATAGAATTAAAATGTCTGAAATGTGAAGATGGGGCTTGACATACATTTTTCGCTATTTTTTAGACGAAAAACAACACCATTTGACGCAGATAGACGCCGTTTGACACCTATCTTCTTTAAAAATGGTCTATCTATGGATGCTATAATGACTCCAAAACATATGAAATTAGGGGATGATGTTTCTATGTGCAACTTCAATGCAACATTTGGTTTACGGCAAATCCCTGCTTGGAGTTGTATGTGATGTGGAACTATTGAAAAAAATATCTACCAACAGGCTTACCTTGAGACTACAAAATGATCTTTTAGAAATTCTCAAACAAAATGCACACAAAAAAGATCTTACACTAAATGCAATGATATCTAATATTCTACATAAAAATTTGGCATATGACGAAACAGTGAATGTGCTACCTCATATGATAATACCGCATGATTTGTTTTTCTCTGTTGTGTCTAAAATATCTGAATCAGACATGAGTGATATTGTAAAAGAAGGTCCAAGCGTTGTAAAGAAATCCTTTGATATTATGGGATTATCATATGACATTGATCATGTAATTCACAATTATTTCGTAATACTAGACAAGTATTGTGGTTGGTTTGAATTTTCATACAAGGTAATTGGAAATAATTATCGATTTGTGTTTTGTACTGGAAATGATTCTAAATGGGCAATCTTTGTACAAAAATATGTAAGAGTTATACTGGAATCATTGAAAATAATAATATCTAATGAATCACACCATTCTGGAATAGTTGTTTTTGAATTTTCTCATAGAAATCATTTTTGACACAGTCTGACACAAAAAGAACCCAAATTCCTATAAGCAATTTTTCTTTAGTGGAGTTCACTGAAATGATAGAACAAATTCAAGAAAATAAACATCATAAAATTGATGTAGAAAATGATGACACAACAAAATTTCAATCCACAATGATTTTTTCAAACATTGTATCATGTTGTATATGTGGTATGCAAATGGAGTTTGTAGAAAAAGATGTAATCTATGGTGAAAATTGGTATCATGGTACATGTTGGAAAAAAACACAGGAGACAAAACAAAATGTTTGAAAAATCACATTCTGACATCTTTGAAAAAAAGATTCTCATCATAGGTCTAGGTCAGATAGGACACAGCAATGCTGAGTATATGACATCTCTTGGGCTAAATGTGGATGGATTTGATATAAACAAAGATGCGGTTGTTAGGGCCTTACGAGACCAAGTAATACAAAAAGCAACTATTGATTTTCATGGATATGATTATTATGTTATTTGTATTTCTACGCATAGGCCAGAAGACATGTTTGCACCCTATCTTGATGGACTGATTGACATTGCAAAAAGGCTTTCACATGAAGGCAAAACAGGTGCTCTTGTTGGAATTGATTCCACTATAACAAGAGGTACTACACAAGAAATCAAAAAAATTCTTGGTCATCGATTACATGTAGTACATGTACCGCACAGGTTCTACGTCCATGAAAAAGGTGAACATGGCGTAAAACAGATCCGGGTGATTGGTGGATGCGAACCTTGTTGCTTGCGGGAAGGAAAAGACTTCTACGGTGATCTACTACAAATTCCTCTCCATCAAGTGAGTTCACCTGACATTGCAGAAATGACAAAGGTTGTAGAGAATTCGTATAGGTATCTTGAGATTGCATTTGCTGAAGAACTCAGAATGGTTTGTGATAACACTTCTGTTGATTTTGAAGAACTTCGCAAATCTATCAACACTAAATGGAATATCAAGGTACTTGATGCAAGGGACGGAATTGGTGGTCACTGTCTTCCAAAAGACAGTCAAATGTTTCTTGATTTCTCAAGAAATTCTGTGGTAACAAGTATGGTAAGAGCTGCAAAGATGGTGGATTCGCAATATCGATTCCATCTGATTCAGAGAGCTGCACAGGAAGTACCACTTGCAAGAAGTTGACATTATATGAAAATAGTGCATGTGGGGGCAATAATTACTGGCATAGTAATAACGTTGGGTGTTTTGCTCATTGTGCCAGAATTTCTACGCCCTAATCCCACTCAGCCAATATTGCTTTCATTTAACATAACTAATGAACAAAATCTCCCTAATTGGTGTCATGAACTATCATCTGTTCTAACAAAATATAATGCAAAAGCTGCTGTATTTCTAATTGGTAAAGTTGCAGAAAGACATCCTGATTGTGTCACAGTTTTCTCAAATGACGTTGACATTGGAAGTGAATCATATGATTATGTGTCAATTCCATCAATCTCTGATTATAGTACACAGCTTGAAGAGGTAAAAAATGGAAAATCCGCAGTTGATAAAGCTGGCAACTTGGATTCAAAATTATTTAGATCTCCATATGGGGCAACTGATGTAAACATCTATTCTTTATTGAATAGATCAAACTTTTTGGCTGATTTTTCGTATAATGGACAATACAACAAGTATTACGATGGAAAATTTCTCAAGTTTGATCTAGTCACATATAATGGAACAAAATATTATACAAGTTTCTTTAGACATATTCCACAAGATGAACCGGTTCTAGTCAATTTTGATAATTCCACTCCTATTAGTCAAATTGATGCATTTATTTCAGAATTTAAATCTCAGAATTTTCATTTTGTTAGTGCAACTGATCTAACTTCACTTGATCTTACAGTACATGAGGTGAATTCTACATGACCGTAGCACTGGAAAACGAATTGCAATCTGATATTGCTAAAGTTATCCAAATACCTGTATGTAATCAAAAATTTTCAAAAAATGATAGAATTCAAGTTCGTAGATTTGCATGGGTCCTAAGAATTTGCAGTGTAGTTATTATCACTTGTGTGATAATATTCAATTTATACAAAGGTGTGGATCTAAATGACCCGCTGATAGTATATTCGACTTTGATGCCTTTACACGCATTAATAATATTGTTTGTCGGATGGTTTTTTTATAAAAATCCTGCAAAAGGAATTGCACAAAATGATCTAGTGTCAGTCATAATTCCAGTGTATAATCAAAAATCAATGATTGAGATAGTGGTTAATGCGATTTATTGTTCTACTTATACTAACCTAGAAGTTATAACAGTAAATGATGGAAGTAAAGATGGTACCAAGGAAATCTTGGATTCTCTTGTAAAAAAACATCCTACACTAAAAATTATTCACAAAGCAAATGAGGGAAAACGCAAGGCAGTTGCAGCTGGATTTTATGCTTCAAAAGGGAGTTACATTGTGCTCATTGATTCTGACAGTGTAGTGGATCCACATGCGATCAAGGAATTCATGAAAACATTTGACGCAGATCCAAAAGCAGGTGCAGTTGTTGGGTATGCAAAAGCGTGGAATTCAAAAAAGAATTTCCTTACAAAATGTCAAGACGTATGGTATGATTATGCATTTAATATTCACAAAACAACAGAAAGCGTTTTTGGAAGCGTTATGTGTTGTTCTGGTTGTCTGGCAGGATATAGGCGCGAGGCGATTGCCAATTTTATTCCATACTGGATAAAAGCAAGAATCCATAATAGTGATGACAGAGATCTTACTTCTTATGCAATAGCAACACCTTGGGCAAAGACCGAGCTGGCTCCTATCTCAAGGAGGATGATGGAAGATACTGCAAATTATGATGATGCTGAGGATAGAATTTTAACCGCTCAAGCTATTGTTGAATGGAAATCTGTTTATGTCGCATCTGCATTAGTTTACACCGATGTTCCTGATAATGTGAAAGGATACTTCAAGCAACAAAAACGATGGAAAAAAGGTTATGTGAGATCCAATCTATTTGTTAGTTCATTTTTCTGGAAAAAAAATCCTCTGATGGCCTTGATTTTTTATGTGGAATTCATGACAACCTTTACCTCTCCACTCATAGTTCTAATTGTGTTATTCTATGAACCTTTAATACTTCATCAATTTTGGATTCCACTAATTTTTGTGTCAGGTTCACTTCTTACGGGAATGTCTCATGGGTTAGATTGTAAGTTCAGAGACAGCGCATCAACGACTTGGAAATACAAACCGATTATGAATCTTGTAGCGTCTTTTATTTTATCATGGTTAGTTTTCCCGGCAATATGGAATTTTAGAAAAAATGAGTGGCTTACGAGATAAGATGATCCAAAACATTGAATCACATTGGAGGTTTGATGGATAGTTGCTTTTTAATTCATTACAGTTCATAGTTTTTTTTGTTATCGTACTTGCATCTATAGCAATCATTAAAAAAAGAAAATTTCAGCATTTGTTTCTTTTATTTGCAAGTTATTTTTTCTTTTATTATTCTAGCAACTATTTGATTGTACTTTTACTTTATTCTACACTTTTAGATTTCTACCTTGGAGGTGCAATATACAAGTCTGACAATCCTAGGACAAGAAAAATGCTCTTGATCTGTAGCATGGCAGGAAACTTGGGTCTTTTAGGATTTTTCAAGTATGCAGATTTTGCAATCACACAATTCAATACACTGGGAAACCAGCTAGGTCTTGGTAATCACATAGCATTACTTAATCTAGTCTTACCAATTGGAATTTCATTTTATACATTCCATACAATGACGTATACAATAGATATCTATAGGAAACATCTTGTTCCAAGTAAAACCCTACGGGAATTTGCACTATTTGTTACATTTTTCCCTTCTCTTGTAGCAGGGCCAATTCTAAGAGCGAGTCAAATTCTGCCCCAGTTTAGAGAACAAATTTCCCAATCAGAGATGGGTACAAAACTGAAGCTTATTCTTCTTGAGGAATCAAATATGCGATTTGGCGTGACCATGATGGCATTTGGTTTTCTCAAAAAAATGTTCTTTGGTGATAATATTGCACCAATGGTTAATGACATATTCAATTATCCTGTGGGTGCCGAGTCCTTTACAATTATTCTTGCAACAATTGGTTTTGCTATACAAATTTACTGTGATTTTTCAGGCTATTCTGACATTGCAATAGGTGCTGCAATGATTATGGGATTTAAAATACCTGCAAATTTTAACAGGCCATATTTTGCCACTTCGCCTTCTGATTTTTGGAAGCGATGGCACATCTCATTGTCTTCTTGGTTACGAGATTATCTGTATATCACTTTGGGGGGTAATAGGGTATCAAAGGTAAGAACATATCTTAATCTGTTTATTACAATGTTTTTGGGAGGTCTATGGCATGGGGCTTCGTGGAATTTTGTAATATGGGGTATGTTACATGGTTTGTATCTTGCTATGCACAAAGTTATCTTGGATAGATTCCCCTCATTAAAAAACAGTAAATTTTTCAAAACAAAACTGGGAATTATTCTTTCAATAGGTATTACACAATATCTGGTGTTTCTAACTTGGATTCCATTTAGAGTCAAGGATGTAGATAACATGACCTATGCGATTTGGAAGTATGTTGTATGGGATTTTGCAATTAATAAAACTCTAAATGTAATTTCACTGAATAAATTACCAATTCTACTCATCGTAGGTTTCATCGTCTTACACTATGTATCTTACAAAAAGAATAACTTGATAGAAAGAATTTCTGGTTTGAAATTACAATATTGGGTAGTATTTCTGACTAGCGTAACATTTGCTATCTTGATTCTTTATGATGGAAAGCCGGAGGATTTCATTTATTTCAGGTTTTAGGTGATTGATATGAATAATACAATAAAAACAAGTATTGCAGCATCTACAGCTCTGATAATTTCATTTGCAATGCTTTTTGTATATCTTGATCTATATTCATCTGGAAACACAGCTAATGTAAACAATGAAAATGTTTCTTCTGATATCTCAGATGAAAAAAGAGTTTTGCTAATTGGTTCTAGTTATGTTGAACGTCTCAATGCAACTTACATAAAGCAATATCTTTCTGAAAACGGTCTACAACAATTTCAAGTGTATAATATAGCAAAAAATGGTGCTGGTAATCCATCTGAGCAGAGTGCATTTCTAGAACAAATGGTCTCTGCACATCCTACAGTTGTTGTCTATGGATTGGGATTCCGTGAGTTGGGTTATCTGCCATATACTGATAGTGTTCCTAAATGCGCCTCAGGGGATGTAGAATATGGGAACGATCAAACATCGTTTAGTACACCTGCAATACAGGATGTTGTGGCATATGTCCAAAAGATGCTGCCTGAACAAACAAGTTATTTCTCAAATATTGCTGATCCTAAACATGTTACAGTTGATCTTTTAAAATCACACTTTGAAGAAAATCCCAATTCTTCTGGGGCAGATAATTATACATCTACTGGCATACTAGGTGAAAATTTTGTTGAAAAACGAGATCCACAATTTATCAACATTAAAAATTTGGATGAAGTCAACAAACCCCTTGATTATGTGGTTCGTGTATGTCCTGAGGATATGAACAATGAATTAACAAAATTAAGCGAAATGGTATCTGTATTTAAGAAAAATAATGTCAAAGTTATTTTATTTGTACCGCCGTTTACAAGTAGTTATTTGAATGCGGTAGGTACTGTAGGTACCACACAATTTCTTTCAGCATTAGAAAACTTTTCTAATACAAATGAATTGCAGTTGTATGACTTACATGATAAATATATCAATCTCAATATCTGGGCAGATCCTCAACATGTCGCACAAAATCCACACGTGGTAGTTTACAGTGATGATATTGCACAAATTATTATGAAAGAATTAAAATCTTTTACAACTCTACGTACTGTTGATACAAGTGCGAATAATTTAAGTTATAAAGATCTTTCTGATGCTGATTTGAGATCAGTTGATTTATCAACAAAAAATTTGACTGGTACAAATCTTGCATATTCAAATTTGTATGGTGCAAATATCACTGGGACTATATTCAAAGGTGCGGATTTGAGTCATGCATACCTACATAATTTGGATTTGTCTGGAAAAAATCTTACTGGTACAATTCTGGTCGGGACTGATTTGACAGGCGCTAGTCTTGATGATGTTGATTTATCTAACAAGAATCTGACTGGCACAAATCTTAGTGGTGTTGACCTCTCAAGTACTGATCTTGATGGAGCAATACTTGTTGGAGCCAATTTGGCACATGCCAATCTGACTAGTATTGATTTATCTAACAAGAATCTGACTGGCACAAATCTTAGTGGTGTTGACTTGTCTAATACTGATTTGGATGGTGCTTTTCTTGCAGGGGCTATTTTGGATTATTCTAATCTTAGAAACATTGACTTGGCAGGTAAGAACTTGACAGGAACAAGTCTCAAAGGAGTTAACTTGTCAGGTAATGATTTGACTGGTACAGTTCTTATTGGTTCTAATCTTGCCTATGCAAATCTTCAAGACGATGATTTGACTGGTAAAAACTTGACCGGTACATTTCTTTATAGGACTAACTTTATTGATGCAGACCTTACAGGGGCTGACTTGTCAGGTGTTAATCTAAGAAAGACCATATTGACTGGAACTGATCTAAACAACGTCAAACTTCACAATGCAGATTTGTCCGACAATAATCTTGTTGAAACTCAATTGGTTGGTTCGGATTTACGTAATGCTGTTTTACCTGGTATTAATCTTGCAAACAAAGATCTAACTGGTACAATTCTTACAGGATCTAACCTAGTTAATGCCAATCTGACCGGTGTTGATCTATCTGGCAAAGATCTTAACGGTGCAAATCTGAGGGGTGCACATCTTGATTATGCTGTCTTGATTGGCATCAACTTTGGATTAAAAAATTTGACAGATACTAGTCTACAAGGATCTGATCTTACAAGAGCAGTGTTGTTGAAAGCCAAACTAATTCATACTAACCTAGTTGATGCAAATCTGTCTCACAGTGATCTACGTAATGCTACCATAAAAAACTCTAATCTAACTAATGCTGACTTGTCAGGGGCTAATCTCTCTGGCGCAAATCTGTCTGGAGATGATCTAACTGGTACAATTCTTGTTGGAACTAATTTGGCGCATACCACATTGACCGGTGTAGATCTTTCAAAAACAATTACGACTATTTCTGGACTCAAATCAACACATGGATTGCATTCCAATGTCTTACTGCATAACGTGATAATTTCAAATTTTCAATCTCAAACTGGTTGGATTAAACAATCATCAAGTGGAAACCAGTCCTATGATAACGAAGATTTCATAAACGGTTCACAAAGTATGAAACTTGTTACTGCTGGAACTGGTCTTTTTACAGTTACTCGTAGTAATATTATTTCACCTACTCTAAATCTGAGTGATCATGTCATCTGTGCTTGGATGCAAATTGACAATTCGTCAAAAATAAAAGAACTTTGGATGTATTTTTCAAGTGATGGTTTTCAATCATCATGGTATACCTACAAAATTCCAGTGAGTAAAATAAAATCTGGAGAATGGGTGAAAATTCTAATTGATCCAAAAGAGTCTGTTGTTACTGGCTCTCCTGATTTATCCGCAATCAATAGGATTCAGATACGAATTAACGATGATTCTACAGGACCCGTGACTTTACATGTTAATGAAATATTTGTGCAAAGGGAAATGTCTAAATGAAATATTTTCTAGATTTGTGGAATTTGAAAGGATGGAGTATAATTGAGTAAAATGACATTGGAAAAACTGGTTGCATTTCTTCTTATATTGTCCCTAATGTTCATACCTATTTACACATCTTCAGCATATGCTACATCCTCATGTCAGTGTGTGGCATTTAGACTGGATGATATCCAAGATTATTGGTTAGACAGCGTACAAACAAAAATAATTGATACATTCCAACAAAAAAATGCTAGTCTGACAATTGGTATAATTGGAAATCACATAGGTTTAGATTCAAAATTGACAAATGATATAAAATCAAAACTAGGTAAAACTCCTACATTAGAACTTGCAAACCACGGATGGAATCATGAGGATTTTACCCAGTTTAGCCGAGATCAGCAAAACATATTCATGAAGAATACTAATGATAAGATCTCTGATATTTTTGGAATTGCTCCATCTACCTTTATTCCTCCCTTTGATACCGTAAACGCAGATACTATGATTGCATTTCTTGAAAATAATTTCCAATATATCTCAGCAGATGTGTCTCAAGACGAACCTTCAATTTTCACCAATAACACTAGAATTTATCACATACCTGGGAATATGCAGACTAGTAATCTGACCAATAATGGTAACATTTGGCGTCACTATGATAATCAACATCTTCTTGTCATGATGATGTCTGATATACAACAATATGGCTATTCTGTAGTAGTACTTCATCCTCCAGAATATGCGCTTAGAATCCACTCACACTATACTAATGAAGTAGATGAAAATCAAATTAAAAATCTTGAATCGCTTATTGACACCATAAAAAGTAACGGCATAAAGATAGTTCCTTTAAAACAAATTCCATTTAACATGAATAGTAAACCATATCCCAGTTGGCTTGATGGTGTTTTTGCACAGAATGAAAATGGAACTATATCTGATAAACAGGTTCTAATTGACATTAATTATTTGAAAGACAGGAAAATCCTTGATTCACATCATGGATCTCAATAAATTCTACTTGAAATGTGGATGTGGACTACGTATTTGGGATTTTCCTATCAATGTAGCTTAACAAAGTTACAAAATAAATAATATGTACAAGCTTGAAATCTTTTTAGATTGTCATGACTGACCACGTGTATATATGATATTTTTTGAATTCAAGGTTAAACATATCAAAATTCTAGAAAATAAAAAGCTCTTGACAGTGATAGCAATTTTTATCCTGTCTTCTAACTTAACGTCTTATTTGTTCATAAGTAACGCAAATGCACAAATGGACAACTCTACAACTTCTTACAAATCTACGCAGAGTGCATGTAGATGTGTCATTTTTAGATTGGATGACACCAACAGTGATTTTCTTACCACTGTACAGCTAAGTGTACTGAACCAATTTATTGCAAAAAATCAAAGTCTTTCTTTGGGACTGATCATGCACAAAATAAATCAGGTGTCACCCATTACTGAAAAAATTGCAGAAGGACAACAAAAAGGGTTATTCGAATTGGATATTCATGGATGGGATCATGTGGACTATACACAGCTAAGTCAAGAAGAGCAACTTGAAACACTACAACAGGCTAGTAGCAAAATGCATATGATATTTGGACAATATTCTCAAGTCTTTATTCCACCTTATAATAGATTTGATGGAGATACAATTGGGATTTTAAAATCTGTTGGAATTAAAATTTTTAGCGCAGATACATCTAGTGACAAGGCTTCTTATTTTGTACAAAATGGGAAAAATATTGTCACATCAAATCCTACACTGTATCATCTTCCAGCCATGACAACCTTCAAACGAGATAATGGAAATGGAACGTGGATAAAAGTTCCAATACCTACAATCCTGAATCAAATAGACGCATATGTTGACAGGTATGGTTATGCTGTAGTTTTACTACACCCTCAGAATTTTGCAAAACTGGAAAACAACGTATATGTTGATGTAGTGGCCGAAAATGAAATCCAAGATTTGTCCTCTCTGATAGATTCTGTAAAATCAAAAAACCTGCGAATTACTACATTTGCAGGTGTTACTGGGTTGACTATGCCCGTTTCATCATCACATGTTCAAACCATTCCTGAATTTCATGGAATAGAATCTATTGCATTGGTGCTGTCAATATTGATAGTAATTGGATTTACCACTCTGAGTAAAAACAGATCTGTTGTTAATGGATTTTAACATCTAGCTTATTTCTGATTGTATTTCCTTATTGATCAAAATCGACATTTATTTTCATATGTTATTGTTAACTGGTAAACAATTCCTTGTAACGTGATCAACTCAAGATATTGGTGGGTCTATTTCTCTTATGCTTAGATTTTTAAAATCAATTTCCGCATTGTCTGCTCTGAATTGTTGTTCAGTACCACCCCATGATATGACATCATTACTACTCATAGGAGATCCAGTCTGAATATTTTTACACCCATATTCTGCTGGATTGCCTGGAACTGACCAGCCAGTATCTATTTGTTCAAAAGCCTTGTGCCAATTGTTGTTATCTTGATCATCTATCCATATTTCTAATTTCACAGCGGTATTGTTTACATTGTATGCTATGGTCTTCATTCCAAACCAACGCTCGTTTAATGGAGTTGTAATTCCACTAGAAACAAATGTCTCTGAATAACTGGATATGTCTCCTGCATGATAAAGTGATTTTTGAATCTCTGCCATGTTCCCATCATATGTTATGCTCAAGTAATATGAATACCCGTGACAAATTGAAGAGTGCGGACTACCACTTCTTATGACATGGGTAAACTCCTGAGGATAGTGTGCACTATTTTTTAATTTATAATATCCTGTCATTTCAGTATCTAACCAAAGTATTCCTGGCGGGGCATTTACTACAAGTCTAATTCCTTCATTTTCTGGTACGTCTATTCTTTTTGCATGCCATGAATTCCAGTCCTGATTCTTGTAAAGTAGCGTACACAACATTGGGTCATCACAACTACTATTGGAATTAGGAATTGTAGAAAACAATGTATCATTTGTTATGTTATCTGTATTCATGTACCATTGAGCTCCCCCTTTTTTTGTTGGGTATATTTCATCGACTCCAAAATTATCTTGTATCTCATTTGGCGGTGGCATGTGTATTGTAGATGATTCATTATTGTATGAGATAATTGTCTTGAACCCATCTTGACTGTCACTTTCATCTAGTTTTACATCCACATGATATTTGTAACCATGTGGTTGTACATTGTTAATTGATACATAATCACTCTTGTATAATGTTTCATTAGGAAAGAAAACTTGAAAATGTAACATGGATGACATGTTAGTAATGTTTGTCTGTACAACTATGTTGTATGAATCAATCATGGTTCCATTTCCATATCCTGTTTTACTATAATTTTGTTCTAAAACTCCATAGATTGTAGAAGTGATGTTTTTTGTCCAACCTCGTTCGAGTAATATGTTGGCAGTTTCAGGTCTCACACATGCCGGAGAGTTAAACTCTTTTTTTATAATTAGTTGTAGATCTACTTGACAAACAACACTGTCTGCAGAAATTCCTGAGATGTATTGTTTTGATGGGCTTTTATCTGCTAACCATTTAGGTATGAAATAATGCAAGTTTTTATCTGTAATTTCATCTTGTGCAGAGGCATTAGTGATTAATGATAGTAATGTGATGAGAAAAAACATTATTGGAAAATGAATATTTTTCAAATAATAACTTCTTTAATTTTATAGTTTAAAAAACTGACGTAGTTGTGTTTGTTATAATTTATTCTGATTGTGTCTTTTAGAAAATGTCGAGTAGAAAATCTTCTGTGTAGAAAATGTTTTTTAAGAATTTTGACACCATTTGACTCAACTAGCCTCCAAATACCTATCAATCATCCAAAAAATGGGACTAATGAAAGGAAATTTGATCCATAATTGCAAGCAAATCCTGCTGTTTGGTGTTTTTACACTGCTTTTGGTATTTGGCATGATATCTCCCGTATTGGCAATTTCATCTACTACTACATCCTTCAATGGCATATCTCATTCATCTTCGTCGGTGATCAAGCCTATCTCATCTGTCACGACTACAAATCACACATCTGCAAAAATAAAAATTGCCTCTTCTACAAATTCATGTCCCTGTGTAGTGTTCAGACTCGATGATATTCAGGGATCATACCTACCAGATGTTCAAACAAAAATCATGGATGTATTTCAGAAAAAGAATGCCAGTTTAACAATAGGAGTTATAGGATCTGGGTTTTCTTCAGATTCTAAACTAGTTTCATATCTGAAAAATAATCTTAAACCGCATCATGCTACGATAGAATTAGCAAACAATGGATGGAGAAATGAGAATCTTGCTACTCGTACTCTGTCTGCACAGATCTCATTTCTGAATAATACGAATCAAGTATTACAAAAAATGCTGGGTGAAAAACCCAACGCGTTTGTTGCACCTTATGATTTGTATGATAATGATACGTTAAAGGCATTAAAACAACTGAAAATGAATGTAATAAGTTCCAGCGTGTGGAATGAGGACAAATTTGTTACAACAAATGGGAAGGTAGTTGCAAACAAAGATTCCTTGGGACTTTATCATGTGCCTTCTATGACTGATTTTCAAATTGACCTTGGAAATGAGTCATACTGGACAAGCATACCAAAAGATACTATAATTGCTAACATAAACTCTCACATCACAAAATATGGTTACGATGTAATTCTTTTACACCCTCAAAATTTTGCAGCATATACAAATGGAAAATATGCCAACACAGTTGATACCGCATCATTTGATGAACTCTCAAGTATAATTGATTACGTCCAATCAAAACATATGAAAATTACAACTCTGTCTGGTATCGCTGGACTTGATCATGTACATATCAAACCTGTTACGTCAGTGTCAAAGACTACCTCTATCTCAAAACCGATTGCGTCTACATCTGCCAAATTGCCTACAACCACACCTGTTTTAGTATCTCACCAGTTGGACCAGCCACCTCCTAAGACTACTTCGTATGTTCAACTCAATGGCTCCCTTACTTTGAATATGAAATATCCTGATGGGGATCGGGTCGGTGCTTATATGATGTCATTGAAAGTTTATCGTGATTTTGATCGAGTACCATATCTAAACTTGCCATCTGTATCAGGCAATCCTGTAATTATAGCTACACTTCCATTGTATCACCAATACAAAATAGCGACCTATGTTGGTGGTATGCTATCAAGTACAAACTTGGTTACACTTGATAATCCAACACAGAGTTTGGATATCAATATACCTGAAGGTGGCGCCATGCTTGTTTCGGTTTATTATCATGATGGAGAAACACCAATTCCTAATGCAAGTGTGTCTGTCATATCACAAGATAATAAAACACGAGAAACTGTAACTACTGACCCTGATGGGATAGCGTCCAAGTTTTATCTTCCGTCTACTGTATTATATGGTGACCACTATGTAGTCAGTGCCAAAATAAATACACATCTTACATTTTCTTCTGTACCTGTAACGCTTCAGCCTGGAGACGAAAATGATATCAAACTAATTGCACCTTGGCCTCCGGTAGTACAAAATCTTGTAACAGTTACCGTGTACAACCAAACACATCTCTTAACTTCATCTGGAAAAACTTATGCGATTGATATGTATGACTACAATGGTAACAAAATATCTGAATCCTCTCTGAACATTCATGGTGAAGGATACTTTTGGTCTATGAAACCTGGCGATTATGTTTTCAAAGTTGTTAACACTACTAGTGGGGCAATACTGGGTAATCTTCTTACAACGCTAGATGGTAGCAAAAATAACTATGATTTAGTATTGCAACAACATTTGCCTGCTGTAAAAGGTGATCTTGGCAAGGCATTATGATGTGATTAACAAATTGGATCTCGAATTTGATATAACAGGTTCGGATATTGATGATATTGACAAATTTGAACTTGAAGAACAAGATGATTTACGTGAATTTTTTGAAGATGATGTTTCAGATCAAAGAGATCTATTCTGAACGACAATTTTTGTAGTAATAAATGATCTTTTATCGATGTCTCTCTGAATCTAGATGCGTGCTTGTTTTATGTTATAATTGATGATGTCTATTAATGCGGTCCTAGTTTATGATTTGTTGAAATAGAAAAAGAGGGTTTGGGGGGATTTATAACGCGGACAGGATGTGTGAACTTTTAAAATTCTATCTTGTCTTTTTCATTGAGCAGGAACTTTTTTGACTTTCTTACTCCTTTTAGATCAAACCAGCTTATTTTTAGGGTGACTTTTTTGCCCTTGATCTCATCTATTGTTATCTTGTCAGCTGTCTTTACAAGCTCACTTAATGTTTGACTTGACATTTTTTTACTCGATATTATTTTTCAATTTGATTCTTGGGAAGAAATTTTATACACATCTAGTTCAAAATATTCCACGCTGTAATCTTTTCTCAGAGTAGTTTAGTCTGATCGATAAGCTAATTTTATGAAAAATCAGCTACCTTGTTGAGTATATATAATATGTAAAAATAGTACCAGTTCTATTTATGCTCCAGGCCTCACAACTCAACAGGAATATTGAAACAACATGCGTCATGATAAACTGTGAATCAGGTTCTGAGGCAAGAATTATTGATGAGATAAGGGAAATCGAGGGCGTAAAAGAGTGTGTAAGAACAACCGGTCCGCATGATATCTTGGTCATTGTCGAGTCAAATACCGTGGAATTGCTCAAGGAAATCATTGAAAACAAGATCCGTAAGATTCCGCATGTTGTTGCTACAACAACACTTGTCATAGCAACTAAATTCTAAGATCAAATTCTCTATTGATATAGTAACACAAAACTACTTGTGTAGGTGACTTGTATTGTCTACCATGAAGGCATTGAGCTATAAGAAATTCCGCGAATCAAAATCCACTCATTATAATACCATTGAAGGAAGGATGGAAAGAGCACAGGTTATAAAAAAACTAGAATCATTTCTGATTCAAAAACTAGGAGAAGGTCAAGACTTTTTTGATCAATATAGAGTACAAGAAGAATAGATTATTTTATCATGCTGTGGGTTAGCTTGTCGTGAATCTGTGCTAGGATAAGTTCTGCCTTTTCTTTGTTCTCAAACGTCTCTACTTTTTCATCCATGATTGCATCAATTTCATAGCTCTTGTCTACCAAAACATTTGCCACATGATCATCTAGTGTACCGTTACCCATGAGATAATATGCAAAAACCGTGTTTTTCTGCCCGATTCTGTGTAGTCTATCTTCTGCTTGTCTGTGTATCGCAGGACTCCAATCCAGTTCTGCAAATATTACATATCGTGCTCTGCTCAAGTTTATACCGACATTTCCTGCTCTAAGGCCTGCGATTATTAGTTTGGTTTCTCCATTTTGGAATCTATCTATTCCTTCTTGTCTTTCCTTATCACTTTGACCTCCTATGATTGATGCTGGAGAATATTCTGAGAGACTTCTGTGAAGTAATTCATGTATTGCCTTGTGGTGACAAAATACTACAACGCTTTCTTCAATCTCCATTATGTTTTTAACAAATTCTATGACATGTGGAACTTTTGCAACCCCTGCAGCTTGTCTTTCACTTTGTATTGCTCTCTTGTATGATGAAAATTTATCAAAAGCACTTGTTGCACTTTTTTGTTCTTCTTCCAATCGCTCCCAAATTTTGCCAAGCTCTGCTTGGTAATAGTTGATATCTGAATCAATGAGTTCTTTGTATCTGACTTTGTCTTTTAGTTCTTTTAGAACGTCTGATTTTTTTCGTCTTAGCATGACATGTTTGCGTAATTCTTCACCTAGGCTTGCACGTTTGTTTTCAAGAACTATTGCTTTTCCTTTTTCATTCACATAACAGAAATATTCACAAAATTCTTCAAACGTTCCAAGAAGGCCTGGTCTTAGTATGTCTACAATTGGCCATATTTCAGAACCTCTGTTATAAATGGGCGTTCCAGACAAGCCGACTCTGTATTTGACAGAATCAAGTGCGGCAAGTTTTTTCACAGCTGTATATTTTTTGGTTGTCTTTGATCTTAGATGTTGTACTTCATCACAAACAATTGTTTTGATATTTAATTTTGCTAGATCGTCTATTCTTTTATGGAGTAAATCATAGTTTATGATGTATACATCATATTTTCCGAGTTCTTGCGCTTTACCGGTTCTTATCAATACGGATGATGGATATTCATTTTCTGAAATTTTTCCATTGCGACTACGTTTTTTGAGGAATTTTTGAGTTTCTCTCTGCCAATTGTTTAATGTGACAAGAGGAGCTACGATTAGTACCGGGAATGTCTTTTTTTCTGTTGCAAGGTATGCCAAGGTTTGTACCGTTTTTCCGAGGCCCATTTCATCTGCTAATAATGCGTTACCATATGATTTTAGTAGAAAATCAAGACCTTCTCTCTGAAAGTCAAGCAAGTTGCCACGAAATTGATGTCCTGGGCTTGCCTTGCGAAGCTTTTCAATTCGGGTCCATTTTTTTTGAGGCACAATGACCTTGCGCACTTTTCTATGCCATATTGACTTTGATCTTATCTCAAGTGGATATCTGTCCATTATCCATTTTATTTTTTCTACATTTTGGATTGTGTCTGGTACTATGGCTTCTTCTGGACCATTACCATACCATGCATGAGGTATGACACGAGCCACCATGCTTACTGCTCTGGGGCCAGTTAGTTTCCAAGTCCAGTTTTTTGAATATGTGTCCAGAACATATTCTAGGGTACCAAATTCTTTCATGAGCTATAATTCTTCGACATTGGTAAACTCGATTTATGAATCTTTTACTTTGAATAATTGATCGCAGTTTTGTTGATTTACGGTATCTTTGAATAATTTTTCAAAGAAATTATGACACTTTTATAAAAAATTAACAATTAAAACTGACAAATGTTTGAAAAAGAACTTTTTGTCAAAAAGTCTACTGAGTAGACTGTTTTCGAAACTTTTTCAGTTTGTTGAACCCTAGACTTTGTCCAAAGAATTTTTTTACATAAAAGTAGGCAACCGCTGTTGCTAATGCTGCTGATGTAACAACGGTAGTAACAATGGGCCAAAATACGATCTCGTGGTTTGGATACAATCCAAAGACTGTGGCTATTGTGTTTGGCACAAGTTCAGCTGTTCCAGCTACTGTCCACCAAATGATGAGGATGGTAACCTTGTTTGTAACTTCAGTCTGGACTACATTAACTCCAGTAGCAACCATTTGCATGATATTTTCTGACATTTGTATCTGCCTGTCTAATCTTCCAAGAATTACCTCAAATTTTGCAAGAATTACTTCGTCATCTGAGACCATCTCGGCATCACCGTATTTTAGATTGTGTACTGTGTCATAACTTGCCCATGTTGCATTCAAAAAAGTCAATAATGATGTTCGCACGTTTGATAGTTCCAAAGATATGTCTCTTGTAACTTGTCTTGAACCTGCAATGTCTATCTCAAATTGTTCTGCTCTTTCTACTATGAGACGTAATATGGAAAAATTGGATTCGCTAATCTCATCTATGATTCTTGCTAAAAGTATGGTCTGTCTATCTGCCCAACTGTCTGCTTCTTTTGGAAGTTTTCGTAAAAGTGTTGGAGCATAATTGTACAAACGTGTAATCTTGCCGCCGTAATCATCATGAATAGTTACAATCAAATCTTTTTTCATAAAAATCAAAATGGGTGCGGTCAAAGTTTTGTTGTTTCCTGGAACTACGAAAGGTATCATGAGTCCTAACGTGTCGCTTCTATCTTCATAACTTGATACATATCCTGATAATAGTACTGAAGGGTCCATGGTTATGTTTAATTTTTCTAAGATTTTTGGGGTTTCTCCTATGATGTTATCCACCACACACTCGATCCACGTAAGGTGCACTGGTGATGCTATGTCTGCTAATTCTTCTAAGGTTACGGTTGGTTTCTTAAATGGTGTTCCCTCTTGCAATCCTGCGACGCTAATTGTCTTGATCATATCTTAGAGGAAAATTTGGACTTATATACACTTATTCGTGAACAAAAACTTAC
This sequence comes from uncultured Nitrosopumilaceae archaeon, assembly GCA_964636595.1. GTDB lineage: Archaea > Thermoproteota > Nitrososphaeria > Nitrososphaerales > Nitrosopumilaceae > Nitrosotalea. The sequence continues at coordinate 102,013 of CAZWSG010000005.1, forward strand.
CTTGTATTTTCCATAATCTTAGGTGTTTCCAAAAAAATTTGCCAAGATTAGAAAGTCTAAACTTTCAATACGTCATACAAAATGTGTTTGATGAAATCATCCATAATATCTAAAAACTGTGTACTTTCAAATCTTGTGTGAAATCTATAACTCTGATTGCAATCGTAATGATTTTTCTAATGTCTGGATTGTTTATTCAACTTGAAAATGTCCGTGCTGATGTTACAGCAAATCTTGTACCTGTGTGGATAAAACAGGTTGCATTATTGTGGTCTCAGGCGGAGATCTCTGATACTGATTTTGTAAACAATATGAAATGGCTTGTAGAACATCGGATTATTCCAGTGGAAGATCTTGTAGCAAATGTGGATGGCTTTATGATGCCTGATTCTGTAAAAAAGATTGCATATTCTTGGAGTCGGGGAGATGTTCCAGATATTGAATTTATTCATGGAATTGAATATTTAATTCAAAATGGTGTGATAGAACTAGATGACAATTTTGTGTCAAAGGTACAACAAGAAAGAACATCTCAAGTTTCAGTACAGAATAATGTCAAAAAATCTGTAGTTATCATTCCTGTTTTTACTGCATCCGCATATTCTGAACATGGTTTTTACTCGTATTATGCAGGTGACTGTAACACAACTTGTCTGACATCTGTGATCTACACTACTGTTCCTCTGGGATATACTGCAAGCGGACATGCTGTAAGTATTCTAGAATCCTTGGGATATTACACACTTACAGATATTGATGTGGATAAAAATCCCTCTGTTTTGTCACAATATGATAAAGTAATTTTATTACACAATGAGTATGTAACACAAAAAGAGTTTGATGCAATCACTACTCATCCACATGTGGTTTATCTTTATCCAAATGCGCTCTATGGTAAAATAATTGTAAACTATTCTGTTAATATGATTACGCTTATTCGTGGTCATAATTATCCTGATGTACAAATACATAATGGGTTTGACTGGAAATTCGATAATTCTAATCTAGAGTATGACACACAATGTAATAATTGGAAATTTCATAATGTGACAAACGGGATAATGCTTGACTGTTATCCTGAAAATCATTTGGAACATAATGTTAAGTTACTTAAAGCAATAAAAGACTATTAGATATGATATGTTAGAAGATCTCACATTTAACATCCTAACATAATAATATGAGTTTCAAATGGAGTATTGATAATGAAAGTTCTAGTTGATGAGATGTATGATGGATTTGATACAAAACTCAAAGAATTTGGCTATGA
>CAZWSG010000006.1:0-14233 GCA_964636595.1 uncultured Nitrosopumilaceae archaeon
CATTTGACGAAGGTTTTTTAATTGAACAGACCACGTAGCTTTTAGATTTGATAAATACGGGAAGGTTAGTCATACTAGCCTGTTTTGCTGGTCTTGGTGCAATGATGTTATTCTTCTTTGTATACGCAGATTCTTTCCAGCCTGATCTTAACAAAGTAGTAGTAAAAGTTGAGAGCATTAAAATTCTTGATGAAAACAAATTAGAAAAACGCGCACATCTTGATGTAAGATTTAATCTTCAAAATCCTACTTCGATTGTATTGACTGTTGCTACAATTAATTATCAATTATATGCAAATGGACAAGTTCTTGGAGATGGACACTTTACAACAGATGACATTCCAGAAGCTGGAAGACCTGCACTTTTTGCAAATAATAATGTCACCATACCTACAACATTTGATCTTGTAAATAGTGATAGTATTGCAAAGCAATATTCTGACATAACAACCAATCAATCAGTAACATATGAGGTAAAAGGACAAGCAACTATCGAATCATTTTTGACTTCAGTTATCAAAGACTTTGATGTGAATTTTAATAGCTAGCCTAGACCCCAACTTATTTTAGTTTTTGGAGTAATTTTTACAAACGGTGCTTCCTCTTCTTTCCAAGGATCATTTCGTACCCAAGCAAACTTTTTGAAAAATGTTTCATATAGCTTTTTGAATTGTGGGCCTTTTTCTATGAAAGTAGTTGATCCTTGGACAACAACAGCTTTGTGTTGACCAGGCAGATACAAGTCTACAGAAATTGCAATTTTGTTGTTCTTTTTTAAATTTGCATATTTTTTTGTGTCATAATCTGTTGCAAAGTAAAAAAAACCATCTTCAAAATAATATGAGACAGGAGCAATATGAGGTACATCATTTGTACACGTAGCTATTCTACATCCCTCATTTTCCTTTAGAAATTCTGATTCTTTTATTGTAAATTTTATCATGAATTGTATCTGACGGTATTGAATAAAAAGAAATGGGCCGGGAGAGATTTGAACTCTCGACCACCTCCGTGTCAGGGAGGTATCCTAACCAGACTAGACTACCGGCCCGTTAGAATACGAGCTTTCTCTAGACGTTATTAACGTTTAAGAAAATAGGCTTTGTTGCACATGAAAATGATAATCATGCCAAGAAGTAATAACATAAGAAAACAAGAATAATATGCAATGCACCAAGTGACTATCATATGATTGGTGATTTTTCACCAGAGGAAAAGGATGGATTTTACAAGGCAGTATTTTCTAGACGTGATGTTAGGTCTCATTTTACTTCAGAGCTAATTGATGAAAAAGCGCTTACACGGATACTCAATGCTGCACATCATGCCCCATCTGTGGGATTTTCCCAGCCATGGAACTTTATTTTGGTTAAAAATAAAGACACTCGAAAACAGGTTAGAGATTCATTTGACAGGGAACGAATTCGCTCCTCTACTCTTGTTGAGGATCCAAAAAGATCAAAGTACTTGTCACTAAGACTTGAAGGAATTTTAGATTGTGCTGTAAACATATGTATCACATATGATCCTACAAAGTTTGGTCCTTTTGTAATAGGAAGATCAAGTATTCCAGAAACAGGGATCTATAGTGTTTGTTGTGCGATACAAAATCTTTGGCTTGCAGCAAGAGCAGAGGGAATTGGTGTTGGCTGGGTCAGTATACTTTCAAATGATGATCTTAAAAAAATTCTCGAGATTCCAGAACATGTGGTTCCCGTAGCTTATCTTTGTCTTGGACACGTATCAAATTTTGCAGACAAGCCAGACCTAGAGAGTGCGGGTTGGTTGCCACGTCTAGGTCTCAAAGATGTTGTGTATTATGAAAAATGGAATAATGACAACGATCCTGATTGGCAACAAATTCATCAGATGATCATCTCAAATCTGGATTACGCTTAAATGCTTACCAAGTGTGGTTTTTTCTGGGCTCGTAGCGCAGAGTCTAATTGACGCGAAACATGGATAGCGCGGTAGCCTCCTAAGTTACAGGTCGAGGGATCGAAGCCCTCCGGGCCCGTTTTATTTTAAATTAAAAATTTAGGTTGAAGTTGTACCGGGTGTACTTTTTACAACTGATTTGAAGATATCTACGGTGTAATTTCCTTCAAAGATGTGGATGACTTTGTCACCTTCTACAGATTTCACTCTGAAATAATGTTGATACGAACCATCACTGTTTACATCAGTTTGTGCAACATAAACTGGTTTTCCATTTTGATATATCTCAATTTCAACAGGATATCCTGGTGCAGGGTTTTGTACTGTTCCCCAAACACAACCAAATGGTAATTTGCTATCTCCTGGAATATACATAGAAACAATACTTTTTTCCACTACAACATTTTCTTCAGGCACTAGCTTCTGATCCCATTCTGTACCTTGAGATGTTTGTAATGTAAGACTTGGAAGTAAGAGTATTAAGAATCCAAAAATTGCGCCGATTAACAACTTCATGCCAACAATTCCGTATTGTTAAATATTAAGTTGACGTATTTTATATTCATACCACTTGATATCAGAAGAGAAACTAAATGATGGATGTAGATGTGACTGCCATTATGGCGGAGCAATAAGTTGTCCTTCATGTAAAGAAAATCACGGTAAGCACGTTTGTGCACACTGTAAGTAGCTATTTTTTCTTTTTACTGCTTTCCTTTGCAGCCAAAGTCTTTAGGTCGGCAAGATCTACTTTTAGTTTCTCGATCTCAACTAGTGTGTTAAGATTTGATATTTCAGATTTTAGACTCTCAATCTCTTCATCTTTATTCTTAAGTGAACTTCGAAGCGAATCTAATTCAGCATTTAATTCAGATTTTGCCTGACTAATCTGATTTGATGTCATTTGCAGGGTTTGGCCGCTGCTGTGACTAGCTAGCTTTTTTTTTTCTACGTGTTCGTGGTCCTCAGATCTGTGCATATACTGAGTGCTTTTCAGAGCTAACCAGCATATGGCTACCAAGAACCATGAGATGGCTGAAAAAACGATAAATATTTGCTTTGTAGCTTCTGGCATGACAAAATACATTATAGTCATTGTTATTGCAAGACAACTTGTTACTATTGTAGGTGTGTCATACTGACGCTCCATGAATTTATCTCTCTGATGGTTGAATATAAATAGTAATGCAGATTTTCAGAATAAAAAAGGACTTTGTAAAAATGAAAAAGGGGTAAATGCTAATCAGTGCTTTGAGTAGACTTTCCTTGAGCGATCTCTATCTCTGGAACTTCAGATTGCAAAATCTTTATTTTTTGTAGAAGTTCGTTTCGAAGATCTCTAGCTACTCGTCTTACGGTTGGTCTTGGAACCCCAAGTTCTTCTACTACTTTGGAGTAGATATCTTGTTTATCTGTAAGGCCTTTGTCAAGCAATTCATTGATTGCTTGTTTGATGCTTGTGCTTTGAGTAGTACGATTCACGAATTTTAATTTCAAGATGTTCTATATAAGACTGTTACTATGTTTTTGGTAATAATTTTTGATACTTGAAAGTTTGACTTTGACACAAAAACAAGATTGTGTGTTTGTATCACAGAATCATAGTTTTTGAAGAAATTTTACAAACAGAAATTTATTATCTAAAATGTTTTTATTTTATGAATTTATTATCACCATACAGAATTAGTAATTTCGTTCACCCTACTATGGAAGTAAGTGGAGAAAAGTTCTTATGATTAAAAATCAGTTGTCAAGACGTGTCCAAGGCAACCGTTGAAACAAATTTTGGTAACATAGTTTTTGAATTATTCCCCAATATTGCTCCAGAAACTGTGAGAAATTTTACCAAATTAGCAAAAAGTAACTTTTATGATGGAACACTGTTCCATCGTGTAATTCCTGGTTTCATGATTCAAGGAGGAGACCCAAATACAAAGAAGTCAGATAAGAGCAATTGGGGTATGGGCGGACCAGGATATACAATAAAGGCAGAATTCAGCTCCAGATCTCATCTTAGAGGCATAGTATCAATGGCAAGAGCCACGGATCCAAATAGCGCAGGCTCTCAGTTTTTCATCGTAACTACAGATAGCACATTCCTAGACAAGCAATATACTGTCTTTGGCCAAGTTCTGCAAGGAATGGATGTGGCAGACAAGATTGTCAAGCTTCCAAAAGACAAAAATGATTGTCCTCAACAGGAAGCAAAGATCGTGCGCATAAGCATATCAGAATAGGAAATTAGAGTTGAAAATTCTTCTAAGTCTTCTTATCATACCAATACTAGTTCTTTCAGGCTCCCAAGCATTCGGTCAGCAGTTGTCTATGGGTGATACTCCCCATGAAGTTGTCAGGGTTACCATTGATGAAAACGGTACTGCACATGTAACACATGAGATCAACTCTACTGATGCAAATTTGAAACCAATTCAAATTGATACTATAAATGGCAATATGACTAATCTCAATGTCACAGACAGTAACGGCAATTCGGTTGAATATGCCAAGATCCAAAAGGCACCATTATCCATTATCATCAATGTTTCACAACGAAATATGACTTTGGTCAAGTATGATCTAGTAAATGCAGTAACAAATACTGATGGAGTATGGAAATGGAATTATTATGAACCACAAGATACTGATTATACCGCATTTCATTTTCCAAAAGGAGTTGACATGGTCTGGGCAAATGGTAGACCAGTATATCTTGGAAATCTTGGCCTAGGTCAACATGGAAATGGATTTTCATTACAATATGTGATAAATGAACCTGTAAACATTCAGACTGTTCAACTGGCAGGAAATAATGTTGCAGTTGGAGTAAGAACAGTATCAGGACTTGGAAACTATGCTTTTGATGAATCATCAAGAGCATACTCGTTTAATGTTGACAAAGCAAATGTACCAATCACTGTGATAATGCCACAAGCACTTTTAGCTGGTCCATACGATGTGACATTAAATGGCAATGCTACATTACATCAAGAATTTCACAATAATGCAACGCATGCCTGGATTGGATTTGAACCAGCCAAAAATGGCACTATTCAGATAACAGGAGGAGCAGTCGGGCAAGGACAAACTAGCATATCTAGTTCATCTGACAATGCTACAATAGGAAGCACCACCGTGTCTACAAGTCAATCTGATAATACATCAGTCTACCTTTTGATTGGAGGTATTATTGCAGCAGGAGTTGTTGGAATCATAATTATGAAAAAGACTAGATCAAAGACAACATCCAAGCCAGAAAAGACTTGAGATAAAATTTCAACTCAGATTATTAATAGTAAAATATCAACGAGTCACATGCAATGTGGGTGTCATTGTATAAAATGTGGCAGTATGGAATTGTCATCCAAGCAAGTTGGAGAGATTGAAAAAGATGGATATTTTGATATGCATCACACCTGTCTTAAATGCAAAACGCACTTTGATCACCTAGAAGGGGATGTCTTTGATTCGTGTGAAAAGTGTGGATTTAATGTCTAATTGACTTGAAGCAACTTTACTTTAGAATAATAGCTGCGTTTTTCTCGCAAGTCCTTTTGAAGTTCATGGGTAAAGGCCATGGTTGCAAGTGTTTTTGATACGTCAAGTGGGACTGTAGCCCAGCCATATTCTCGTAGTTGTGCTACTACCTCAGAAACAGTTCGTGCCTGGTCAAAGAAAGAGTCTCTAATCAATACCTGCATTTTGTTCCTAATCTGATCTTTGTCGATAAATGTAGGCGTAGAAAATTCTGGTTCGTGAACCTCAGCATCATTAAGTGAATTTAACAGTCCGGTTGTTTGTGGAAGAGATTGATCATAGGAATACTCGTACTGCGTATTGTTATTTGTAGAATCTTTTACAAATGACGCTAGATTGCATATGACTTGCTCTACGCTTTCATTGTCTATATAGAAGTCCTTTGACTCTACTTCAATTTCATTTTGACCGTATTTTATCTTGATTCTTGCCATTTCGTAACTTTCAATCCTGATTTACTTGATTTATTTTGTTAGCTCTAAGTAGCTTAGAAAACTGATCAAAATATTTACACAACTTATCTGGATTTTTTTTCCGTATAGTCCTAAAAGGGAATATTTCAATTTATTATCGTGGAAAAACGTTCAAAGATAATAATTATAGTAGTTTGTGCTGTTGCTGCTGTAGGAATATTTGGATATTCTCAGTATCTGTCTGCCACTAGCCTCAGCATCTCAATACTTGACAGCAAGATAATGCAGAGAAATGGTGATAATTCGCTATACAATATGACACTTCAATTCAAAAATCCTTCATTGATTCCTATTAACGTAGGACAAACAGACTTTGTCATATCAATTAACAATGAGAACCTTGGTACAGGTACGCTACAACCACTTGTAATACCGCCCATGGGAAAAATTTCATCTCAGGCACCATTTACTGCAGATAATGCAATTCTTGACAAATATGACAATAGTACTAGTGTTCCAAATGTCAAGTTGAGTGGAACAAGCAAGTATGGAATCTCGATAATATCAGTAAATGTTCCATTTACATATTATCCAACAGAACAAGAAGCCAGAGAATTTATACACGGTTCCTAAAATCAGCAAAAGGGTATGCTGACCGTATTTGGATCAATAGCTTACGATACAATAAGAACTCCTACAAAAGTTGTTAAAAATGCATTAGGGGGAGCAGCAACATATGCTGCAATCTCTGCAAGTTTCTTTGACAAGCCTGGCTTGATTGGAGTTGTAGGTCAGGATTTTCCAAAAAGCTATCAAAATATACTGAATCGATTTGTTGACACACGCGGAGTAGTTCATGCAAAAGGCAAGACATTCAGATATGATGGAAGCTATGATTCAACTTTGAGTATGCGAACAACCAACAAGACAGAACTTAACGTATTGGGGGATTTCAAACCTGTCGTATCAGAGGAATATCGCAAATCAGAGTTTGTATATCTTGCAAACAATGATCCTGCACAGAACACCAAAATTCTAAAGGAATTTGATAGAGTCAAGTTTTCAATGTGTGATACAATAGAATTTTGGATATCAAGTAAAAGAAATGATGTTATCAAGATGATGGGCTCTGTTGATTCAGTTGTAATCAATGATGAAGAAGCAAAGTTGCTTACAAAGAACCACAACTTGATCAAAGCTGCAAAAAAGATCATGGAGTGGGGAACAAAGTATGTTATAATAAAAAAAGGTGAACATGGATCTTTGTTGTTTTATGAGGATATCATATTCTCATCACCTGCCTTTTCAATGGAAAATATTGTAGATCCTACAGGCGCAGGTGATTCTTTTGCGGGCGGAATGATAGGATACCTATCAAGCAAAAACAGTATCAAAACTTCAACTATCAGAGAGGCTGCAGCATATGGAAACGTCATGGGTTCTTTTGCAGTGGAAAAATATGGAGTATATGGAATAACTGGATTGAAAAGACCTGATATCAAGAAAAGGTTTGATAGATACAAAAAGATGATTCGTTTCTAAAAAAGGTTATAGATATCAAATTAAAAAATAGAACAATGGACGATAAGCTAGATACAATTTTCAATCTCCAGAAAAATCTTGAAAAAATGATGAATCTTGATCATTATCCAAAAGATACTCAAGGAAAGGTTTCTGCACTTTGTACAGCAATAATTCATGAAGCAGTTGAGCTTCAGAGAAACACAAATTGGAAGTGGTGGAAAAAACCTACACCCTTTGATGAAGCTGCAGCCCGTGAAGAACTAATAGACATTTGGCATTTTGTAATTCAAGCATCACTTGAACTTAACATGACTCCAGATGATATTCTAAAAGAGTATCAAAAAAAGAATCAGATAAACAGACAAAGACAGATAGACGGTTACTGAGTTTGCTTCAGAGTCTCAATCACAGTTTTTAATTGTGAAATACTAATTTGACCTATTTTATTTATGATTTTTACTTGTCCTTGAAATTTTGATACTTGCTTTTTTGTAACTGTCAATATTGGATGTGGACTTGAAGAACCAATAATTTTTTGGTTTACATCCATTCCATTTTTGTATAAACAGAGTAAAGAATCACCTGGTTTGTGTCCAAGTGTATCTTTACCACATAATATGATCGTGTCAATTTTCTCATTTGATATTATAGACTTTACAAGAGAATCAATTCCTTTATTTTCAGATAATAGTCTGCCAGCTATTGCAACTTCTTTGATAATGGATGATTTTGAGATGTCTCTTAGTAGATTCATACTTGATAGAGTACAAACTGCAATGTTTGATGTCAAATCTCCAAAAAATATCTCTTCTTCTATAGGAAGAAGTATTCTACATAATTCTCCTGCAATATCGTCAATTAGATTCATGCAATCAATTTGTGCAATACTTTTGAAATGTGATGCAAGTCATTTTCTGTGACCAATGGATTGACTGGAAGACTGAGTACAGAGTTTGCAGCCCAATCAGTAAGAGGAAGCTTGAGAGATTTTTTGTAAAATGGAGTCTTGTGAACTGGAATAGAATAGTATGCAGTTGCGCCTATTCCTTGTGAATTTAGCTGTTTCATTAGTTTATTGCGATTTTTAGTAGCAATCGTATAAAGATACCAATTTACATTTACACCGTTTCTTTCTTCAGGCAATATGATGTTAAGATCAGACAAGAGTTCACTAAGAATTGTTGCATTCTTTTTTCTCTTTTCCAAGAATTTTGTAAGTTTTGTCATCTGAACTTTGGCAAGTGCAGCACAAATTTCTGGAAGTCGTAGATTTAGTCCAAGTATTCTGGTGTCATAGCCATGAAGCATTCCATGATTTCGGATCTTGCGCAATTTTTCAAAGAGATTTTTATCATCTGTAACTATAGCTCCGCCTTCTCCTGCAGTTATGACTTTGGCAGCATACATGCTAAAGCAACCCATTTTTGAGAATGTCCCAGATTGTTTTTTCTTGTATGTAGTTCCTAGTGATTGACATGCATCTTCAATTATCTCAAGATTATGCGCATTAGCAATCTCAGAGATTTCATCCATGTATGCAAAATTTCCATATAGGTGAACTGGCATGATTGCTTTGGATTTTTTTGTGATCTTCTTTTTGAGATCACTTGGATCCATTGTATAATTTTCTGGGCGTATGTCAACAAACACGGGTTTTGCTCCAACTGACAGAATAGAATTAGCAGTTGCTACAAATGTGAAAGATGGTACTAAAACCTCATCGCCTTGTTTTATATCAAGAGCATAAAGTGCTGCTTGTAGTGCAGCCGTTCCAGAATTTACGGCTATAGCATATTTTGATTTTGTATATGAGGCTAAAAGTTGTTCAAATTCTTGTACTCTTTTTCCACCGCTATTTGCAGCAGTTGTGAGAGATTTCTCTGTTAATACTGAACGTACTTCATTTATTTCGTCTTTTTCGATAATTGGCATATTTATCGGAATTTTCAATAACACAATAGAAAATTTTCGCTATAATTAAACTTCCTAAATTAAAACCAATTCTTATATTTTGGAGATATACAGCGAGATCAAATGAAAGTGCACCTACAAGAAAACGATCCAAGTTACAAGATATTCTTGTATGTTTTCTATGTTAGCGCGTTCATAATGTGTTCTATTACCGTATTTGGATTTTATGCAATGATACAGGAATGGTCCACCAAGGGGACATATGTAATGGGCGAGGTACTTGTCAAGACAGAATTTCCAACCCCACATTTTGCTAAATTGCTAACATGGTTATTTTTTACATCAATCATTAGTTGGTATTGTGTTTCGCGAATAGGTTGGAAAAGAACAGTAACTGTTTCAAAATGGAAACTTACCATGGTGCAACTGATGTTAGTAGGATTAGCAATAGTTACACTCTATGAAACAATTTACAACTTTATTCTATTAAGTTCTCAAATTACTGCAGGAATGATAAATGGTGCAACACCAAACATTGATTCTCTTACAGTAGCATATCCAGATCCAAACAGGCCATGGAATCTCATCTTTGCAACAAAGATGTTTCTTGCTGCATTTCTGATAAGCTCACACGCATTCTATCTCAGTACGCGTCCTAGAAAGTCAATTCAAGAACTTGATGCTTAAATTTATAGGCAAACATATTGGAATTTGACTGGAATGGATGTAACAGAAAAAATTAGACTTGTAAAAAGAGAACCTACTGAAGAAGTAGTAACTGACGAAGAATTATTGAATCTGTTTAATACAAATTCTCAGCCCAAACACTACATTGGTCTTGAGATATCTGGTTTCATGCACTTGGGCAGCTTGATACTAACAGGATTTAAGATAAATGACTTTATCAAAGCTGGAGTAAAGTGCACGGTATTTTTGGCAGACTGGCACACTTATCTGAACAACAAACTTGGCGGAGATTGGGATAAGATACGAATGGTATCAAAATATTATGCTGATGCATTCAAGATGTTTTGTCCAGGAGTTGAGATCGTTGAAGGTTCGCAACTTTATGAATCAAGAAGAGGCTATTGGTTAGACCTTGTCAAGTTTTCAAAGAACATGTCTCTTGAGCGCACCATGCGTTCTATGACAATAATGGGTAGGAGTGCAGAGAAGGACAAAATTGATCTTGGTCAACTCTTCTATCCTCCAATGCAAGCGGTAGATATCCATACAATGGATTTGGATATTGTACATGCTGGAATGGATCAAAGAAAAATACACATGCTTGTCAGAGAGATCTTTCCAAAAATGAAGTGGAAGGTTCCAGTTGCAGTTCATCATCACATTCTTGCAGGACTTGGTGAACCAGAACCTGTCTCAGATTCTGATTCAGATTTTGTATCAAGCAAGATGAGTAAATCAAAATCTGCATCGGGAATATTTGTTCATGATACAGATGAAGAGATCAATTCAAAATTCAAAAAAGCGTGGTGTCCAGAGGGAATTGTAGATAAGAATCCAGTACTTGAGATCTCAAAACATATTATTTTTCACGAATTCAATGAAGTTGTAGTAGAGCGTCCTGATAAATTTGGTGGCAATGTTGTCTACACAAACTATCAAGATTTGGAAATAGATTTTGCGCAGAAAAAATTGCATCCATCAGATCTAAAGGCAACAGTCTCCAAATATGTCACCAGTATAATCAGGCCAATAAGAGAAAAAATTGTCTTGACAGAAGAACTTTCAGAAGCAATAAAGAAAACTACCTGAGATTAGGTCTTACTTTTCTTGCAAATAGCGATAACATATCAAGTGATTTTGATAATCCTACAAAATTAACAATAAAGTAGTTTATTCCAATTTTTTGATATTGTTTCAAGTAATCGCTTACCTCTTCTGGAGTACCCACTGCAATGCTATCAGTTGAACGTATGACAAATTCTGCAATTGATTCATTTTTCTTTTTTAGTTTTGATATGATATTTTTTATATCATCACTATCTTTTCCAATCAGAATTCGTAACAAGACAGAATTTTCTATTTCATTGTGATTTCTTTTGACTAGTTTACAATTCTCTTTTAGTAATTTTATTTTTTCTTCCAAAATTTTAGGTGTTCCAAATGGATGATTATACCTAGTAGCATGTCTTGCTGCGACCTTCATGAGATTTTTTCCTCCACCACCTATCATAATTGGCGGATGTGGTTCCTGAATGGGTTTTGGATTACATATAGCATTTTTGATAGAATAGTGTTTTCCTTTGAAGCTTGATTTTTCATTTTGCCACATCTTTTTTATTATTTTAATGGATTCATCAAGTTGTTCTACTCGCGTTACTAGATTATCAAATTTGTATCCATAGGAATCATATTCATATCCAAACCAACCTGCGCCTATACCAAACTCTAGTCTTCCATTACTGATTGCATCAAGTGTAGATGTCATTTTTGCTAAAAGAGATGGATGTCTAAAGGAATTTGATGTAACCACCTGCCCTATTCTGAGTTTTGATGTTATTGAAGAAATTGCAGAGAGAAGTGTATAAGCCTCAAAAAAAGTCTTGGTGCGATTATTTGAGGGATGAGAAACAAAATGATCATAGACATATCCTGCATCAAACCCAAGATTTTCTGCAGCTAGTGCAACATTTTTTGAAAACAGAAATTGTTTATGAGAATTATCAGTATGAAATTCATCTAGCCATCCTTGTGGTATGGTTAGTCCAATCTGGACCGGTGTCATATTATTTTCTGGTCTGTTGCGGTTCTACAATATTATATTTTGATGTATAACCACGAGGATTTATCATCAAATCTTTGTACAGGTAAGTAGAAGAGTTGCCAATTATCACAGTAGTGATCATACCAAGCTTGTCATTGTGCTCTTCCATGTTTTCTAAATCAGTTAGAACAATTTCTTCTGATTCTCTAAATGCACCCTTTACAATTGCTACTGGCGTGTTGGGTGATCTATATTTTAGAAGAAGTTTTCTTGTATCTTGTAATTGATGAATTCTTTTCTTGCTTGCAGGGTTGTATATTACAATAACAAAATCACCTTGTGCTGCTGCTTCTACTCTCTTTGTTATGATCTCCCAGGGTACAAGCAGATCACTCATGCTTACCACAGCAAAATCAGTCATAAGAGGAGAACCAACTAGTGCTGCACATGAATTAAGTGATGAAACTCCTGGAACTATCTCAACTTGAAGACCAGCTTTTCTGTCCCATCCTTCCTCTGCCAAAATTTCATAAATCAAACCTGCCATTCCATAAATTCCTGGATCTCCACTTGATACAAGCGATACCATCTTTCCAGATTTTGCAAGATCGATGCACTGGTGTGCCCTTTCTACTTCTTGTGTCATTGCATATCTATGAACTTCTTTTCCTTCTATCAAATCTGCGACCAGGTTGACATATGTTTCATAGCCAACAATTGTATCACTTTCTGCAATTGCTTGTTTTGCACGAAAAGTCATGTGGTCATGATGACCAGGTCCTACACCTACAATAAACAATTTACCGGTCATGTACAGTAAGAGATTTTCAAAGTAAATTTATCCCTTTTGATGATTTTATGGAGTTATAATTGGACAATCAAGAATGTAGCTATCACCAAGCACTGCTGCTTCTTGCACTGTGATATTTCCTGCTGATTTTTCATAATCAATATCATTTTTATTTTCTAAAACTTTTGCATTGTTTGGATCGTTCCAATTTATTATTGAAATTTTGCAAATAGGACTGTAAGCAGTATCTCCTAGTTGTGCACTAGAGATTCCTTCTTGATAACCAAATGGTCCCGCACCTTGTATGCCATTAGTAAAGTGATAGACATCTCTTGCGGAAAAATCAAGAAGTGAAAGTGAAGGAACATCTTGAATTCCCATAGTCTGTGCAGGTCCTTTAGGAGTTCCTGCAGTAATAATATAGTATATTGTCTTTCCATCAGGTCCCCATCCTCTATGTCCAACAAAGGTTGCAGTCATGTTATTTACATCGATATTGAGTACTTGACCATTCAGATATGATGTTTGATCTGACAATGTCTTGTTGGTTCTCACGTTCAATTTTCCTCCATCCCATACTACTTCGGGAGTATTCAGAATTGTATCAGTAACAGTCAGTTTTATTTTTCCTGTCATGTTTGCGTCAAGGATTGCTTGTGTAGAATTGAGAATTAATGGTCCTCTTCCTACATTCCATGATACATTGATTATTTTGCTTAATGGACTGTATTGCTTGTCAGAAGGTGTAAACGATAATACATCATTTTGATATCCTTGTGTTCCATTTCCAGTGATTCCATTTGTAAAGATGAAGATATCACCAAGTGATGTAATTGGAACATGGGCCAATACAGGCGATAGTTGAACCTTCCAGTTTTGTTTGCCTGAGATTGTGTTTGCTACAAGATTATTGCTTGAATCAGTTATGATGTAATAAACAGTTTTTCCATTGACCGTTCCCTCACGCATGGGTATCTGTACTGGAATTGTGCTTTGTGCTAGTTTGATAGTATTATTTTCAGTTAATGGTGTTATGGTAGCTTGAGCAACATCAGGAGTTGTTACTCGTATCCATCCATCTACACTCACAGTAACGGTAAACTGGCTAGAATTTGTTGAATGAAAACCGATTGCAGATCCTGCAAAATTCATACTACCACCAGTGGAATTTAGATCAATTGTTGTTTCGGCATAAAATGTATTGCCGTCTACTGTCCATACTGGTTGTCCCTTTGAATCGCTTTTGTCAATTTGATGCAAAACAACAACTTGAACAGGTTGACTTGAACTGTACGTAACTGTTCCATCATAAATAGAACCATTATTTGGTGGCAATACTATTGCCATCTGTTCATTGCTGTGACCAATTCCAGGATCTTGTGTAGATGTAATTGT
>CAZWSG010000006.1:14333-82302 GCA_964636595.1 uncultured Nitrosopumilaceae archaeon
CATTCCAGAACCAATGAGAGCCAAGATGGATACATCTACTGTAACATCTACTTTTTTGATGACTTTGCCAAGCAAGTTCATTTCAAGTGAATTTACTGCCTTGTCCAAGTCGTTCTTCTTTACTATAATCGATATGGATGACTCGGACGGACTTTGAGATATCATCATTATATTGATACCTTCTTTTGCAAGTATTGAAAATATTGTAGCTGCAGTACCAGGAGCACCGACCATGCTTCCCCCTCTAACATCAATTAGTCCTGTATGTCTTATGGTACTCACACATTTTACAGTTTTTTGTGTATCAGCTTGTGGTGTAGCAGTAACTAGTGAACCTGGATTATCAACGTTAAACGTATTTCTTATACGCAAAGGAATTTTTTTTGCAACAAGTGGCTCAAGTGCTCTTGGATGAATGTATTTCGCACCAAACAATGCCATTTCCATTGCTTCAATGTATGATACTTCTTTGATCAGTTTAGCATCTTTTACAATCTTTGGATCAGTTGTCATCAAACCATCTACATCGCTCATTAACCAGACTTCATCTGCCTTAATGCTGGATGCAATGATAGTTGCAGTGTAATCAGAACCTCCTCTTCCAAATGTAGTTATGTTACCATGCTGATCTGCACCAGCAAATCCTCCAATTACTGGCATAGTTTTCTTTTGTAAAAGATTTTCTACTGTATGAGATACATGCAAGCGCGTTGTATCCATGAGCGGCTTTGCTCCTCCAAAATTAGAATCTGTAACTATTCCTACATCTTTTCCTGTAAGAGGTACTGCCTTTATTCCCATTTCATTTAATGTAAATGCAACCAAGTTTATCGATAGTCTTTCACCAAATGAGATCATGTAATCAGAAGATCGTGGTGTTACTTCTCCAAGTAGTAACATTCCATGTAATAGATCTTGGAATTCATCAAGGTCTGCCTTCATCTTAATGAGTAGATCTTTTTTTATTTTCGAGTTCTTTACACATTGTTCTGCAATATCAGTATGCATCTTGATGATTTTCTTTGCAAGTGAACTTGCAGCTTCCTTGTTTCTATTTTGGATTAGATTTGTTATACGAATTAAATCGTCTGTAACTCCACTTATGGCAGAAAACACTGGAATGATTTTGTTTTCCTTTGCTAGTTTTTTTATCAGAGTTGCAACATTTTTTATATTTTGTGGAGAGGAAACAGAAGTTCCGCCGAATTTTAGAACAAGTTTCAAATCAGTATAACCTCGCTTTATTATCCTTAAAATCTTTTAACTCTCTACTCTAGGAGCAAGGTAAAAGTGAATTCTTCCTATGTTTGCTACCTTAAATTCCAGTCTAAGCGGCATTTTACTTGAATATTCACAAACTACTGTGTCTGCTACAGTACTACCTATTGCTTTCACTATGCTATTGAGATATTCCAAGCTATAGGTTGCATTGCTATCTTCTTTTACTTCAAGTTCTGGTATTCCCGGCATTCCTTTTTCTAGTGTTATGATTGCCTCACCAGAATCTCCACGTCCTGAAAATTCTGCTACCGTAGGATTGGCATTAATTGTGAGATATTCTGAAACCACTTGTATGTCTCCAAGTATTTTGTCAAATTCTGAAGATGTCACACCCACTTTGGCATTGTAAGTAATTTTTGGAAGTGGAGTATCAGTTGCAGAACTTTCAATCAATCGCATTTTATATTTTTTATTTTTACCTATTGTAACAAGTAAAAGCTTGTCTTCAGAAATGCTGATTTCGATATTATCTTTTTTATCAGATCTTTTAATTAGTTTTGAAAATTCATCTATTCGTACTCCAAATTTTACATCTTCATCACAAACATATTTTTCAAATGCAGAGTTAGGCCATGAAATATCGATTAATGCCACATGTGATGGATCCATTCCACGAAAAGCAATTCCTTCACCTGTAGCTTCGAATGTAGCTTCTTCAACTAGAGTTGATATTGCAGAGATGACTGCTTTCCATTCTTCAGAACCCCCAGTCTTTGCAGAAAATACCAAACTTACTCACATCTCCAGAATGTTCAAGTTAAACCTTTATGCGTAATTTCGCCAAGTATAGCTACATTTGACACATCGATAAAACTGAGTTGTAGGTTCATCTGCACTTCTTGTTTGTAACATCCACCACACTGCTTCATTATTTCCACATTTTTCACATTCAATCTTAATTGTCGGTAATGCTTCTTTCATTTCTTTATCGTCTAATGCAATAATGGTAGGAACATTTTCAGTTTTTACTTCTTTTGTGACCTTGTTTCCTTTTTCGCTATATCCACACTTGGGACATACAAATTCAGAGTCAGAGCTATCTATCTTTAATCGCGCCTGACACTTGGGACAGAATTTCATTTAGACACCTTTAAGTTTAGAAAAAATTACTTTTTTTAGTTCAGCAGTATATTCCAAGGCTGTCTTTGTTGCCTTTTCAATTTCCTTGACCGGATTACCTTTTGAGGTGTTTACTCGCATTGCAAGTTGTCTAGTTAATGGGTGTCTCAAGACCACACCTGCAAACTCTACAGTAGGATCCTTGAGCATTTCATATTGTACTATATAGAGAGTACTAATGTCGGATCTGTTTATGTCCAATTGAACCTCTTTTGGAGAAGACTTTTTCAGTTGAACATCCATGTAAGTCAAAAAAATACTTATTGAGGATATAAACCATCCCCAATAGTTGACTAGCGATAAAAATGCAATAAGTGGAGTTTCTCTGGAGAAATCCTCCGACAAGCCAAGAATAGAAGACAATGTTACATTAAACGTGAAATTTTCTGTAACAGGAGCACTAAGAGAAGCTTTCACTGAGAAAAATTGGGAAAAAGCTTACAATAATCACGACAACAGCTTCAAACTAAGATATGGAGTAAAGATCCACACAGGTGGACTTCGAAAGAAGGAGATTGGCAAGCCCCTAGAAACGTACAAAAAAGTTGCCCTTTTTTGGACACGAAATCCAAAGCTTACTCAGATGGGAGAGAAAAAGGTCTGGGTACAGATATCCAAAAACTTTGAACCAAATATCCCAAATAGCCAATCTGAAGCACAGCATCTATTTCTTGACTTTGATGAAAAAATACAGTTTAACGCATCAGAGCTTGGAGTGGGTAAACACAAGATAGAAGCAGAAGTTTATGTCTCTTGGTTCAAACATGATTATGCAGAACCATTTGATGAAACTGTGCACTCTAAAGAAATCGAGCTCGAAGTTACCAAATAGGATATAAATGGAATTATTGGTGGATCGATATGGCAAAATATGATGGACTTAGAGGACAAGAACTGCTTGAAGTAGAAGAAAAAAATGGCGAAGTAACTTTGATCTTCAAGGATAACAGATTTTTGTTTATCAAGCTAGAAGACGGCAAGATGGTAACTACATCTATACCAGAGTAAACTTACTTGTTTAGGAATTTGTAGTAAAGACCAATTGCTATTTCTTGAGATTCAGACTGGATGGAACCCGGTCTTTCTTTTCGTACTTTTTGTATAGCATCATTTGCTGAGATCTTTTGATATTTTACAAGATAACAGGCAAGAATTGTACCTGCTCTTCCCATACCTGCAGCACAATGAACCATGACAGGTTCATTATTTTCAATTCTTTTTTGAATAAACTCTACAGCCTCATCAATTTGTTCCATATCAGGTGCAGAATAATCTTCTGTTGGAACATGAAGATATTTTACATTCTTGGTCCATGATTCCGGAAGTGAGTTCTCAGTCATTGTAACAATAGATTTTACACCTTGCTTTAGTATCCAATCCATTTCGGAAACAGACGTTGGCATTCCACTACCAGCCAACTTGTCACTGATCAACCAACTAAAGTTTGTAGGCTTTTTTGCAATTTTGCCATGCATTTTTCGCCAGAGGTTTCCAGGTTTGCTCACAAGATATTATGAGAATCGTACCATATATGTAGAAAACGAAGTTTGAAAATAAAAATAAGAAAAAGAGAAATTTTATGCGGACTTAATCGATTAGCTCGGTCCAACCCTTGACGAATACAGAGTTTCTGTAGAGTGGTACTGGTTGACCTGGAGTAAAGTCCATTGGTCTCATCCAGAAGATTGCCTTTGTTGGGCACACACCAATGCATGCACCGTCTGAAATGCATCTTTCTGGATAAAATACAAATGCTTTACCTCTCTTCCAGCCTTCTACTGGTTTTACTCTTAATACGTCTGGGCCTAGTGATGTACAAATCTCTACGCAGAGTGCACATCCTATGCACATTTGTTCGCCTATATCTGGAATAATTCCAACTGGCATGTTGTGTACTTCGAGAAAAGATCTTAATATAACTTGCTGAAAAATCGCATGTTATAACGGCGTTTGGGAATTTTATAACACCGTTAATTTGAGATCGCGTCATTCTAGATTTTTAGAATGATAATTGTTTGAACCGACGTTTTTTTATAATTTATTATTAATCATAAAACCATGGGAAGTAAAATTCACTGTGCACACATTTTGGTTGAAAAGCTAAGTGTTGCGCAAGATCTTAAAACAAGAATTTCAAAAGGTGAAAGTTTTGCAAATCTTGCCAAAGAATATTCATTGGATGGTTCAAAAAAGAGAGGCGGCGATCTAGGATTTTTTTCAAGAGGAGCCATGGTATCAGAATTTGAAAAAGCTGCATTTGCATTAGAGAAAGGACAGGTTTCTGATATTGTGAAAACTCAGTTTGGATATCACATAATAAAAAGACTAGACTAGCGGAATTAATCTAGAAGGAATGACAAGCTTGCAAGAATCGCTAGGCATGCTTAGTACAATACCTTCTTTTCCATGTTCAAGAAGAATTTTTTTGCTATTTTTCGTTTCAACGAGTCGTTTTCCTGTAGGAGACATTATCCAGCCTTCTTCTTTTTTGTACCTAACCATGCTTGCAACTACAAGATATGATTTGGTCATCTTTGTTATGCTTGCAAGCAACATCAAGATAGACATGACAGTCTTACCAACATTCTTTTTTCGATTTAGAATGTTAAAGAGTCCATTGAGTGAATCTACAACAACTATAGTTTGAGATAGGCTTGCTTTGACTAGAATCTCTTTGATCATTTTATACAAAGTTTCACTGGTGGGCTGGAATAGAGTTACATTGTTTTCTATAGGAATTGTTTCTGAAACTATGTATCCACTGTATAGCAAGTCAAGATCTAAGTAGAGTACTTGAAGTTCGGTGTCTTGTACTAGTTTTGAGATAAATCCTGCCTTTAGAAATGGATCAGAGTAGAATACAGAATTAATAAGATCTGGTTCTAGCATTGTTTGTAAATTTAACTTGGACTGAGAGTCATTACTAGGATTTTTAAACAATACAAAGACTAGTAAATTGTAATATAATAATGAATTTAGATTATTCCCAAGACTTTCCATACAAAGAAAGAATCTACCTGAACAATGCTTCTACTTCTAGAATGCCAAGATCAAGCATAACAGCAATGAGTGATTTCCTTGTAAAGTACAATGAACTAGGTCCTGATTCAGAGGCTTCTGATACTTATGTAAAAGAAAGGCTCGGGAACCTGCGGAAAGAAATTTCAGGATTAATCAAATGTAGACCAGAAGAGATAGTGCTCACCCAGAGTGTAACTGATGGAATAAACTTTGTAGCAAATGGATTGAAATTAAATCCAAATTCCAATATCGTAACACGTGGATCAACTCATGAACATCCAGCTAATCACTATCCATGGGTTAGAGTAGGTCAAAGAATTGAATTAAGAAATCTCCCCATAAATGAAACAGGCTATTTTGAGCCAGATGTGTTTACAAATACAATCGATAAAAACACAGGACTTGTTGCACTCAGTCATGCATTGTTTAACACAGGAGCAATAATTCCAGTTGAGGAAATTGGTAAGATACTTTCAGAAAAGAACATACCATATTTTGTAGATGCAGCTCAAACTGTTGGCTGTATTACCGATGTTGATGTAAACAAGATTAATTGTAATTTCATGTCCTTTAATGGTTCAAAGTGGTTATGCGGTCCAATGGGTATGGGTATCTTCTTTTGTAGAAGAGATTCAAGTGATCTTATTGAACCACTTCAGATTGGTGGAGAATCTGCCATCTTCCATGAAGACAAGATAGCTCACAAAGAGATGCCTGCTAGGTTTCAGGCAGGTTTTCGAAACTGGTCAGGTGTTGCAGGCCTTGAGGCATCTATAATTTATCTAAAAAAGATAGGGATTTCAGCCATCAGAGAGAGGAACATCAAGCTTGCAAATCTATTACGACAAGAGCTCTCAAAAATTAATGGCACAGTTCTGTATGGCCCCGAGGAAGAAAACCAACGAACAAGCATAGTTTCTTTCTCGGTCAAAGATCAGGATTCAAAGACTTTGGTTGCAAGACTTGAGAAAAATAACATGATACTTGCGGTAAGAGACATCTTTTCTAAAAAGATTGTAAGGGCTTCTCCACACTTTTACAATACAGAATCCGAAATTCATGCTGTAGTTGATACGATAAAAAAAGGCTAGTACTTTTCTTGTTCTTCAATTACCATCATAGTCAAGGTAGAGTAAACCTTGTCTATTTTTCTAATCTTGTTTGTAATGATGCTTCTTAGAAGATCCATAGAATCTGCAGTTATCTTGACTATGATATCATATACGCCATACACACCCTGAATTTCATACTTGATACCATTCTCGCTTCCAAGTATCTGTTTTATCTTTTGAATTATTTCAACATCTGAACCTAGATCTGAATTTATCAAGATGTAAGTAGTTGGCATGACTTAATTCGAGTTGCACGATATTTAACC
This sequence comes from uncultured Nitrosopumilaceae archaeon, assembly GCA_964636595.1. Classification (GTDB taxonomy): domain Archaea; phylum Thermoproteota; class Nitrososphaeria; order Nitrososphaerales; family Nitrosopumilaceae; genus Nitrosotalea. The sequence continues at coordinate 21,133 of CAZWSG010000006.1, forward strand.
TTTGATTACAATTCAAAATAGATTTTAGATAATCTTAGAAATGTTAGAGTACAAACTGGAATCTATTTTGTTTATAGTTTTTAGAAAGTTTACCTTCAATTGCTATTTTAGTACTACAAAAATTACAATTGTTATTATCGTCAAGATACCACCCTTGGATATCAAAGCCATATCTTTTAACAACAATTTTCTTGCATTGTGGACAGTATGTATTTTCAAGAGAATGACCCGGGACATTTCCTAAATAGGCATAGTTGAGCCCAACTTCCTTTGCAATTTCATAGTGTTTTTCAAGCGTAGGTATAGGCGTTGATTCAAAATCCATCATTTTGTAATCTGGATGAAATCTAAGAAAATGTATTGGCATGTCAGGTCCAAATTCATCATAGATAAATCGACATAATTTTTTGGCATATTCTAGATTATCACCAACTTGTGGAACTATCAAGTCGGTTATCTCTACGTGAATCTTTGTTTTACTGTGTATTTCTTTGAGGGTATCAAATACTGGTTGAGGATCTGGGATGCCAATGTATTTTCGTGAAAATTGTGGCTCTGCACTTCCCTTGAAATCCACAGTAATACAATCAAGAAATTCATTCATCATGTTGACTGTTTCTGGAGTATCATAACCATTTGAGACAAAGATGTTGAACAATCCATTTTTTCTTGCAGCTACGCCGCAATCACGCGCAAATTCGATAAATATTGATGGTTGATTGTAGGTATACGCAATTCCATCGGAGCCTGATTGTTTTGCCAAGTCAACTACTTCTTGAGGTGTCATGTCAGTTCCTTCTATCTTTCGTCGTTGACTGATGTCATGGTTTTGGCAGTATTTACAAAGCCAGTTGCATCCAGTTGTAGCAATAGAAAATATGCTTGTACCAGGCCTATAGTGAGTTACTGGTTTTTTCTCAATAGGATCTACATGACCAGTAATTACTTTGCCATATGCAAGAAGATCAAGCTTGCCATTGTTATTTGCCCTTATTCCACAAAGGCCAATCTGATCTTTTCCAATTTCACAGTATCTAGCACATGCTGTACATTTGACCTTGTCATTAGGTAATTTTTGATAGAGAATTGCTTCCTTAGCCGTTATGTGATATCAGCTAATTTATCATATAATTGCTGGCGTAATTTGCTTTGGAACAGGTGATCTCATCTTCTGTATTGCATTCTGGAAATCTTCCTGAGTTATCTTGATTGTTTTTACATTTTTTTCTTGTTTGTCTACATAGCGTCGTATAGAACTTATGGCTGCCCTATTGCAAATTCCTTCTATTTCTGCACCACTAAAGCCATTAGTCAACTGCACTAGTTTTGTAAAGTCAATATTCTCTGCGAGTGGTTTCTTTTTTGTATGTATTTTGAATATATTTTCGCGTCCATTTGTGTCTGGTGATGGCACTTCAATGATTCTATCAAATCTTCCAGGTCGAAGTAATGCACTATCAATAAGGTCTACTCTGTTAGTAGCACCTATTATTAGCACATCCTGTAATTCTTCAAGACCATCTATCTCAGTTAATAGTTGAGACACTACTCTTTCTGTAACACCAGAGTCAGAACTACCTGAACTTCTGCTTGGAGCCAACGAATCAAGTTCATCAAGAAATATGACACATGGGGAGGCTTGTCGTGCTTTTCTAAATATTTCACGGATTCCTTTTTCAGATTCACCAACCCATTTTGAGAGCAATTCAGGACCTTTGATACTAATGAAATTGGCCTCTGAGGTATGTGCAACTGCCTTTGCAATCAATGTTTTTCCCGTACCAGGAGGTCCATAAAGTAAAATTCCTTTTGGTGCTGTAACATCAGCATGTTCAAAGGCCTCTCTGTGTTTGAGTGGCCATTCTACTGACTCGTAGAGTTCCTCTTTTAGAGATTCGAGACCGCCAACATCATCCCATGTTACATTTGGTACCTGAACAAGAACTTCTCGTAATGCAGAGGGTCTTACCTCTTTTAGCGCATCTTTGAAATCATTTTCTGTAATGATAATTTTTTGAAGAATTTCTACTGGAATTTTTTCTGCTTCTAGATCTAAATCAGGTAAAATTCTTCGAAGAGATCTCATTGCAGCTTCTTTTGCAAGTATTTCCAAATCAGCACCTACAAATCCATGTGTTACTTTTGCAATCTGATCCAGGTTTACTTTTTCTTCAATTGGCATTCCTCGAGTGTGAATGTTTAGTATCTCAGTTCTTCCTTGCTGATCTGGAATTCCAATTTCAATTTCACGATCAAATCTTCCTGGTCTACGTAATGCAGGATCTATCGAGTCTGGTCTGTTGGTGGCAGCAATTACAACCACCTTGCCTCTTGATTTCATTCCATCCATTAAAGTAAGGAGCTGAGAGACAATTCTTTTTTCTACTTCTCCTGTTACCTCTTCCCTCTTTGGAGCAATTGAATCAATTTCATCTATGAATATTATACTTGGAGAATTTTCCTCGGCTTGTTTGAATATCTCTCGTAATCGTTCTTCACTTTCTCCATAGAATTTTCCAATAATTTCAGGACCACTAATAGAGGTAAAATGAGAATGAGTTTCTCCTGCAACAGCTTTTGCCAGTAATGTCTTTCCTGTACCAGGAGGCCCATAAAGTAACACTCCTTTTGGTGCCTCAACTCCCAGTTTTTCAAACAATTCTGGATGTCGCATAGGAAGTTCTACCATTTCTCGTATCTTTTGAACCTCATTTCGTAGCCCACCAAGATCATCATAGGTTATCCTAGGAATAGAATTGTCAATGGCTTTGGTCATAGACCCTAATTTGAATTCGGTTTGCTCTGATATGATAACTGGTTTTGCAGATGGTGCAGTACCGCTAACAACAAGTTGTGTTTTTCCGCCCATTTGTGTGGTTACGATTAATGTATCACCAGCAGTTAGTACATGACCCATGTAGTATGTTTGCATATACTCTTGAAGTCCTTCTTCACCTAATTTTTCTATAGGTGAAAGTATTACCTGTTCAGCTTCTACTGCATCTACTTTTTTTACTGTAATCTTTTCTCCTATTCCTGATCCTATATTATGACGGGTAATTCCATCTACTTTGATTATCCCCGTACCATAATCTGGAGCATATCCAGACCAGAGTTTAACATGGCTTTTCCTGTTTCCTACTAACTCTAGAATTTGGCCAGCTTCCCATGCATTATCTTCAACAATTTTTGGATCTACTACAGCTATTCCTTTTCCAACATGTCTCTGTGCTGCCTCTGCAATTTTTAATGTAATTTCACTCATAATTTTATCACCAAAAAATAAGGTTATTCGACCTGCACCGTCCTCCCTTGCGGTCGATCCTCTTCTTTGAGTTTGAACTTTACTTCCAAGATTCCGTTAGAGTATGTTGCCTTGACAGAATCTTCGTCAACCTTTTGTTTGATAGGTACTTTTGTGTGGTATTTTTTGTCATCATTTTCTGCATCAAGATTTACAGATCGTCCTACGACTTCGATCTTGATGTCTTTCTTTTCTACCCCTGGCATCTCAGCTACAATTTTGAGAACTTTTTCTTTGTTATCTACGATAACATCTACAAACGGTTCTCTTGTTTCTGATTTCTCCAGAAGACCTGGTTGTACATTTCCATATTCTTTAACGACAGGTTTTCCATCAGGTCCTACAGTTAGGGAATACCCATAGTAGTAAGGACCAAATGTCTGTGCGTTCTCAGAGCTGGTCATGTCATTCCAAATTTTGTCTAATCCCTTGAAAGGTCGCATCATTTTTTGGAAGAGATGGTCAAACTCATCCCATTCATTTGTGTCATAGTTATGCATATAGTGTAATAGGTATGACATTATATAAATATTATGAGATAATGATTTATTATATTACATAAATTAATATAATTAGCAATAGCATTACTCTTATGCGAACTCCTAGCCTTTCTGTTCCTGATGCTGTGAGAGAGATAATTACAAAAAATCGATCTGTTTACGACTGTATCAAGATGGGCTTGATAAATTACACATCACTTGCAATAAAACTCCAAACGGAAGTTGAGTCATTGGTAGGAGGCCCAGTGAACCCCAATACAATTGTGGTTGCAATCAAAAGATATGCAGATTCTTTTGAAAAAAAAGATGATGTACAAAATGAAACAGTATTAAAAAATGCAAGACTTTCTTTGACTGACGGAATTGTAGACATTAGATTTTCTTCAGAAGATTTTGAAATGAAAGATGCTGTAGATCTAATGGATAGATTTATGCAAGTTGATCCAGACTATGAGTTTTTCCGATCTACTGATTCGTTTAGATTCATGACTGAAGACATAAGTGGCATAAGAAAAATTTTAGAGTCTTTTTCATCACATAGAAATTTCTTTCAAACTGGATTAGCAAAGATAACTATACACATTCCTGAATCAGAACACAGCTCTGACGTGGTTTCGTACGTATCTGAAATTCTACATGATAATGGAATCGAGCTTTTTAATGCGTTTTTCGGACAAGATTACATAGTAACAGTTTTGCATGAAAAAGACGCTGCTAGAGCATATCAAATTTTAAGAAGAGAAATATCCCGCTAGTATTAGAAGATCTTTTCTAAATTCCACTAGTTTCTGCTTTTGTCATTTCTAGGTAGACTTTGTCTCCTACTGCAAGATTCAGTTCTTTGTATTCGTGCATATCAAGCTTGATTGAGGTTGTAGAACTTGATTGACCCATGCCTCCAGAGAGCATTTTGTTGAGGTTTTTCACCATATCATCCATATTTGTAAAACCCATCACGCCTCCAGCACCAAATGGTGATGGGGGTGTACTTTGTTCTCTAAAATCCTTAGATGTAGAAAGTGAGACTATTACGTATGGAGCTCCATCCGGCGATGCATCTATTCTTACAATAATGTACTCTTTCTTCATGTCCTAACTTCACAAATCAGCATATTTTACCTTTCGCTCAAATAACCTGTTAAACATGATGAGGAATCATTATTACCTTTTTTATGCCCGCAGATAACATTAGATGAATACAATGTCTAAAGCCAAAAAAATTCTTGTTTTAGGAGGCGGATTTGCAGGAGTAGAATGTGTAAGAAAACTTGAATCGTATTTCCCAAAGGAAGAGGACATTCAAATCGCTATGGTAAGCGAGGATAATTTTTTCTTATTTACACCAATGCTTCCTCAAGTAGCCTCAGGAACAATTGAGACTAGACATATTGTAATTCCAGTTAGAACCCTGTTGAAAAGAGCCAAGTTCTATGAAGCTGAAGTCAAAAACATTGATCCGTATGGCAAAACAGTAACTCTTAATGGTACAAAAGAAAAACGTGGAATTTCATTACATTATGATTATCTTGTCTTGGCTCTTGGTAGTCAGACAAATTTCTTTGGAATGGATAAATTACAAGAATTAGCTTATTCAATGAAGACTCTCAATGATGCAGTAGTATTGCGAAATAGAGTCATAGACATGTTAGAACAAGCAGATAATGAAACTGATCCAATCCTCAAGAAAAGCTTGCTTACTTTTGTGATTGTTGGGGGAGGATTTGCGGGTATAGAAACTGCAGGAGAATTAATGGACTTGTTACATGATGCTAGAAAATTTTATCCCAATATTGAAAAAACTGACATTAGAGTTATTGTTCTTGAAGCAATGGCAGCAATACTCCCAGGCTTTAATGAAAAGCTTGCAAAATTTGCTTTGGAAAAACTTCATGAACGTGGAATAGAGGTTAAGGTCAGTACAAAACTTTCTAGTTTTACTGGTGATGAAGTTTTAATCGAAGATGCTCAACCGTCTACAGATCCCAATAAACAATCTTCGGTGAGTGCAATACAGACAAAAACTTTGGTGTGGACTGCAGGTGTCACACCTGTAGACATTATAAAAAAATCAGTCTTCAAAACCAACAGAGGTGGAATTGTAGTAGATGAATTTCTTCAAGCAGTTGACTTTCCTGAAGTTTTTGCAGTTGGAGATTGTTGTTATCTTATTGATCCCAAAACAAACAGACCTCTTCCACCAACAGCACAAAGTGCAGAATCAGAAGCTGAAATTGTTGCAAAAAATCTTCGTGCTTTAATCACAAATAAAGAGAAGGAAAAATTTGTGTATTCGCCTAAAGGCCAGATGGCAGTAATAGGAAAGCGGAGTGCAATTGCAAGCATGTTTGGAATTCATTTGCATGGAATTTTTGCATGGATGCTCTGGAGAGTAATTTATCTCTCAAAAATTCCGCGATTGGATAAAAAAGTAAGAATATTTCTTGATTGGTCAATAGACATGTTCTTTGATAGAGATATTGCTCGATTGAAGGTGATGCGTGAAAAACCTGTTGAGGAATTCAAAGAACTTGATGAAGTTGACGATGTTTGGTAAAATAGAATTCTGCATTGCTGAAATATATTGAACATTACAAAACGGCATTTATGGGAAAGGTCTATGCTGTTGGTGTTGGACCAGGATCACCAAAATATGTAACTGAGATAGTAAAAGAAGTGGTACTAAATTCTGATATTGTTATTGGATACAAATACACTCTCAAAACGATAGAGGCTCTCTTGAACAATAAAGAGATACATGAAATCACTATGAAAGATCAGGAAGAAGCATACCAAAAAGTCTCAAAGACTTTGGGTAACAAGACATGTGTTGTTCCTTTCACAGGAGATGTGAATTTCTCAGAATCAGAAGTTGTGGATAGGTTAATTGAGATATTTGGTGATGTACAAATTATTTCAGGAATTAGTTCCACACAGGTTGCTGCATCAAAGGCAAAAGTGCCAACAGACAAGAGCAAGGTCATTACTATGCACATTTCCACAAGCATAGAGGAAAAGAAACTTGAGCTTCAAAAAGCGCTCATTGATGGATTTAGTGTAATACTTGTACCAAGACCTTGGCCAAAAGAACCATCCAAACATTTTATGCAATCAGAAATAGCATTATATCTAAAAGATCATGGTTTTGACACTTCAAAGATGAAGGTACATGTCTTTGAATTTCTAACTACTGAAAAAGAGACACATTTTATTGGTAAAGTCAAAGATTTGGAAGGAAAACAATTCTCTGATCTCTCTGTCATGGTCTTTGATCAAACAAAGCTAGAATCATACATTAATTTCAAATAATTTAATGAAATTCAGAGTTAGTTATTGAGGCGGCGTGTTACCAATTACATATGATGAAGTTGGTGGCATTGAAATTATCACACCGTTCATCCAAGTGTATTGTGGATCATAGAATCTAACAATTCCAGTATCATTTACAATAACTGTGAATGTTTGTCCTGGAGCAATCGTACCACTTACAATTTTTCCATCAGGAGTAAATGGATTGGTATTTTTTTGTGTACTAACACCACTGTAAATGGTATGAGCTATAGAATCATTATTAGTCCAAATAATAGGAGTGCCAGGAACTATCTGTATAGTATCTGGTGTATAGTATGTATTGTATTGATTATACGTCTGTTGAGTTGCACTTCCCTTTGCTGATGATGATCCTGGGTTTATACTAATTTTGACTGGAGCAATTTGAGTTGTGCTTGCAGGTGATGAAATGATAATTCCATTTATCCATGTGTATGTTGGATCAAAGATTTGTGTAGAACCAGTTCTGCTAAAAGTAGTTTGATAACTTTGTCCTGGAGCTATTGGACCACTGTTAATATTTCCATCTGCAATAAAGTGGGGACTAGTTGTTTTTCCAGCAGCACCTTTCCCACCAGCACTCTCGGTTGTTGATATTAATTGGCCACTCATTATACTATGTGGAACAGAATCACTGTTAGTCCAAACCACAACTGTACCTGGTGTAATTTGGAGTGATGAGGGTGAAAGGAATTGTACATTGCTAGAATTTGATGCGCCGTTAAGTATGGTCATCTGAGCTGTTTGTGATTGCATAGTTGAAGATTGTGAGAGTGGTGCAATTATTCCCACCATGAATTGGTAAGTAGGATCAAAAAAGGTAATGTCGCCTACTGTTTCATCTTGTGGAATGTTATAGCGTGCTGCAACCCTAGGATCTAGTGATTGAGTAGTATCAAAACTAGTTATTGTATATTGAAATGACTGTCCAGGAGCTATTACGCCACTGTCGATCTTGCCATCAGAAATAAGTGTAGTACTTGATTGATTAGTGGTTAATGCTGATGCCACACCACTCATTATTCTATGTGGAACCAAATCATTGTTAGTCCAAACTACAGTAGTACCAAGAGCTACTTGTACATTTGATGGTGAATAATGGACTTGGTTGTTGATATTAGATGAACCTTGTAGAATGCTTATGTTCACTATTTTAGATGATGACGGCGTAGATGTAGTGGTAGAGGGAGGAGGAGTAGATGTAATTGGTTTTGTGGTTACAGTACCTGCAGATAATACTTTAGCGCTGTAACTTGCTTTCATAGTTTCAGATCCAGTTATCTTTCCCGATATGGAAAAAACAGAACCATCTTGGTTGCTACCAATTATTCTTCCAAACAAATTAAGATGAATTGTATTTCCATTTTCATCCTGTGCATTACCTTGAATTACAAAATATTTGTTATCTCGTAAGATTGCGACTTGCCATAATCCAGAATTAAGGTATTGGGTATTTGCCACAGTAACAAGGCCATTATCAAGTGTAGCTTGCATGCTGGTACCATTGTTAGCTCCTGCTGTAATTTGTAAAGCAATATTTGAATCAAAAATGGTTTTGTTTCCTGAAAGATAGCCTGAAGCATCAATCAAGTACTTGCCATTAGATGAGAAATCAGAATAGGCATTGGGTAAATACATTGTAGTAGCAACAAGTCCTGCAATTACCATTAGAAACAGAAATACGTATTTCATTAGATTATCCAACTCCTTATTGCATATTTAATTACTAGGTATAATTTATCACACAATTAGGCAATTCCCGGTTAATTGTCTTTACAAACTAGTTTTTGGATGAACTACACTTGATCCAAATTGTTGAATCATATAATATTCAATAAATCCCCCAGCAAGCAGAAGAGCCAAGACAATTCCTATCTCTATAGCGGTTTGACGTAGTTCATTTTTTAGAGATTTTTTTCTTACTATTACAAGTATAAGCAAAAGGCTTCTTGACATTCCAATTGAATATGCCACAAGTTCCATTATGCCAAAAGGAGACAAGTAGAGCAATGCCAGTGGTGGGACCTTTGCAAGTGTTGGAGTTGTTGTCACTAGAGCTTCAAACGCAACCCCTGTTGACCAAGCTGCAAATGAACCCCATGCTAGTCCTGCACCTGGAATGAACATAGGTAATGCAACGGATGCGTTGTGTTCGAAAATTCCTATGGCATCAATTCCTTCAACTACTTTTTGAAATTCTTTAAGAAATGTTTGTGATTCTTCATCAGATAATTTACTTTGAGTTCCGATTAAATAAGATAAAGAGAAAATTCCAATAAAAATAACAAATACTAGAACTCTTGGTCTACCGAACAATAATCCATTTTTAGGAGAACTATATTTGAGGTTGGTGGTTGGATCAGATTTAATTAAAAGTCGTATTATGAGACCTTGTTGAACGAAGAAGTTTCCTCAGCCATAACTTATGCACTGAGTAAAGGATTTCAGATTCATCCTGATGCATTTAAGATATTAGAAAAAATTGATGTAAAAGAACTTCAGAATATAATCAAACAAGTGGTTCGGGAAAAAGCTAAACAAAATATGTTTTTGATTAATCAAAGTGACCTCAAAATGTTTGTAGAATCAGAAATAGATGACAGTATTGAAAATAATCATGTGATTTTGTTTGATCCCACGAAAAAGGTTACATCTGCAGAAGGAATTGATGGTTTTCACGCATTATTCAAAGACAGATATGCAAAATTGCTTAAAATTATGATGCAACGTTCACAGTCAAAGAAACTAACTCCCATTTCAAACGTGACAAATGGCAAGTTGGATGATGAGATTTACATCGCAGGCCTTCTAATGGACAGAAGAATAGACAGAGACGTCACAAAGTTGGTCATAGATGATCCCTCAGGTTCGATAGAATTGCTAATTTTCAATAAAGAGATACAGGAAACCGCAAATTCTTTGCAAATTGATCAGTTTGTCATGGTATCAATTGCAAGTGGGAAAAATGGTGGATTTTTTGTTAAAGAAATCCTTGTTCCAGACATACCTGAACACATAGCAAATCGTTCAAAGACTGAGACTTATGCTGTATTCATTTCGGATTTACACGTAGGAAGCAAATTCTTTATGGAAAAAGAGTTTACAGAGTTTGTTTCATGGCTTTCAAGCCCTGACCCGATAGCACGAAAGGTCAGGTTTGTCCTAGTTGGTGGAGACATTATTGACGGAATAGGCATCTTTCCAAACCAAGACAAGGAACTCTTGTTGCTAGATGTAGACCAGCAGATGGCAAAGGCTACAGAGCTTTTAGACAAAATCCCAAAACACATCAAGGTATTCATCATTCCTGGAAACCACGACCCAGGAAGAAGAGCCCTTCCTCAACCTGCAATTCCAGAAAAGCACAACATGCACCTCTGGAATAGAGAGAATTTTTTCATGTTGGGAAATCCATCCCTGCTTGAGCTAAATGGCGTAAAGATATTGATGTTCCATGGTCAGAGCCTTGATGATGTTGTTGGCAGCACACCAGGATTGAGCTATGCACAACCGGCAAAAGCCATGCGGGTTTTACTAAAAACCAGGCATCTAAGTCCAATATATGGCAAGAGAACTCCGATTGCGCCAGAATTGGAAGACATGATGGTAATATCTGAAGTTCCAGACATTTTACATTCTGGCCACATCCATGTTGTTGAGCTTGACATGTACAAGGGAACATTGATTGTAAACTCTGGCGCATGGCAAAGCCAGACTCCATTTCAAGCAAGTGTCGGAATAAGCCCTACACCAGGAATTGCCATTATTGTAAACCTTGCAACAATGAAGGTTTTTACAAAAGACTTTACAGAAAATTCTAATTAAAATTTACAAGAGATCTTCTAAGGTCAGATCTTCTTTGAATGCTTTTTTTACAGTATCAGCATTTAGTGTAAGATTGAATTTTTTTGTTCTTCCATGCATCCCTTGATGGATAATTTTTCCTGTGATTAATCCAGTCATTTCTATCTCACTTAGCATCTGTGTAATTCTACGTTGGGTTAGTTCTTTTTGTCTTGTAATTTTACAGAGATTTTTGTATGATTGGTATATCTCGCCAGTTGTATTTCCGCTTGCCTTCATCACTGCAAGTATGAGTAGTTTTTCATGTAATGGATATGAATTCAACGCAGTAGTTTCTTTATCTTCTTCCATCTTGAGAGAGGCCCTTCGTATATGGTCCTCCTTTACTGTATCAGATTGCTCACGCTCAGCAATCTCGCCTGCAACACGTAAAAGGTCAATTGCCCTTCTTGCATCTCCGTGTTCCTGGCCAGACATGGCAGAACATAGGTTTAGGGCTGCCTGCTCTACAGTATTTGGAATAAAGGCTACCTTGATACGTTCATCAAGTATCTCATTGATCTGTCCAACGGTATAATTGGTAAAGATTACCTCTTCCTCACTCAAACTGCTCAGAACCCTAGGATCTAGCCGTTCTTTGAATGTGAGATCGTTAGAAATTCCAATCAGGGTCAATGTACCTTTTTTTAGCCTCTCGTTAGCTCTAGTTAGTGAATAAAATACATCTTTACCTGATTTAGAGACAAGTTCTACAAGATAATCAATCTCATCGATTACAAATACCGTGTTTAGTTCATTTTTCTCAATTACTGCAATAATACGATTGAATACTTCACTAATTGAAAGCCCTGTGGAAGGTAATTCTTTTTGTGATATAAGACCAAGTTGTCTGCCTAATTTTACCAGTAACCCGTAGAGGGTGGTCTCTTCTTTTGCATTAGCATAAAGTAATTGAATTGGAAAAGAATTGTCTTTTACTCGTTCTTGTATCTTGCCTAGAACTTTCTTTACTACTAGGGTTTTGCCCGTACCTGGTTTTCCATAAACTAGTAGGTTGGAAGGACGTGATTTTTTTAATAATGGTAATAGTGATTGGGTGACCTTTTTTTGTTCATCCTCACGATGTAAAATTGTATCAGGAATAAATGTAAAATGTAGGACTTCACGATTTTTGAATAATGACTTTCCACTTTGTGCATCATCTAATAATTTATCAATTGGATCTTTTGTCATTAACCCACACACCATTGTTTCTTCTCTATCCACATATGGATTCTACTCAATTAATTAGATTAGAATAGAATAACTAAACCAAATTTAGTATATCATTAATTATTTTTATTTTTATTTTCATTAAAAAAATTTTTTAAATAAAGCTAGAGTGGAAGTATAGGTGTGTGAGTCTTCCTGATATGATGTTAACAATTAGTGAACTTTCTGTTAAGATTAGGCCCTGAAAAGCCCAAAATGACCCCTTTATTTCCAGTCCAGGCGTGAAGATGGCTCTTAACATTGTTAACATCCTAAAGAATACCCCCTTATTTCCACTCTAGGCATGAAATATGGACTAGTTTGAATATAAGACTCGTAAGGCCTGTTAAGATGCCAAAAATGGTCAGGCGTGGGCTAGGCAGTGAATGTTAACAAACCCACTAGTTAACAAATCTTCTATGATCTGTTCAAGTGTTAACAGTTAACCAGATCGATCCCAATGGCCCGAAAAAGAATTAGAATAGACTTGGAGGACTCGGACGGAGCCAAGTACAACTTTAGCCTAGAGGGTAATGTTACTCGTGAAAAGATGCTAAAGATATTCGAATTGATGAACCTTATGAATATAGAAGAACCAGAGGGGGGAGGGGCCCAATTAGATTCCATAGGAGCCAAGATATGGAATGTAATAGACAAGAATTTCCCCATAGGTAAATTTACTTCCTCAATGATACTGGAAAAATACGAAGATGAGTATGAAGAGCCAATTAAGCTAAGTGTAATCTCTACATATCTATCCAGATTCGCAGTAAAGGGTAGGGTAGCAAGGGAAAAGCAAGGAAAAGAGTGGGCCTACCAGATACTAAAGATAGCCCAGAGAGAAAAGAGTGGGCCTTAGGAGATTACTACCTTTCTGACCACTAGATGGTCACCATCTATTGTGATCTTGACATAGTCTCCTTTCTGAAGTTCTAAGAACTTTCTAAAGTCTTTAGGGATTGAGATTGTTCCTGCAGTGGTAATTTTGATTAATTGTTCATTAGACATGTTATTACATTATAAGAACAATAATTTAAGAATTTACAATTAATTAAGATTATTAAATTATAATGATTTTTGATGACTTTGACAGAAAACTAGGGAGTTTACAAACTAAATTAATTAGAAAACAATCCAGGTCAGTCCTAATTTCTTGATCTGAAAACTATTGGCGTTCTAAAAGTTATTGGGCTGGAGCCATCTTGACAACCCCTGCCCTTGCAAGACCCTTGTCAGTTATTTTGTAAGAAAATGGCTTTGTTGTCATATCTCTTTCAACCAAACCTTCCTCAAACAACTTCTTTAGCATACGTGATGTGTGTTCTCTAGTCCTTCCTAATGTGATTTGTATGTCACGTGATGTCATAGACTTCTCTGTGATTAAGTGCAGAACTTGATCTGTGATATTTCCAAACTGTATGTTCGGAATTCTCTCCTTTGGCTTCTCCTCCTTGATCATTACTGGGGGTTCTTGCTGTACTTTTTGCTCCTTTGGCTTTGGAATTTGTGCCTGAGGAATTTCCTGGGTTTCTTGTGCCATTTCTACTGAATCTAAACGAATTTTCATATCAATTAACAAATTTTCATAATACTGTAAGCGCTCTGTTAGAATTTTTGCATTTTCTGCATCTGATTTCAGTCGTGGTTTTACCTTGTTGTACACCGTAATAGCTACTAGTCCACCAATAAATGATGCAAGTACGCTTAAAATCACTCCTACGTCTGGTATGTCTACTAACATCACGATGTAACGTCAAGTGATGTGATTTATCATGTTTGAGTAAAATTATTTCACATCTTACACATCAATATCAAACATATCTCATCACATCTTATCACAACCTTTTGTCAAAACATGCCTATTTTTGAAGCCAAATCATAGATTGCAGGTCCGTTTTAGTACTTCATGTATCACAGACATGATTTGTTCCTCACGTTCCGGAAAAACATCACTACTTTGTATCACAGAAACCTGCTCAGAAAGGCGATTTATCACATCCATATCATCACTACTCAGTACGCCTAGGCTCCTGAGTAGGATCCATGAGTAACATAGTGCAGTTAACTTGTCTTTAGATTGGGTTACCTGTCGATAAAATGCCCCTTTACTAATAGTAAACTGCGAGTCTACGAGGTCCCTGCGTTTTAAAATAATTGCAATTTGTCTTTCAGTAAACAATGATTTTTTTATAATTTGTTTAATAATATTGCTAAAATTATCATCAGGGGGATCGCTCATAGCTATACAAATCTGTATGACTATATTCAATTAAACTTTTAATCAATAGGTATTCAACCATTCCATATGCAAAAGACAGAGAATTATCTTCACGCTACAAGAAAGAAAAAGGGAACACTTCTCTTTGTGTTAATTGATTCTGAAAATTCTGCAGGACGTTCTGCCTCAACATTAGCAAAAGAAGCGGAAAAAAATGGTGCCTCTGCAATTTTAGTTGGTGGTTCATCGGCAGTTGATCAACTTACAATGACTGAGACTGTATCTAGTATCAAAAAAGCAGTCAAGATACCTGTAATTCTCTTTCCTGGAAACGTAACAGGCGTGGTTCCTGGCGCTGATGCAATACTTTTCAGCTCACTTTTGAACTCGGATAATCCATACTTTATCTCACAGGCACAAGCTCTGGGAGCACCAAGTGTTCTAAGATTTGGTCTTGAACCTCTTCCTACAGCCTATATCATTATTGGCGAGGGAACAACTGTCTGGCATGTAGGCTCTGTGAGAACAATTCCCTTTGACAAGCCAGGCCTAGCCGTCATGTATGCTTTATCTGCACAATTCATGGGAATGCGATTTGTATACTTGGAAGCAGGTTCTGGCGCTAAATCTAACGTAAAACCTGAAATGGTTGCTGCAGTTAGGAGGCTTTTCAAAGGATTTCTTATAGTAGGTGGAGGTATTCGAAGCCCAGAAACTGCTGAGGAGATAGCAAAAGCTGGTGCAGATGCCATTGTAATTGGAACTTTCATTGAAAAGGGCGGAAGTTTCAAAACAATTTCCGATATCGTAAAAGCCATCCAATCCATAAGGAAATAACATGTCTGAGAACCTAGCATTGAGACTCAAAGAGGTCCCAATGCCTCAAGACTATTTTGGATATTATACAAAAATATCTGAGGAAGTCTTTACTATCTTCGAACAAGCCGCATCTGCCAAGGCAACACTATCAGATTCTTCTGGGATGGTGGAGCCCAAGATAGCTTTTGATCTTGCGGATCGTGTATCCAAAATGCACGACATTGACGTAACTGACAATCTAAGATCTCTCATTCAAAATACTACGAAAGAATTAGCTGCTCTAAGGCTTGCAGAGGATATAGCACAAGGCAAGTACTCTGGACCTGATACAGACCTCCAGGAAAAACTTGATCTTGCAGTGCGTGTGGCTTTGGCTATAGTTACAGAAGGAGTCACTATTGCTCCTCTTCAAGGTATCAGTGAGGTTCTAATCAAGAAAAATGCAGATGGTACTGAATACTTGTCTGTCTCATTTGCAGGTCCTATTAGGTCGGCAGGAGGAACAGAGGCTGCCTCTACCATGCTTATTGCAGATCATGTACGAAAGATAGCTGGACTTGCAAAATATCAAGCAAATTCATTTGATGACGAAACTGGTCGGTTTGTAGAAGAGCTAAGGGTATACGAAAGAGAGGTTGGAAGCTTTCAATTCCATGTTCCAGACCAAGATGTGATAAATGTCATCTCTAACCTTCCAGTAGAACTTGATGGTGTAGATACTGACCTAGTTGAGATTGTAAGCCATAGGAACATGGTGAGAATAGGTACCAATAGGGTTAGAGGTGGTGCACTTCGTGTTCTAAATGATGGTCTAATTGGGAGATCTCGTAAACTGCTCAAACTCATTGAATTGTACAAACTAGATGGCTGGGATTGGCTAAAAGACCTCAAGGGGGCCATTCAAACTGGTGATGCTGATGCCGCAGCACATAGAATGAGAGAGGTAATCACAGGGAGATCAGTTCTCTCCATGCCCAAGAAACTTGGAGGATTTCGACTAAGATATGGCCGTGCCTGCAATACTGGATTTGCCTCAATTGGCATTCATCCCGTAGTTGCTGAGATACTTGACCATGCAATAGCCGTAGGCACCCAGATTAAGCTTGATGTGCCTGGAAAAGCCTCAACTGTGGCCTTTGTGGACTCGATTGATACTCCTATTGTAAGACTAACAAATGGAAATGTTGTAAAAATAAAGAATACTGCACATGGAATTTCCCTGAAACCTCACATTGCAAAGATTTTGCATCTTGGTGACATTTTGATAAGTTATGGAGACTTTTTAGAAAATAATGCTGAGCTTGTACCGACTGGATATGTAGAAGAATTTTGGGCTCAAGAACTGCAAGACAAAGTACTCAAGTACGAACCAAATGACACTGAACTTCTAAGTTATGTATCCAAGACACCAGATCTGGAAGAAGCCTTTAGGATATCATTGAATTTTGGTATTGGTCTTCACCCACATTATCTGTACTATTGGGATCAGGTCACAGTTGAAGAATTTGAAAAAATTCTCAAACCTACAAAATTTGATTCAGATCTAATCATTTATCCAATGGATGCAAAAGATGTTCTAGAAAAATTGGGTGTTCCACATGAAGTTGCAGGAGATGATCTTCTTCTAAAAGATATAGAGGCAAAAGTCATTTTCTATTTGTTATTTAGAAAACAAATCCAACTTGAAAAAGATCTTTCTGTTCCGCAAATCATAACAAAATCATCTGGCATAAAAATACCAAATAAATTTTCTACCTCTATTGGAGTAAGAGTTGGAAGACCAGAAAAAGCTGCACTACGAAAAATGAAACCTCCAGTACATACTTTATTTCCAGTAGGAAACAAGGGTGGAGCATCCCGTGATTTGCTCAAGGCAGCAAAACAGCCAAACTTTTACTGTAACATTTACAATAGATTCTGCAAAAACTGTAACACTCCTTCTATTAGTATAGCATGTCCCAAATGTAATGCAAAAACAAGTACAATTTACATATGTAAAAAATGCAGAGATGAGATTGAGACAGATTATTGCCCAAAATGCAAGTCTCGTGCATATGGGCACTCGTATCGTTCATTTCCTCTCAAAGATCTACTGTATACTGCTCAGGAGAGGACTGGATTTAGGGCCCAGGAGCCATTCAAGGGTGTCAAAGAGCTCATAAACCAAGATAGAGTACCAGAACCGCTTGAAAAGGGTCTGATAAGACAAAGTCTCGGACTTAATGTCTTCAAGGATGGTACAATAAGATTTGATACCACCAATGCACCACTTTCACACTTTAGGCCATCTTGGATTGGAGTAACACCAGAAAAGCTAGTTGAGCTTGGATATACTCATGATACAAACGGCAATCCACTACAAAATTCTAATCAGCTTGTTGAGCTCAGAGTTCAAGATGTAATAATTCCTAAAGAATGTGGAGACAGTCTTGTTTTTGTTTGTCAATACATTGACAGAGAGCTTGCAAAACTTTTTGGACGTCCGCCATTTTACAATGTAAAAAGTACTGATGATCTTGTGGGCCAACTTATCATTGGTCTTGCACCACATACATCTGTTGGAATTGTGGGTAGAATAATTGGATACACCAATACCCAAGTGTGTCTTGGAACTGCGGTATGGCATTCTGCAAAAAGACGTGATGCTGACGGCGATGCAGATTCTATCATGTTGTTAATGGACAGTCTGCTTAATTTTTCAAGACTATTTTTGTCTGATAGAATAGGTGGACTGATGGATGCTCCACTACTTGTTCAACCTATTGTGATTCCACAAGAAGTACAAAGACAAGCTCACAACTTTGAAGTTGTAAAGGCGTATCCACTTTCATTCTTTGAAGCTACACTTGTAAGAGAAAAGGCAAGTGAGATCAAAGATGTCGAAATTCTAAAATCAAGACTGGAAACAGAAAGACAATTTCTTGGACATGATTTTACACACATGACATCTACACTAACCACATCAAAATCAAGAAGTGCCTACTCTACACTTGGTTCATTGCTTGAAAAACTTGACATGCAGATAAGAACTGCAGATATCATAAATGCAGTTGACCCAAGTGAGGTAGTTTCAATGGTGATGACCACTCACCTGCTTCCAGATATCATGGGAAATCTCAGGTCATACTCTGGCCAATCTTTCCGATGTACTACATGTGGTGCAAGCTATAGGCGAGTTCCTCTTGTTGGTAAATGTCTTGATTGTGGCAATAGATTGATTCAGACCATGACTAGGCCCTCTGTACAGAAATATCTCAAACTAGCAAGGAGAATGTTAAACAAGTATACGATATCGCCCTATCTTCGAGGACGTGTACTTTCCCTCTTGGATGAACTAGAGCTAGTCTTTGGTAAAGAAGAAAACAGTCAATCTATTCTTACAGACTTTGCCTAGCGGATCTTTATGTAATCATAACCGCCATGTTTGCTTTCAAAACAATAGCGAACCTTTTGAAATTCTTTTCTAAATTTCTTGACATCTAGTGCAACTTTTTTCTTGTCTTTTTTGTCTATTACCACTTTTTTGATAAACTTGGCCACTTCTTTCATGTCTGATTCTTTCATACCAAGTCGTGTGAGTTCAGCAACACCAAGTCTCATTCCACCCGGATGGAAATAATTACGTCCAGCCTTGATGTCTCCTGGTATGAGTTGTCTATTTACGATAATGTTTGCTTTTTCAAGATCTGCCTCAATTGTTCCACCATCACCAAATGAGAGTACGTTTACAACTATCTGATGAGATTTTGTAAATCCTCGTTTTTCACCAAGTACCGAAAAACCATATGAATTAAGGGCCTCTGCAAGTGCCTTTGCATTCTTTATGACTTGGACTGCATATTTTTTACCAAATTCTAACATCTCTGCATAAGCAATTGCTTTTCCTGCCATGTGATGCAAATGATGATTGCTGGTCATTCCTGGAAATGTAGCCTTTTTGATACTTTCACCATATTTTTCAAATGAACAGACCATTCCACCCTGAGGACCAAACAAAGTCTTGTGTGTACTCATTGTCATTGCATCTGCACCTTCTCTTAATGGATCTTGGAACTGTCCACCTGCAATTAGACCTGCAACATGTGCACCATCATAATTGACAAACATATTGTAACTTTTCAGAAAATCTGCAAGCTCTTTTACTGGATGTGGAAACAAGAAAACTGAGCCTCCAAACATTGCTAATTTTGGAATCTTTCCAGCTTTTTCAAGTTCTTTGACCTTGTCTTTTGTCTTGTCAACATCAATTGTCATCTCTTCGGCATCAAATGGATAAAATTCAATGTCTAGTCCATGGACAAGACCTGCAGTACCTGCATGTTCCTTTTTACCATGTGATATGTGACCACCTGATGGAATGGAAGGAGCAAGCATGACATCGCCTGGATTTGAAAATGCAGAATAGATAGCTAGGTTAGCAACAACACCTGAAATTGGTCTTACATCAACAAACTCTGCCTTGAACAGTTTTTTTGCAAGTTCCATGCACTTGAATTCTACCTCATCAATGTAGATGCAGCCAGCATAGACCCGTTCACCTGGCCAGCCTTCTGCATATCTGTTGGCAAAATCTGAAATTGTTGCCTCTCGGACTGCTGGACTAGTTACATTCTCACTTGCAATAAGAGGAATTGAATTTGCAAACCATTGATTATGTGTTTTAAGCTTTGAAAGTACTTCATTGTAAGCTGATCGTGGTGAAGAACGAGACATGTCTAGTTCCGACAGTTTTCCTAATTTAAAAACATCGTTCAAGGGGCGTTGAAAATTATCTATTTCAAGTGTAAATGATTCTGATCTCATAAGACATAATAAGGGAAAATTGACCTCTTGCAAATATGTCGATTCAGCCTTCTGCTGGTGGAATACCAGTTGTAATTCTAAAGGATGGTGCTCAACAGACCAAGGGTCGCGATGCACAGAAAAACAATATAGCAGCAGCCAAATTAATTGCTGAAATTGTTCACTCTAGTCTTGGTCCTCGTGGAATGGACAAAATGCTTGTTGATTCTCTAGGAGATGTTACAATTACAAATGACGGTGCTACTATTCTAAAAGAAATTGATGTTCAACACCCAGCTGCAAAGATGTTGGTTGAAATCTCAAAAGCAACTGATAATGAAGTAGGTGATGGAACAACATCTGCTGTAGTTCTTGCAGGTGGATTATTAGAAAATGCAGAAGCTTTGATTTTACAAGATGTACATCCAACAATTATCGTTGATGGTTATAGAAAAGCTGCTCAAAAAGCAGTAGAACTCTTGGAAAAGATTGCAGACAAGGTTTCTGCAACTGACAAAGATGTACTTGAAAGAATTGCAAGAACATCCATGCAGACAAAACTTGTTCGAAGAGATTCTGCTAATCTAGCAGACATGATTGTAAAATCTGTAATAGCAGTATCTGAGAGAAAAGAAGATGGTTATCTAGTTGACATTGATGATATCAAAGTAGAAAAGAAAGCAGGCGGTTCTATCAAGGACTGTGCAATTATCAAAGGTATAGTGCTTGACAAAGAAGTTGTTCACAGTGGAATGCCAAAGAAAATCGATAATGCAAAGATTGCTCTAGTCAATAATGCACTTGAGATTGACAAGACAGAGTTTGATGCAAAAATAAACATCACAAATCCACAACAAATGAAATCATTCCTAGATGAAGAACAAAAAATAATCAAAAACATGGTAGACAAAGTAATTGCTTCTGGCGCAAATGTTCTGCTCTGCCAAAAGGGAATTGATGACATGGCACAACACTATCTTGCAAAAGCTGGAATACTTACAGTAAGAAGAATAAAAGAAAGTGATATGACAAAACTTGCTAAAGCAACAGGTGCAAGAATTATTAGTAATTTTGATGACTTGTTTGAAAAAGACCTCGGTTCTGCTGAACTAGTAGAAGAAAGAAAAGTAGAGACTGATAGATGGGTCTTCATTGAAGGTTGTAAACATCCAAAAGCAGTTACACTTCTTCTAAGAGGCGGTTCTCAGAGAGTAGTCGATGAGGTAGATAGATCAGTTCACGATGCATTAATGGTTGTAAAAGATGTAATGGAAAAACCATTGATAGTAGCAGGTGGCGGTGCACCAGAAACTTATGCTGCAACAAAGCTACGTGAGTGGGCAAAAACACTTGAAGGCAGAGAACAACTTGCAGTAGAAAAGTTTGCAGACTCTTTAGAAATAATTCCAATTACACTTGCTGAGAATGCAGGAATGGATCCAATTGATACATTGGCATCATTGCGCTCAAAGCAACTTAAAGGAAACAAATGGACTGGTATTGATGTTATGAAAGCTCAGGTTGCTAGCATGCATGCTAGTGATATCTTTGAGCCACTCTCTGTCAAGATCCAAATAATTACATGCGCAACAGAAGCAGCATCTATGATACTAAGAATCGACGATGTTATTGCAACTGCAAAATCTGCAGGACCACCGCCAGGAGCTGAAGGCATGGGAGGTATGGGTGGAATGGGCGGTATGGGAGGCATGGGCGGAATGGGTGGTATGGGTATGCCACCTATGGATATGTAATTAACAAGTCTATTTCTCTCAAAGTTTATTTGACTATTCTAGATAGGAACTCTATGCAAATAGGTGCAACTAAAATTCTAACAGGTGCAAGATACATCTATCTTGTAGCATTCTTTGCATTGCTCTCTGGGATGTTCTATCCTATAATCACTCATAGTAGCTGGGATCTGGTAATCTCTGGTACCTTGATCTTATTTGTAGGTCTTGCAGGAACCGTTTCTATATACAAAGCAGCTACTGCTGACAGACACAAGAAAGCCTATCTCATTATCGGGTTGGTTATTACTTCAGCTGCATTGTTCCTTGTGTACGGTGCAATTGGAAAAGTCTAGAATACAACTGCACAATTAGATCTGATATTCAATCACAATAGATTTAATCAAAAATTTTCTAGATATCAAAATAAAGATAGAATTCATGTGGATGAGGTCTTATTGAAACCTCATGATCATCTGCTCTTTCTACCTCAATCAGTTTGTCAATTGTATCATTTGAGAATATTGGTGCGAGGAACTTTCTGTCACTCTCCAATTCATCAAGTGCTTCTCCCAAAGTTGCAGGTAGGTCTTTGATTCCTTTTGCAACTCTCTGAGCTTTTGTCATCTTGTAAATATCTTCATAAACTGGATCTCCAGGATCCATCTTCTTCTTAATTCCGTCTAATCCTGCTGCTTGAACTGCTGCAAATACTAGATATGGATTTGATGATGGATCAGGCGCCCTGAATTCAATTCTCTTAATCTTGGAATATTTTTCTCCCTTGAAATGAGAAGGAATTCTAATTATTGCTGATCTGTTGCTTGGGCTCCATGCAATATACACCGGTGCCTCATAACCTGGAACTAATCTGTGATAAGAGTTTGTAGTTGGTGCAACAATTGCAGACAATGCTCTTGCATGATTCATAATTCCTCCGCAATAGTATCTTGCAATTTGACTAACTTCTTCCTTGTCATCTTTATCATAGAACATGTTCTTGTCGCCTTTCCACAAGCTTACGTTTGTGTGCATTCCAGAACCTGCATCCATTGAAATTGGTTTTGGCATCATAGTTGCAACTTTATCATATTTTTTGGCAATGTTTCTTATGACATACTTGTATGTCTGTGCACCATCAGCAGCATTTGTTAGATTATCATATCGAATATCAATCTCACATTGTCCTGCTGTAGCTACTTCGTGATGATGGTTATCACATAAAATTCCAAAATATTCGTTCAAGCACTCTACACAATCATTTCTAAATTCTGTCAAAGTGTCAGCTGGTGTGCTTGGATAGTATCCTTTCTTTAATGCCATTGGGTATCCCTTACCATCTTGGCTCCAAGGCGCCTCTTGAGATTCTATTGAATATGACTGGCCTTTGTAAGGAGTAAGTACATCCCAGTTAATTTTATCAAATACGAAGAATTCTACTTCTGGACCCCAGTAACTATTGTCAAATCCTTGAGTTTGTAGATATTTTTCTGCTTTTTGTGCAATACCTCTTGGGTCTGATTCTAATCTACCCTTGTTCTTTCCCCAATATACATCACAAATTAATCTAGCAGTCTTTGCATTTGCCATCCATGGAATTATTGCAAAAGTGGTAGGATCTGGTTTTAGGATCATATCTGAATCCTCAATTGATGCAAATCCTACAATTGAAGAACCATCAAGTTTTGGTAGACCATCTTGCATTTGTTGTGGAGTAAACAGATTTGCAGAAATTGTAGTGTGATGAAATCTTCCTCTAAGGCCAGTAAATTGTAAATCGATAAATTTTATCTGATCATGCTTTATTTTTGAAAAAACATCTTCTGCAGAATAAGAAACTGGTACTGGTTCTCCACCAATCACTTTATATGGCAATTTTGCACCTTGATCATAACACAAAGAGGTCTATGATTTAAGTATTGTTGGATATGGAAATGTCAGAAACAAAAAAAATTGATGTAAATTCATTGTATGCTATTCTTCTTCGCGAAGTAGAAAACGACACGGTTCAAGAGGTAGACCCTAGCTTGTATCATAACATTGCAGAATTTCTTGGAAACATAAAGAATCATGATTATGATGGAGTTGAATCCAAGATTACTGAATCACTTGTAAAAATGATAACTGAGATGACTTCAATTCTTTTGAAGATTAGAATTGAAAAGGCAACATCATTGGATGAAATTGATTATTCTAATCTTCTTGATGAAGAGAGATTCATTTTAGATTCTGAGGATGAGATGCGACAAAGAAAGGAAACTATTCTTTCTGCTACACTCAATGGAAGACTGAAACTCTTAGAGACTGTCGGAGAAAACCACAGAGCAAGATCAATTGTTGTTCGATTTCTCAAGCCCATAGATCAGATAATGGGTACTGATCTCCAGTCGTATGGACCATTTGAAGCAGAAGATGTTGCTACACTACCCTTTGAAAATGCGCTTTCATTGATTGGAAAGAAAGTAGCAATAAAGGTAAGCTGGGAAGACTAGAAATTAGACAACTGATATTGTAATGTATCATGCATAATGGGATAGATCTTGATGTTTATTTTGAAATCATATTGTATCCAGTTGCTGGATTGTTTATCATAGAGATGATCTGCAGACTGGCCAAGATTAGAAACTGGGCAAAACTCTTGACCCAAGCAGTAATGTGTGTAGGATTTGGAGTGGCATATCTTACAATGCAGGTTGCTCATTGGCTAACAGCTGGTGTATTACTTGCACTTGCAATAGCTCTGTTTTACCAAGCAAGACTCTCAAAGATTGACCCGCAAAAAGCACTGTACTAGCCGAATTTTCCAAAAATTCGCTTGATGAAACTTTGTCTACCTATTCCCTTTGTTCGTTGGATCTTTTTTTCTCCAAATCTCTTTGCTCTAATTTGAAATAATTTTACACATCTATGTGACTCTGGTAATCTGTGTTCTGCACAAAACTTGTCATTGCAATAACTGCATTCAAAAGGCAAGTCTTGTGTTTGTCCACAATATGCACAGTCAAATTGTTCCATAATTGTAATTAATTGAGATCCTAAATTAGTGTTAGTGAACAAAAGTACTTTTTAATTGACAAAACTTATTTACGCAAGACGGTGTGATGAAAAATAGTTTTCAGTATGATAAAAGATCAAGTAGCTATAGTAACAGGCGCTAGTAGCGGAATAGGATATGCAACTGCCATTGCAATAGCAAAAGCTGGTGCAAAGGTTGCAATTGGTGCTAGAAGAGTTGACAAATTAGAACAGCTCAAAAAAGATATTGAAAAAATTGGTGGAGAATGTATTGTTGTATCATGTGATGTAACAAAACGCAGTGATTGTGAAAATTTGGTTAATTCTGCAATAAAAAAATGGAATAGAGTAGATATTTTGATAAATAACGCTGGTCTGATGCCCTTGAGTTTTGTAAAAAATCTCAAAATAGATGAATGGGAACAAATGATTGACGTAAACATCAAAGGAGTGATGTACTGTACTGCAGCCGCAATTCCTCACATGATAGCACAAAAATCTGGTCATATTGTGATCATTTCATCGATTGCAGGTAGAGTAGTATTTCCTGCAGGAAGTGTTTATTGTGCAACCAAGTTTGCAGTACGAGCTTTTAGTGAGGGACTCAGACAAGAACTATCTGTTAGAAACAATATTCGAGTTACAACAATAGAGCCTGGAATAGTAGATACTGAACTTACAAATACAATTACCGATAAATCTCTTGAATCATTTGTGACACACTCAAAAACAATCCAATCTCTCAAGGCAGACGATATTGCAAATTCTATAATCTTTGCACTCCAATCTCCGTCTCACATGAATGTAAATGAAATTACAATCAGACCAACTACACAAGAAAAATAGAGGCTATACCTTGCCATGAGACCAACAAACATTGTAATTTTAGGTGGAGGCTTTGGTGGTCTTGCTGCTGCAAATGAACTTAGAGATAATCTTACACAAGATACAAGAATTACAGTAATTGACAAAAAAGACTGGTTCATGATGGACCTAGTTAAGCTATGGATAATCAACGGAACAAGAGAGTTTGAATCTTCCAAGAGACCATTAGAAAATGTTACAAAGAAAGGTATTGAATTTGTAAATGAAGACATACTAAAGATAGATCCTGTTAACAAATCTGTTCGAACAAAGTATAGGCAATTTCATTATGACTATTTGATAATAGCACTAGGTGTAGAGCTTGCACCAGAACAAATTCCAGGTTTGAAAGAAAATGGTTTTGTACTTTATGACATAAACGATGTTCCAAAAATTAGAGATACAATAAGACAAGTCAAGTCAGGCAAGATTGCTATGGCAATTACTGGTCTTCCATACAAATGTCCTCCAGCACCATTTGAGGCAGCTCTTCTGATTAGGTCTGTACTTGAGGAGACTGGTGCAAGTGATTCTGTCCAGATAGATTTCTACAGCCCAACTCCCATCACACTTCCTGCAGGAGGGCCACAGGTAAGTGAAGAAATATTTCAAATTCTAAAATCAAAAAAGATAGAGTTTCATGGAAATCACAAAACTACTGCAGTAGAGCCAAATAAAATAAAATTTGAAAACGGGGAGACAAGTTTTGATATCTTAATTTCTGTTCCACCTCACAAGGTACCTTCAGTTGTAATAGATGCAGGTTTTGCAGAAAATGGCAAGTTTGTGTTAGTAAATAAAACCTGTGAAACAAAATATGAGAATGTCTATGCAATAGGAGATGTAAACCAGATAATGGTAACAGACAAGATAGCTGTACCAAAGGCAGGAATTTTTGCAGAAGCCGAAGGAATAACAGTTGCAAGAAATATTATTGCACAAATAAAAAATGAGTTTGAAAGAGCAGTCTTTGATGGAAAAGGTGGATGTTTTCTTGAAACTGGCAAGGGAACTGCAGGATATCTTCAGGTTGACATGTTTGCAACACCAGATCCTCTGACCCAGTTAAAATCTTCATCAACAGAACACTTTACAGAAAAAGAAAAGTTTGAACAAGAAAGACTGAAAAAATGGCTCTAGATTTTCAAACACAAATTTCTTGACATCAATTCAATACTACAATTTAATAATTTCAACAATAGCCAGCACCTTGAGGGGCCGTAGTCTAGCTTGGTATGATGCTAGCCTGGGGTGCTAGAGGTCGCCGGTTCAAGTCCGGCCGGCCCCACCATGTACGAGATATAGTTAAGACTAGATTTTGCATAGATAAATCAAGACAAACAATTCATGAAAATATCATATTTGGTAAATCCTGATTTGAAACCAAAGGAGGTAGTTACACTGTTTGTTAATTCTGGAATTAAAAGACCTGTAAATAACATTGGAAGAATAAAACGCATGGTAAAAAATGCAAATTTGATAATATGTGCAAGAGATGACAAGAAGCTAGTTGGAATACTACGTGCTGTAACTGACTTTAGCTACTGTTGCTATGTATCTGATTTAGCAGTTGACAAAAAATATCAACGTCTTGGAATTGGTAAAAAACTACTCAAATTGACACAGAAAACACTTGGAAAAGAAGTCATGATACTTTTGTTATCTGCCCCAGATGCAAACTCGTTTTATTCTCATATTGGGATGGAAAATATACAAAACGCCTGGAAGATTGCACGAAAAAGATAGAATTTATGAAATGAGGTAAAACATGTCTCATCTCTTCTCATGTCTCATGCAAAGCAAATTTTGTCATAATTTACAATCTACTTGCTAATGTCAAATTGTCAACCACCTTTTTTGTATAATTGTGATTGTAACAGGCCCATGGGAAAACGAAAATTCACTATTGATCTTGGCAACGAGAAGATTGAGGTAGAAGGACATTTGCACAAGAATGTTGCAATCAAGTATCTCATGAAGAGACGAAGATCCCTACTTATGACAAAGGACAAAGAAAAGGTAGAGAAACTCTTCGAAAGTGTACCCAAGACAATCTCAATAGTGGGTGGTCACCTGATCAAATCTTACAAAGTAAATTGGGAAAGAGAAGGAACAACTGAATTTGAGGGTTCTAGGTTTGTCTTCACCTTGACTGATCTACCTGACAAATCAGTACATGCAATTACAAATTGATTTCCCATCGGTGCTTTTTTTGAGTTAAATTTTTCTTATAAAGTAGATCTCATGCTTGATTCATAGCTTGGAAAACCAAGTACATCTTGATATGATTTTGGAATCATGGATTTTGATTGAAGCAAAAGATCACTTGCAGCAGAATCAAGAACATATGTGACAGCCCAGTCTTCCTCGCTTCTAATTGATCTACCAAAACCTTGCAGTAACTTTGTCAGTGTCTGAGATTTGTACCACAAAGGAAACTTTTGCATCTTGTTCTTGGTTCGTTTCTCGCTAAGGTTTGGATATGGTACTTTTGCTATTATCTGAAATCTTGACAAGTCATCTTTCAAGTCAACTCCTTCCCATAATGACGATGATAACAATACACCGTCTTCATCAAAAGAATGTTCTTGCAATACCTCATCTTGAGTCATACCGTTCTCATTTCTGCTGTGACATACCCTTATTCGTAATCTATTTTTTTCAGAGAGATTATTTTTTATGTCAAAACATTTCTTCTCTGATGAAGTAAGTATCAGACCCCGCTCTGTGCTATGCTGTGACATTATCTCATCAATTTTTTTTATAACAGCAAGTTCGTCATCTCTACTTGAAGAATAACTTAGTTTTCTTGTATTAAGAAAATTAATTCGTCTCTTGTCTGGGGGAAATGGCGATCTTGGAGTATCCACAAATCCAACTTTTGATGGATCAAGTCCTGTATTTTCACAAAAACTATCCTTGTCTATTGTTGCAGACATGAAAACCTGATTTTCAATATCGAAAAAGGCCTTGACATATTTTGAAATGTCAAGCGGCTTGATAGAAACTGATCTGAAACTTCCTCTTTCATCGATGAATGGATCATTTATTACAAAATTATTCTTGTTTGAATAAAGTTCTGCATGAGAATTTGCCATTTTTTCATATCTTGATTCTAATTTTGCAAGCGTGGCATAATCTGGATTTAGCATGAATGCTTTGCTTTCCTGTAATTCACGTATCTTTCCTGAATATGATCGTGCCAAATCATCAAGTAGTTGTACTATCATGCCGGTTTCTCTAAGATCGTATGCCTTTGCATCTATGCCACACTCGGTAAGATACACATTGTAAATGTCGGCACCTATGAACTGGATTATCTGGTCTTCTACCTTGTGTGCCTCATCAAAGATTGCTATTGGTTTTTTGACATATTCTTCATAGGCCTTTCTGTTGAACCTCATCAATTGAAAATATGCAGCATAATTCCAAATAGAATGAGGTGAAGTAAGTGCACGATATTTTTGTTCATAGTAATGACACGATTCTTTGGTAACGTCTTGTGGTTCTCCTAGTTTTGGTTTGAATTGACAAAGCTCTTTGACTTTCTTTCCGTTCTTCATTATTGTCTCTTCGCAGAGACCTTTCTCACAGGTGAGACCTTTCTGGATTGCATTTCTGGTATCTGATTTTTCAATTGATTCTTGTTCCATTAGTTTAAGGCAAGCAAAATTTGATTTTCCCTTTACTGGCATGAGAAATTTCAGGTCTTTTGAATATTGATCCTGTAATTGTTTGGATGCAGTAACTACAAAAGAGCTGCCAAAATATCTTGCAAGTGTTGCAGCAATGAGTGATTTTCCAACTCCTGTTGGTGCAGACAAGATAATTGTCTTGTATCCCGACTTGATCTTTTCCTCTATTCCCTTCAAGATCTCTTTTTGTATTTCTCTTGGTTTGAATTCCTCTGGAAAGTGTTCAAGAATAGTCATATTAATTCAGATATTATAAAATATTCAAAGACAATACTTAATCGCTTGTTTTAGTATGTTACAATTTTAGTTATGTAGTGGTGTTCCATATCTTTTATACAAATAATATCATCAAATCTTATTGAACTGCCGTAAGCTCTTCCACAAATACCATGTAGCTATTGTTCTATATGGTTTCCATCGCTGACCAAGTTTTTCAGCTTCGATTTGTTTTGGAATCTCTGGCAACGAAAATAATATCTGTACGCCTTTTCTCAATGCAAGATCACCTACAGGAAAAATGTCTTGTCTTCCAAGAGAAAAAATGAGAAACATCTCTGCTGTCCATCTTCCTATTCCCTTTACCTGAGTTAGTTGGGATATCACATCTTCATCGCTCATTTTTGAAAGCGATCTCATGTTCAACTTTCCTTCATTGACATGTTTTGACAAGTTTTTTAGATACTCTATTTTCATACCAGAAAGCCCAACTTGACGAAGTTTGGATTTTCTTGTAGCAAGAATCTCAGAGGCAGTTGGGAATTTTGGATATATGCCCTTGAATCTCTTAAAAATTGCATCTGCTGCGCTAGTTGCAAGCTGTTGAGAGATTATTGATTCCACCAAGACGGAAAAATGATGATTTTTTTTCTTTAGCTTGTACTCACCAATCATATCTATGACTGGGGCAAGTGCTTGATCTTGTCTAAGAAATGTTATTGCATCTGCAATTGTCATCTCTAGTTTGGCTCTGGATGTATGGTAACTATGGCATTTTTTATCTGATCTTTAATCTTGTTTTCTATGCCGGAAATGATATCATGGACTTCTTCTATTGTAAGATTTTTTTCAAATGAACAATCAATGTCTATCTTGAAGATATCTTGTAGATGCAATGTTATCACTCGACCAATTTTTTTAACCTTGGGATATTCTCTTATGATGTTTGTAACTTGTTCTTCTATTGTTATGTCTTCTACCGGAATGCTTTCTGGAATTGAAACATATGGTTCAAGATGTATAGTGATATGATTTACATTTGCAACAGATTTTTTTATTTGCAATTCTATCTCATCTGACACATGGTGTGCGTCTTCAAGTGACATGTTTCTATCAACCATCACGTGTAAGCTAATGAAGATACCATTTTCTGCAGAAAATGAAGTTACATTATGAATTTCTTTTACTCCTTTGACTGCAGTGGCAATTGTATTTATGACATAATTTGCTGGAACATCTTTCCATGTTGGTTCAAAGTGTATAGTGACATTTGAATTTGTAATTGCATTTTTGATATTTTTTTCTACATTAGCACTGATCTTATGAGCTTCTTCAAAACTCGAAGCAGCACTCAATGATATTGTAATTTCAGTAAAAATATCACTGCCTGATCTACGTATTTGTACAGACTCTGTTCGCATTACTCCTTTGGTATTGTTTACTATATCGTGTACTCTTTTGACCATGTTTGCAGGAACTGCATCAGTTAGCTCAAGACCACTCTTGTGGATTAATTTCAAACTCAGTGCCGCAAGTAGGCCTCCAAGAATCAATGCTGCAATGTTATCACCCTGATAGAATCCCATTATGACAAACACAATTCCTACCAATGCAACAGAAGTTGCACCCATGTCCATGAGAGCATGGTACAAGTCTACCTGAAGTGAGGAACCATCTGTTTTTTTGAGCGCCCTTTTTAGTATGACAATCCTGAAAAAGATTGATCCCAGAGTATATGCTGCCGCAATGACGGCTAAAATTCCAGGTAAAACCAAGGGTTTTGGTTCCTGGAATCTTGACATCGATTCATACACAAAAAACAGCGAAATTACAAGAATTATGATTCCTGCTACAAAACTGCCCATTGTCTCAATTTTTCCATGACCGTAGGTGTGCTCTCTGTCCGGCGGCTTGGTAGACCATTTTGCTGCAACAAGCAAAACCATTGTTACAATAGAATCTAGTATTGCATGGATACTGTCTGTGACAAGGGCAAGACTGTTAGAAGAAATTCCAATCAAAAATTCTACTGCAAAGGCAGAAAGTATTATTGCAAGTGAAATTTTTAATGCATTTGTCTTGATATCTTGCAAGCTCAACTCTTGTCCAACCCCAACATCTTCAATATGTCATCAAAATTTTCTCTTGACTGGTCATGCTTGTATTTTTTGAGTGGACCTATCATTTTTTTCTTGCTTGGAATCTTGATTATATTTTTGACAATGTTTGCAAGTAGAGATCCTATGAATATTGATTGAGTTGCAGATGTAACATTAGAAGTTCTTCTGTTTGTACTAGAGCTTTCAAAATCAATCATGCATGGAGATTGTCCCACAATGATATGCTTGTGGATATAGCTAAGCTCTCCATGATCAAGATGAATTGTATCCAAAGTGTAACAATCTTCCAAGACTTGTCTTACAACAGATCGAAGTGTTGCAGCGCTTCCTCTGCCCTTTAGATCTTGTACCCAGTCAGTTATTTTTTTACCCTCGACATATTCCATTACCAAGAAATTTTTACTGCTGTCTATTAGTTTTGGACCTATGTTTTCCTTGTTTGCAATCTTGAGAAGTTTTGCTTCGCTTTTCATCTCTTGTCTGCTAGAATCTATTCTACGAATCTTGAGTGCTACATTTTTTTTGCCAAGTCTTGATAGTACCACAACTCCAACGTAGCCTTTGCCAAGCACATGGATGTTGTTTAAAATCGTCTCACCTTCAAACATGACTCCTGTAATTCCAAGTTTTTTAAGCTCGACAAGTCTTTTGGCAAGCTCACTCTTTGTTGCCTTGGGATATCCTAGTATCAGAGAGTATGGTTCTTTGACAAGCTTACTTGTTGGGACCAAAGATGAGTTCATTAGTAGAGGTTAACTCAGCCAGAGCCTTTTTAATGGATTTGCTTGCCACCTGATGACCCCCTGATATCACAAAGCCACGTTTCATGTCTGGGATTATGCCGCTTGGGATACCTGCCTTTGACAGGTTTTTCTTCAAAAGTGACTGGAGAAATTTTTTTGCATCAGAGAATTCTCTTTGCTGCAGAGACAAAATTCTTCCTTGATCGTCAACCCAAGTTATGTTATTCTTGGAATTTCGCAAAATAAAGTTCTCTGATTCTGGTTTTCTAAATACATCTGGACCATTTTTGACCATGAATTTTTCAATTGCTGTAGAATGTAACAAGAAAAGCATTGCAGCCTCTGATTTTTCATCTGTTGTTGCACTCTTGCGCAATACCTGAAATCCACCAAGCTCAAGTTGGCCAGAAAGTGCAGTTGCTCCTCTTTTTACTTGGCCCCAAATGATATCAGGGCTTCTGTGTTTGTATTTGAACTTGACAACTAGAACATTTCTTAGGTTCTTTGTGTTTGGTAACAATTTTTTGCCGTTGAAAAATTCAAGTGAAGGTTTTCTGAGATAGGCCCTTGCTGCAAGTATGAACTTGCCAAGATTTTGAGCAGAGATTGCAGTACCAAGATTTCGGTTGCTATCTATAGGATCTATCAAAACTAGAAACGTCTCAAACTTTTTTGTTGGACTACCAATGATTTGTCCTTGGGAAAAGTTTGCTGCAGCTTCCAAAGTTTTTGTAAAACTTCCGTAATGGTAAATTAAAACCTCAGAGACATATCCTCCAAATCCTTCTGTTGCAATTTCTGCACCATAGATATCAATTCCTCTGAAAAACTTTTTGAGCAGTCGTACATCATTCTTTTTTTCCTCATCTAATTTTTCAAGTATGAATTTGGTATGAAATGATGACCTGTCAGCTGCACTCTTCCATTGACCTTTTTCTACATCATAACAAGGAACAACATTTACCTTGGTGCCTTGGACTACTGCCTCAACGTACGGATGTTCTGAATATCTAACATAAGGACCAAACTTTTTCATGGATTTAAAACCAATTTCTCTACCAATCTCTTCGAATTGTTTTTCGTTTGTTTCTTTTTTCATCTTGACAAATATGTCAAGGTCTAGCTTGCCCTTGAGCCAAGTTCCCTTTGCAAAAGATCCACCAAGCTCAACAGATGTAACCTCTGGATAGTTTACAATCTCTTTTTTTACCAAGTCAAGAAGATTTTCTGCTAGTGCTCCTATCTTTTCCTCCTCTTGCCTTGTGGGAATTGATATCTTTCTTGCCTGTTCCAAAACGTTTCTCATTTTGCTAAAATCACCTGTAAATCAGAGTATATTGGCCCACTAGGGGTTAAGATGCTTTGCTTGAACTTTAATTCTGTAATACCATATTTTCCTAGATCAATTTTCTTGAATTTCTCTATGATATCTGGTATGCCATCTACCTTGTTCTTTATTCTAAATATCGTCAAGTGTGGCTT
Organism: uncultured Nitrosopumilaceae archaeon; assembly: GCA_964636595.1. Taxonomy (GTDB): domain Archaea; phylum Thermoproteota; class Nitrososphaeria; order Nitrososphaerales; family Nitrosopumilaceae; genus Nitrosotalea. Next base: position 55,003 of record CAZWSG010000006.1, read on the forward strand.
GAAAGGCTTGTCAGACCTAAATCCAAGAGGAGCCAATTTTTTTTCTACTTGCAAAGCAAGATCTACCAACTGTTTTGCAGATGTTTCATCTACGCCAATCCAGATAACTCGTGCAGATCTTGGATTTGGAAATGCTCCAACATGTGTAAAGTTTACATCTATTTTTTTAAATGAAATTGTATCTAACGCTTTTTTTACATTTTCTGCAGCATCTTCAGTTATCTCTCCTAGGAAAAGCAACGTAAAATGCATATTTTTTTTGTTTACTGGAGTTGCCCGTATGTGAAATTCAGATTGAATCTTGGCAATTGCATCAAGTATGTTCTCATCCTGAATTTCTACTGCAACAAAGGTACGCATTAGTGGAATTCAGATTGTGGCATCTATAATAATTTCCGGTAGCTTCATAGACTGGAGGATAAAGTTTGTGAGTGTGAAACTAATCGTATGTCTTACAGGAATGCCAGGGGCAGGAAAAACCACAATAGCTGAGGGTTTGAAATCAAAAGGCTTTGATAAAATCACAATGGGTGATGCTGTAAGAGCAGAAGCTACAAGAAGAAAGATAGATCCAACAGGGGCTAATCTTGGCAAGCTAATGATTGAGCTGCGAGAAAAAAATGGTCCTGGTGCAGTGGCTGAGCTCATAAGAGATGGAATTCAAAATTCCAAGTCTGATGTTATACTTGTAGATGGAGTACGATCACTTGCAGAGGTTGCTGTCTTGAAAAAAATTGGTACAGTCAAAGTTCTTGCAATTCATGCATCTGGTGATATACGATACAAATTTCTAACAGAAAGGGGTCGTTCCGATGCTCCATCTGATCGTGACGATTTTACAAAAAGGGATTCAAGAGAAATTGGAGTGGGCATGAGCGAATCAATTGCACTTGCAGACGAAACAATATCAAATAACAATATGACAATTCAAGAACTTGTTGATACTTCATATAAAATCATCAAGGGTTGGATGAATTGAAAATTCCAAATGTCGCATGCAAGATTGAAGTCTATGCTGCAGTAAATCCATCCGAAGATCCAGACAAGGTAAGACTTGCTGTATCTCATGTCATACTGGAGACAGATTACCAGTACAAGGAAGGAAGCATCAAGGCAACCTCAAACAAGTTGGACTCGCTTGCAAAAATCCAAGAGACAATCAAAAAACATCGAACCAACAAGATCTATCGTAGACAAATGCGATTTAATACCAAAGGAGATACGACCTGGTTTTATCTCAATAAACAGGCAGCCTTTGTGGATGTCATTGCAGTCTGTGAGGAAGCAGAAGAGTCTGCCATGGGCCCAATCAAGGTAATACTTCATTCACAGGACCTTGAGAAGGTAGTGGATTGGCTTGCACCTGATCCTACTGAAATAACTGGATAAATTTACTACACTTGCTCAACTAGTATGCATTTGCGCTTTTTTATGAACATCTCAAGAAAAGTAACTGTTTGATAGGTAAACTGATCATTATTGGAATCATTATAGCTGCGGTAGCTATCCTTGTACCAAGCTCATCAAAATTCTTTCAAAGTGTACCATCATCTATTGATACTGTAAAAGGTAAGATTGATCAAGTAGCAAGTAACAAGCAAGTAATCAATGATTCCAATCAAGCCATCAAGGACGTAGGTCTTGGTGCAAAATTGCTTGAAAATAATTCTGGTATATTGTCAAGTGCAAATTCCATCCTAAATACGGCTTCCAATAATGCAACCTCTGTTTATCAACTTGCTCCACAATATGTAACTCGACAAAACTATACTGGACAAGTCTTTGAAAAAAATGGTAATACATGTCAAATCTCTGTTCCAGAATTGGCTCAGACAATAAATGGAATAAAACAGCTAACTGGAATAATTCAGCTTGATCAATGTCAATCAAATGTAGATGATCCTGTGCAAGTAACACAACTTACAGCAAAACCAAATTCTCCACCAGTAGATGTTCCAAGTGGTCTGATAATCTCTCCTTATTCTAGTGATGGTAGTGCAACCTCCGCTAGTACACCATCATCTGACACATCAAGTACAACTACCTTACCAGCTCTTCCATCTTACTATCAAACAGTCAAGCTTACCATGGTAAACCAAGGAAATAATGCAGTGTTAAATTTTGATGATACATCTGGTCAGACAAAATCAGTTACAGTTACAATGAAAAACAGTGACACTGTCTTGTTTTCTGGAACATTCTATTCTTCCCAGTTTTCAACTCAAGTCAATGATGTTCCAAACACACCACATATCATAGAAATGACGATAAACAATGCAATTTACGGAACATTGCATGCATCTGCATATGCACCATCTAACGTGCAAAATTCTACCATAACTGGAATTTTATCACAATAAGTAAATCAGTATCATTTGAATTTTATAAAAACAGGAAAAGGTATAATGGCGTGACCCTGTATAGGCAAAAGCTTTCTCTTGCCGCTTCGTACAACGAATTGTACTTGACTATGTACCATTTTTCACAGGATCACGCAAATTCATTTGTCATAATTTGCATCTTTCCGCATTGTTCTTTATACGTTATTCTCTTATTTAATAATTAGTGTGATTTATTTCATGAATACATTTTATTTTGTATAAATTATTGTTTCTATATCTAAAATAATCATCAATTTCCTCTCAACTAATCAAATTAATCTGAAAAATTTGCCAAATCTCAAACTAGAACTATGATATCATGCCCACTAGTTCTGGAAGCGCCCTTGCAGCAGAGGTCCTAAGGGACAAATCCATGCTTGACGACATGGGAGTATCCTCGATATTTACCTCGACTAGTATGGCTCCATTTTGTTTGGCATATACAGGCAATAAATTTGCAGGAGATACTGCAAGCGATGTTCCAACAACAATCATGACATCACAAGCAACTGCTTGTTCCATTGCAGATTTCCATACATCTTGCGGTAATGCTTCGCCAAACCAAACAACATCAGGTCGTAGTATGTTTCCACACTTGCAAAGTGGCGGAAGACTGGAAAACCCAGATGTGATGTTATCTTTGAAATCACATACGGTGCACTTGATTGTAATGATGCTGCCATGCAATTCGTAAACATGTGAGCTACCGGCCCTCTGATGAAGACCATCAATGTTTTGGGTCAGGACAGAAACTTGTTTATGTTTTTCAAGTTCTGCAATGGAACGATGACCAGGATTTGGACTTGCATCAAGTATGTTTTTTCTTCTTTCTTCATACCACTCCCATACAAGTTTTGGATCTTCATAGAATGCATCTATTGTTGCAAGCTTCATTGGATCGTACTTTCTCCAAAAACCATCTTTTCCACGAAATGTAGGAATTCCACTCTCTTGGGAGATTCCTGCACCAGTAACAAATACAATTTTTTCTGCTTGTCTTAATTTGTTAGATATGGCATCCCACATTTTATTTGATGTCAATCTCTAATAGATCCCTTGCAGCAGTAACGGAACCATGAATTGCATTTGCTTCATTGACAAGCTCTTGTACATCTTCATATCTTGCAGAAAAGTGTGTCAGTATGAGATTTGAGACGCCTGCTTTTTTGGCAAGCTCTGCTGCTTCCTTTGATGTTGAATGGAAATTTTCTTTTGCCTTGTCTTGTAATGCACCAGAATATGTAGAATCAAATGTCATGTAATTGCAACCCTTGAAAAATTCCACAAGCTTTGCAGTAGGTCTTGTGTCCCCTGATATGCCAATCTTGATTCCTTGGCGCTTTTCTCCTGTCACATCAGATGGTCTTACCAGTCTCTCTCCAACTTTAACCTCGTTACCGCTTTGAAGATCATGCCAGAGCTTTCCCTCTGGGATGCCAAGCTCCTTTGCCTTTTCAGGATAAAACTTGCCAGGCCTGTCTTTTTCTGTAAATAGATACGAATAGGCAGGAATAGAGTGCTCTGCCTCACATACATGAACGCTAAACCCTGAATCGTCAAAGACCAGTCCCTCCTTTATTCTAGTTATTCTGACAGGAAATGTAAGGCCAAAATTTAGTATCTTGAGGTTTGCCGCAATAAATTCTTCAATTCCAGTTGGACCATAGATATCAACAGACTCTGTCCTGTTCTGCAATGACATGGTCTGCAGCAGGCCTAGTATTCCTACACAATGGTCCCCATGCAAGTGTGTCACAAATATTTTCATCTTTTTGTTCCAGCCAAGCTTGGCCTTTGAAAATGCAATCTGTGCACCCTCTCCTGCATCAAACATCAGTATCTCTCTATCAAGTACCAAACAGATGCATGTCATGCCACGCTCTGCAGTTGGCTGGGCTGCTGATGTTCCCAAAAATACTAGCTTCATCTTACTGCAATCACTCTAGTCAAGCTCTTGTGTCTGTAGATCTCGTATTTCTTTGCTTTGCTGATCTCTTCGACTTCAAGGCCTTTTTTGTATACCATTACAAGTTTTTTTCTCTTTGGTATGACTGAAACAAAATCTTTGATCAATTTCTTTGGAGAGACAGATGCTCTTGATGATATTCCATAGGGCAAGTCAGTGACGATGCCATCTATTGTATCAATAACATCCTGTATTCCTTCATAGCCAGAATTTATGACCTTGGAGCCAAATCCATTTGCAGCAAGATTCTTTCTTGTAATCTTGCACATTATTTTATCAAAATCAATTCCAATGGAATTGATCCCCATTGATTCTGCTTCTAGCAAAATTGTACCAGTGCCACAGAAAGGATCACAGAGAGTGTCTTTCTCCTTTAATCCTGATAAATTCACAATACATCTTGCAAGTTTCATATCAAGCTCATGCGGATGCTTGACTAGTTTTTTTGGATGGCCTGGCAAAATATTACAGTCTGTATATCCTAGATATTTTTCTGAGTCTGTAATGATGAGATACACTATGACATGAGGATTTGAGAGGGAAACTTTGGAGCCCCATCTTTTTGAAAGTATTCCACCTGCTTGTCTTTCAAGTGCAGACGAGCTTGCATTTTTTGATGACAAGTTTATTGTCCTGCATACAAATGATTTTGGTACAGATATCTGTGGGTCTATCTTTGTAATATCGTCAAATGTATCTGTTATAGTTCCAGAATATCTTGCAAACGTTGCCCTGTTTGCTATTTTTTGCCATGGAACCTTTGATGTTACCATCACAAGTCTTGCTTGGGATTTTATACTAGCTTTTGAGTCATAGCTCTTCGATATTGCAATTATCTCGTCTCTTGCAAGGTCTTCGTATTGTTTTTGTAATATAAAAAAGCTTGACATTCAGGTTATTGCCTTTGCAATTATTGATGAGACATCAACTGTTGATGTCTTGCCTGGTATGGTATTTGTGCTGATTATCTTTGTAACTCCAGCTTTTAGGATATTTTTCTCTGCATCTCCAATTAGTAACGCATGTGTACAGCATGCATAGACCTTGCCACTTTTTTGTTTCTTTAAAAATTCTGCAGCCTTTACAATGCTGCCACCAGTACTTATCATGTCATCAACTAGTATGATATCTCTACCTTTTACTCCGTCAAGTCCTTTGGATTTTATTGCAACATTTCCAGTCTTTCTGTCTCTGTGTTTTTCTAGTGCGATATAATCAGTACCAAGAAACTTTGCAAAGTTTCTTGCCCTTTCTACTCCTCCCTTGTCTGGTGATACCACAAGAGGGGAATTAAGAGACATTTTCTTGAAATGTTTTGCAAGCTCTTCAACTGCACTGATATTTTTTGCAGAAATCTGGAAATGCTCTAGTGCAGTGGTACTGTGGATGTCAACCACTATTATCTTGGTTGCACCTGCAGACTTGAACATCTTTGCAACCAATTTCATTGTAATGATTTCGCCTGGAAGAAATTGTCTGTCTTGTCTTGCATATCCAATGTATGGTATTACAACATACACCTGGGAGGAAGATGCCCTTGCCTGGGATGTTATCGCAAGACAGCGAAGCAGGTTCGAGTCAACTGGGGGATAGATTGATTGTACCACCAGAATCTTTCCACCAGGTTTTCCCTTGAGTGTTATCTTGCTTTCCCCGTCTGGGAATATCCGCAGGTCACAGCTGATAAATTTTGATTTTAATTTAGAGGCAATCTTTTTTGCTAATTGCTCTGAAGACGGTCCACCAATAACTGTAAAATCAGTCATCAACCAAATCGAGCCTTGGCTATTCTTAAGTTTTGAGGAATATGTATAAGAGAAATTTACAATTATCTAAAACTTGAATTACATGTTTAAAACAAATATCTCGCAGATGATATGTCAATGAAACTAGTCTCCTTTCTTCCAAGTGCAACTGAAATATTGTATGAACTAGGAGTGGGAGATCAAGTCTTGGCAGTAACACACGAGTGTAACTATCCAACAGAGGCCAAAACAAAGCCACGGGTTATCCATTCTTCCTTTGACCCAGAAAAAATGTCTAGCCAAGAAATTGACAGTAGGGTAATGGAATTAGTGAATGCAGGAAAAGACATCTACATACTAGATGAACAAGTTCTCATAAAAGCAAATCCAGATCTGATTGTAGCACAAGGAATCTGTGAAGTATGTTCTCCCTATACAAGAGAGATAAACAAAGCAGTAACACTGCTTGGAGGAAAACCAGAGGTTCTTGTTCTTGATCCAAAAAATCTTGACGGCATACTAGAAAATATCATTGAGGTAGGAGGTAAAGTAGGAAAACAAGAAAGGGCAAAAGACTTTGTGGTAACATTACAGAAAAGAATTGACTATATCAAAAATACCCCAAAAGTTTCAAAACCCAAAGTGCTCTGCATAGAGTGGCTTGATCCATTCTTCTCAGCAGGTCATTGGGTTCCTCAGATGGTAGAAATTGCAGGTGGAATAAACGGAATCAGCTCAACTGGAGACAGATCAAGAAAAATGCAGATTGAAGAAGTAGTACAATTTGATCCTGATATCATAATTCTGATGCCATGCGGATTTGATGTATCACGAACACTTGATGAATACAAGAAATTACTTGAAAATGATAAATGGAAAAATATTCGGGCAATAAGTAAAGGAGAGGTTTATGCAGTAAATGCAAATGAGTACTTTAGCAAGCCAGGTCCAAGAACTGTAACAGGTCTTGAGATTCTAGCCAAGATAATTCATCCTGATACATTTCGAGAACTCGAAATACCAAAACAATCTGTTCAAAAACTTGATTCTAAATAATAAATCGGCTAACATCCTCACAGGGTAGGATAATGAGGATGCAAGCTAATTTGATAATATTTGAAAGACTTGTTATTTATTTGAGATCAAACTTTTACCTTCTTATTCTAAAATCCTAGAATGACATTCTGTCAATTTTGCTCATGAATAAATCCATACGGGCATTTTCCACAAATCAATTATTTAACACAAAAAATTTCAAATTAGGCTAAAAAACAACAAGTTCATTGGATCTAGTTTTCTCTGACATTCATGCAGATCTGAACGGGCTTGACTTGATAATCCAGACTGTATCAAGTGATGAATTTATAAAAAAATATGGCTCTTTTTCTAGAATCATCAATCTAGGTGACTTGCTTGAGCGTGGTGTTCATCCAAAACAAGTCATATCAAAATTACGTTCACTTGAAAAAAACTATCCAATATTTTCTGTGATAGGTAACCATGATGAAGGGTTCTTGAGTGGAAAAAAAGTGAGTGCCAGTTCTCTTGAAAGCATGGATGCACATGAAAGACTCGACGCTGAGGACTTGTCGTTTTTCAAACAGAACAAAGATGGTACCTTTGGTAATCAAGAGTTCATCGATACAAAAAATGGTCTTTTTTGTGTTCATGGGGGACCATTGGATCCCAAAAAGATAACCCCGAAAAATGCCGATAGTGAAGCCTGGCTATATCAAAGAAATTGGCAGCGACTCACTGATGAAGGCTTTGAGTTTTTTAGCTATCATGGATATCATTACAAAGCATCATCTGCTTTTGGAGAAGTGGGAAAACACGTACGTAATCATATCATACTGTGTGGACATCAACATATGGAAACTGCACTAGTTCATCAAGCAGGTAAAATTCGTGAGATTTACTCTGATCTTGAACCAAAAAAAGAAAAAATTGTAGGACATGTATTGGAAAGTAAAGAAATTGAAATTAATCCAACAAGTGATTATCTAATAAGATTGGGCCTTGGGGGTCCTGCTGGATATTATGGAGTTGGTTCTTCCATGCCACACTTTGCCATAGTACAATACAATCCAAAAAAGGTAATACTATTTACAGTAAATCCATAAGATATCAACAGGGATTTGATATGAGTGGAACTGAGACATTACGAAACGATCATAGACAAATACGTAGACTAGAAAAAATAATTACCAAATGTTATACTGCATTAAATGAAGGTAATGATATTCCGTTTTCTGATATGCAAATAATGGTTTTAATCATGTCAGAATTTTTAGATGCAATACATTATGCAAGAGAAGAAGACCAGTATTTTCCTTGTGTTGCAACTTATGATTCCCTAAAACAAGAGATCCGAGTATTTATGATCGAACATGAATTTGGAAGAAGAATAGCATCAAACATCTCAAAACATCTACAAAAATGGAAGTCAGGAGAAGATCAAAGAGAACCGGTTGCAAGATTTCTTAAAGCATATGCAATTTATCTTGATGATCATTTAACAAAGGAAGACAAGTTCTTTGACGCTGCAGAAAAACAAGTGCTATCTCAAGATGAAGAAAAAATGATGTATGAAGAATTTCAAGCAGTTACTGCAGTTGTTACAAAGCTTGATGAGATGATAAAATCCATAGATTACTTGGAATCTACATCTTGGATGAAGAACTAGTTCTCAAAAACTGATCTTATTCTAGGATATACAGATACTTTGTTTTGTTCTGATGTGAGTTTTTGTTGCATATTTTTACATGGGATGCACAATTATTATATATCATCACTATAGTATGATAACTATACATACTAACATGAGTAAAATAGTAAATCTTCGTATACATGTAGCTCCTGTAGGCTTTGAAATTGATCGAATTGCAATTCCTGCAAAACAAATGAAAGCTGATAGGGTGTGGCTATTGATGCATGCAGAACCATCAAAAGATCAAGCTCAAGGATTCATGGAAAAAATTCGGGCTCAACTAAAAAAAGAAAAGATCGAAGTCCAAGTGGCACATTCTAATAGATTTGATCTCTTCAAGATCCTAAAGGCATTACGAGAAATTGTAGAAAAAGAAGACGGAAATGATATTTTTGTAAACTGTTCTTCTGGATCAAAGATACAAGCAATTGCGTGTATGATGGCATGCATGATGTTTCAAGGAAAAACAAAACTTACTCCGTATTATGCAGAACCAGAAAGTTACTCTAGTGTAAAGGGGGAACAACTGTCATCTGGACTCAAATCAGTTGTAAAATTGCCAGCTTATGAAATTCATACCCCGAAACCTGTCTTGGTACAAGCCTTGAAAATAATACAAGAAAATAACGGAAAGATAACCAAAAAGGAGATGGCAAAAATTGCATACGAAAGAAAACTAATCATGGTAAACGCAAGAGAAGAAAATTTTCAACAAGCTAGATTTGCAAGTCTTGACAAAAATATCATCCAACCACTCCTAAACGAGTGGAAATTCATTGAAGTTGAAAGAATTGGAAGAACTAGGTGGATCAAAACAACCCCTGAAGGACTAGGGGCAGTAGAATTTCTTGGCTAGCTACGCGTAGCAAGTTCTGGTTTTAGCGTCCAAGCAATTGCCATTGCAATAAATGGCACTGAAATCAAGGCAGCAATTTCCAGATAGGTTTTGAACTGTTCAGATTGTTGAGGACTTGAACTAGACCATATGAAAGGTACAGGTAATGCTGAAGCAAACCAAATGATTGAAAGCATGATAATTACCTTGAGTGCACTCTTCTTTCTTGGGGTCACGCTATAACCTTAGAATAGGTTCTATTAATTTTATTAGTATAATTATTTAGTAATGATTCCACCGTCTACTGGTAAAATTGCACCTGTAATCCATGAAGAATCCTCTGAAACAAGATAGAATATTGCCTTTGCAACATCCTCTGGCATTCCTATTCTTCCAATTGGATGCTCTGCAATTGCCATTGCCCTATCAACCTCATTTCCAAGATATGGTCTTGTCATATCAGTTTCTACAATTCCAGGACAAACGCAATTCACACGTATCTTGTATTTGGCATATTCTATGGCCCATGCTTTTGTAAGTAGAACTAGTGCTCCCTTTGAAGCAGTATATGCATCTGCTTCAAAATTTTCAAATGATTTCAGTCCTGCATCTGATGAAACATTGACAATACTACCACTTGTTTTCATTAGATGCGGTATTGCAGCTTTTGTAAAACGAAATTGTCCAGTTAAATTTACATCTATGATCTCATTCCATTCTTCCTCCGGAATCTCATGTAGAGGTTTTACTTTGGGAAAGATACCTGCATTGTTCACCAGAATGTCAATTTTACCAAAATTTTCCAAAGTATTTTTTACAACATTTTCTACATCTGTGTTTTTTCTAATATCTCCAGATATTGCTACAACATTTTTCATTTCTGTTGCAGCGTTTTGAAGATTGGTATTATCTTTTGATGTAATTACTACATTTGCTCCATGTTGTGCAAGTAGCATTGCCGTAGCTTTTCCAATACCTCTACTACCTCCTGTAACAATTGCAACCTTGCCGGAAAGTTTCATCATGTCTGATAATGTACTGCATCAAATTAGTCTGTCGAAGATTGAAACAACTCATTTTGATAAATCTTCTAAAAAACATGTTATAGCAATATAACGATCGTAAACTATGTCTAGGTTTATTGAAATATTTTATTAAAATATTTTTAAAAGATGTAAAAATATATGTGAAATAATAAATATGATGATGTATTATGATAAATAATGCAGAAAGATGTAAAATCTACTGCTTAAGAGAGCGTGGCTCCGTAGACTCGAATTGTGAATCCCACATGGGTGGGATAAAAAGAGGTAATCTCTGTCTGTCTACGAACAAGGGCCACGCCATTAATTTCAAACTACTGAAAAGTGAAAACTATTTTGATTCAAAAAAATAATCTTATAAAAATTTAGAGTTTGAGTGATTCCTTCAATCCTTTGTATCTATTTCTGATTGTAACTTCAGTTACCCCAGCAGCTTGTGCGACATCTTTCTGTGTTTTGTTTTCTCCGTTCATGACACATGACAAGTATAATGCAGCAGCTGCAAGTCCCATTGGATCTTTTCCAGCCGAAATTTCAATTTCAGCTGCATCTTTTAGAATTTGTAAAGCTCTTCTTTTTGTTTTTTCACTCAGGCCTGCTTTACTTGCAATTCTTGCTACACATTTTATTGGATCAACAACTGGCATCTTTAGATCAAGCTCTCTTAACAATAATCTGTAACATCTAGCAACATCTTTTCGCTTGATGTTGATTCCATTTGCAACATCTGTAAGTGTTCTTGGAGTTTCAGTATCTCTACATGCTGCGTATAATGCAGCAGCTACAAGTCCTGGAATTGATCTACCTCTAACAAGACCTTTGTCAAGTGCTTTTCTGTAAATGTAAGCAGTTTTTTCAATTACCGCATCAGATAATGCAAGTTTATCTTTTAATCTATCAAGTTCACTGAAAGCCTGTCTAAAGTTTCTGTCTACTGGTTCGTGGACTTGGCTTCTGCTATCCCAAGTTCTGAGTCTTTCTATGGTACTCTTCATTGATGCAGAAAGTGGTTTTCCTGATGCATCTTTGTCAGCAGGACCAATTATTGTTGCAAGTCCCATGTCGTGCATTGCAAGTGAAGTAGGAGTTCCAGTTCTACTTCGGTCCTCATGTTCTTCTTTAGAAAATGATCTCCATTCTGGACCGGATTCTTCTACACGTTCTGTAAGTACAAAACCACAACCTCCGCAAAACATTTCTCCTGTAGTATTATCAGTTACCATTGGACCTTTTCCACAACGAGGACAACGTCCACCAGAACCAAAAGATTCGCGAGCCATATAATATCTTATAAGAATTTCGATTAACATAAATAAAAAGGTTTAACTATTAGTACATAATCTATTAATTTGTTATTTTATAATCATAATATGTAAAAATTATACATTATCTTTCATTAATATCAAAATATCTGAATTAGTATATTGTAATCTCTCACATCAATTTATTTTTTCAAGTCGATGATCATGAGACAAAATTAAATTTGATCTTCTCAAATAATATTTCTGATTTATTTTTTTAAAATTATTTTCCAAATTTTTCTTTGAACAATTTTTTGCAAAAAATTTTTTTAAAAAATTATTTTTATCGACTTCTACATAACCTTTAAATACATTTGTTCTGCAGAACCCGCATTAAATAAAATGGAACAATGTCCACTTTGTTGTGAATTCCAGCCGTCGAATCAGGCACTGGCTATTCACCTAAAGAAAATCCATCCACAGAGAAATACTGCAATTCAGATAATGCAATAAGACTCTGCGCGGGGATTAGTCGTAGGAGGTATCCAATCATGGTTATCCACGAGTTTTTAGTTTTTTATTAAAAAAAAGACCAAGCGTGCGCTTAATTTGGTGTTCTATGTTTTGTCAGCTAAATTTAGTATACTGTGAACCGTATTTCACACCTGAAATTAAAAACCAACTTTATCAGTGGTAACCATGACAACATTTACGAATAATTGGCAAAGACAATCAACGCCAAGCCTTAGTGAAAAATTTAATGATGCAATAAAACCAAAAGGTGCACTAAAACCAAGATTAGAGACTGGAATAAAAAGACTCCAAACTCAAATTGTAAAACTTGATGGAATGATTACAAAGCTAAAACAAAAAGATGAAAAGTTATTCAAACGAATTGTGATTGCAACACAGAACCATGATATGACTGCAAGTAAAGTTTTATCAAAAGAACTAGCCGAAGTCAGAAAAGTAACAAAGCTTTTAGGAAATGCTAGAATTGCTCTAGAACAAATCGAGCTTAGACTAAGCACATTCCACGACCTAGGGGATACTGTAGTAACTATCATGCCAACAATAGGCTTGATGAAGAATCTCAAATCTTCTCTAGTCAAATTCATGCCAGAGGCTGACCGTGAGCTATCTGGAATGACTGAGATGCTTGGAGGTCTTATGACTGACACATTCCATAGTGGTGACTTTGGAATTGATTCAAGTGCATCAAGCGAAGAATCTGACAAGATTCTCCAAGAAGCTTCTGCAGTTGCCGAGGCAGAAATCAACGACAAATTGCCTTCAACCCCTGCGGATCAATCAGCTTCCACAACACGTTTCGTCTAGATTATCTTATTGTGTGATAGTCTGTAACGAAAGTATGTTTTGTACAATACTAGTGATACCACTAGTACTGCAGAAGCAGATAGAAACATAGTGGCATATCCGAGAAATTTTGTCAATTCTCCTGTAATAAGAGAGCCGGCAAACACTCCTATGCCTGTTACTGCACTGTTTACTCCTAGATATTTACCCTCAAATCCTTGTGGAATACTCTTGAAAAATATCACAGAGCTAGATGTACTAAATATTGAAAATGCAATTACCATCATACAAGCAGATGTTATTGTAACTGGAAAACCCAAAGATCCCGTCATGAAGAACAACGAAACAGCTGGAATCATTACTGCTAGAATTCGTGGTATGTGTGCTAGAATGGTTGATCGTTCTTCTCCAAATTTTGATATTATTTTTGGAGCTATGAAAAATACTAGTAACATGGTTATCATTTGAACTGTATAATTTAAGAAGACATCCGCATTTGAAAAATTCTGATTTTTCAAAAATGGCGTCCAGGCAGTAAAATACATGTTACTTCCAAAATAGAAAAAAAATGAAGCCAGATAGAATATGCCTATTTCATTGCTTATTCTTCCCTTGAATAGCGTAATTATGTGTCTGAAATCATATACTTCTAGTATTTTTGGAAAAACAAAATGGTGATGACTAATTGAATAACGTAGACCGTAAAGGGAGTGGGCAATACTGCTTCTCTCAATATGAACACCGTCATCATCCTTCACAAATATTGTACTCAAAACCATAGATATGCCGCTTGATACAGCACATATCAAAAAGTATGGTCTGAGATCAAAATAAAAACTACCAACTGTTCCAATTATCATAGCAACTAACATTCCAAGCGTACTGATAATTGATGTTCTAGCAAATAACCAACTCCAGAGATTCTTCTGGACCGACTCCATTACAAGAAGCTGGGTAACTGGGCTTTTTGCAACCATGAAAAATCCAAGTACTATTGCTAATCCATAAAGAATGTAAACGTGATTAGTAAAATACATGCCAAGACTACAAAGCAAAACAAAAACTGATGATGTAACAAGTATCAGCCTTTTAGAATGAAATCTATCGATTATTTTTCCCCATGCCAATGAACCAATAGCTGTTGAGCCATTTTGCAGTGCGGATATGATAGCTACTTCTTCTATGTGACCTCCAAGAAAGATTACGTATAATGGAATTACGGTGCTTAATCCCTGAGAAGTAATCTGAGATGGTAACAAATACCACATCCATCGTTTATTTTGAAGTTGCATCGTTCTAGGTAATCAGAGATTGGACATTATTGTATAATGCATTTGAAAGATTTCCATAGTTTTGTCTATTCTTTGATGTTTGCGGAAAAAATTCTATCATGCAGAAGTGTGGAGATCACACACCTTGTGAGTGTGATGCCCTCAAAGCATGTTGACCTTTGTCATCATTTTCCTTCGGGGGTACCTTGGGATGCTTTATGTGCAAAGATTTGGTCTTTACACATCACACATTGCTTGCATGATGCCTATCTTGGGAGGATGTCCTTTGATAGGGAGTATTAGTACGTGAGTAAAACATTTAAGGTTTGTGTTAAATTTCATCTTAAATTTTTGAATTTTCTTGATTATTCAAAGTTGTTAGATATTTTTTCAAACATATCTAAAATTTCTCTATAAAGCTTTTATGATACGATGACGTAATCCAACCATGAAAAAGGATGGGGATGTGTATCAGCTTATTTACGAATCAAATCTAGATAGTAAACTGGAGCAGATTCTAATTGGATTGGTAAAAGACAATCCTTCTCCAAAGATCGAATCAATAATTCAAAAATTCCTTCTATATGTTCAACATTCTACAGAAAACTTTTGGACCACTTATTACAGTGCAAAGACATACGAAGAAAAACTAGATTGTTACTATCAGTACTCTAAGAACCAATGTCTTGCAACTGAGGTGTTGGTAAGAGATCTAGGTTCATTGTCCTCTGATGATGAAATAAAAGAAAATCTAGACGCACTGGTAAAAGAGAGTTTTACATTCTAGGTTAGAGAAGACTCGGTCTTTGGTCTAGTTTCTTTGAATTTTGCAATCTTACTACCTTCTTCATTTACTACCTGATCAATATTGATCAGTCTTTCTCGTAGATTGGTGATCATTACAGCAACATCATCTGCTTCTTTTTCAACTTCGCCTCTTTTCTGTTGTAATGTCTTGATACCTTGCTTTTCTTCCTCTATGTATTGACCTACTTTGACAAGTTTCTCCTTTAGATTTTTGATATCAACTGATTCATCCTCAATATTTTTTTCTAGACTAGTTCGCTTGTCTTTGAGGTCCTTGATCATTAAACCTACGTAGTCTATGGCTTCTTCTAACTTGGTTCTCTTGTCCATCAATGCCTTGATTCCTATATCTTCACCTGATGTGCTCATACGAGTTTGTTGAATAGGTTCCGGTATTTTTACTTGTTCTGAAGGGTGAAAACGAGATTCTTCTATGACTTCGGACGTCTTTACATTCCCTCCTTCTGGTTCATATTGAAAAACCTTGCCTGATTGGTTAGCGATCTTGTCCTCCATTCCTGAAGTCGATCCGAATTCATCCCTTTTCTTTCGGAATTTGTCAAACATATCGCTTATGGGTTATTGTTGTTTTTAATATATAAAAAGTTAATAAGTAAAAAACTAGTTTTGAGAAGTTTGAATATGGTATATTAAACATTTTTAGTCAAAATGGGCTTAATGGAGATTGAGATATATTTAGAGACCTGAATCTTTGGTTCGAGTTACTTGAAGAATGGAAAAGTAAACCTGCTTCCAATAGTAGAAGACATCATTGGATTAGATAAGATGATGCGATTTGCTGCGATAATAGATCTAAAAGGAAACATATCTGAAGCAATAATGAAGGAAGGAAAAACCTCGTTAAAATCACAAAAGGAAGAAGAACATTTCTGTAAACAAGTAGCAACAAGGCGAAAAATTAGACAACACTTTGACAAAAGCCTTGGACCGGTAAATTATGTACACATTGAGCGTCAAAAAATTACTCAAATTGTCATCTATCCAAAACGTAAGACTGTCTACGTTACAATGGAACCAGATATGGACATAAAGCGCAAGTTAGAAATTGTAGAATTAATCAAAAAGAAAACTGCAAAATTATAACAAATTAAGGATAATTTCCCCAATAGCCACGAATTCATCTCTATTATTACGACTTGTCTGTTAATACGACAATAACAAAAGCATCTTGTACCTCTAATGTAATCTTTATTTTTGTATTCTAATCTACTTGATTTCCATTTCCCCCGCTTCTCAATAACTAGAAAATTGATTGTTCCAAGGCATGAAACTGCTGTTCCGCTATGCGTTCCGCTATGAAATTTCATGCTGGCCCTGATAAAACATCAATACTATAACATCTCATGTCAAAACAACAATACAGGTCCGAAATGGGCATCATGGCCGATATCCTTGGTGTCACCATGGATGGAGGAATCCAAGGAGTGATTGTCTCCGCTATATCCAGAAGAGCAAATCTATCGCATTATGCTGTGCTTGAGAAATGTCAAAAATTGATAGATGCAGGATTGGTAGAATCAGTGAAATCCGATAGAAATAGGCTTTTCAGGGTCACAGAGAAGGGAATCAGGTTCTTTCAGGAATTTCAACGATTCCAGGGTGTAATACAAGGTCTCAATCTCAGGTATTAAGAAATGTATCAGGAATACCAGATGATTGAGACACAAAAAGTATTACCAGAAAGAATGCTTTTTGTAAGGATCAATCATATTCTCACAACAATGGTAAAGGCTCCAGTTGTAGCGGTATGTTTTGTTTTACTCACTCTTTCTTCCTTTGTCCAGTACGCAATAGCTAGCCCCAAAGCTCTTGATTTTACCGTTTATGCAGATGGAACAACTCATGTTTTCTATCAAACCAACGTAGATTCTCAGTCAGCAAATTTCAGTCTGAATGTATATGGTAATAATATAGAAAATCTTGTTGTGCAGGATGAAAATGGAACACTACTTTCAAGCAAAATAAATGCAAATACTGTAACAATAGCAACTTTGGGAGCTTCTGCAATAAAGATAGATTATGATACTCCTGACTTGATATCAAAGAATGGGAGAACATGGACTTTTCATATAGATTCTCCTACTGATTATTCTATAATGTTACCAAAAAATACAGTAATTGTTGGAATGAGTTCATCTCCTTTAAACATGCAAATAGTTGATGATCAATCACTCATATCATTGCCAAGTGGCTCATCAGATATCGATTATGTTTTTGGCGTATTGGGTACAAGCCAGACTGCTACTCTGGCAATTCAAAAAGCTCAAGATTTTATTAATACTTTGAATTCTACAGGTGTGAAAACCCCTATGGCTTTAGCAAAACTTCAAGAAGCTCAATTTGATTTTAATCAAGGCAAGTATTCTGATGCAGAATCTCTTGCTAATTCAGCAAAGAATCTTGCTCTACAAGAACAACAAACCGCCATTTCAAAACCATCTACTAATTCATCTGGTAACTATACATCAGTTAATCCATCTGATAATCTATCAATCTACCTTTTGATTGGAGGGATCGTTGCAGCAGGAGTAGCTGGAATCATAATTATGAAAAAGGCAAGATCAGCCAAGATCATAATTCCCAGTACAATTCTACAAAATAGCGATAATATTCCATCAGAAAAGGAGACAATTTACAAACTCAAACCGGATTTACGCCAAGATGATAAGGAAATCATAGCATTCATTTCGGAGAAAGGAGGTCAAGTGTATGAAAGTGAGTTACGTAAGAAATTCTTGATGCCACGAACAACAATGTGGCGTGCTGTCAAACGACTAGAAAGAGAAGATATTGTAGAAATAGAAAAAATTGACCAACAAAATCTCATTAAACTTCGTAAAATGGAGGATCAAAAATGAAAAGTCTAACAATTTTCATTGTAGCACTAGTTGTGACATTAATCTTGAATGGTCCAATCCAATCATATGCAGATCCTCAACTTGATACACTAGTGAGCATTGCTACACAAGCACAAAATAATCTCAACATCAGCATATCTCAAATTCCTAATGTTTCTAATGAAATCATTTCTCTATATGATCAAGGTTCTAATGAAACAGATGCTCTAACTAAAGCAGTAAATGCACAAGATGTAGTATCAGCTAAACAACATTTTCTTTCTGCAATGAATTTCTTCAAAATTACAAATGATAAGATAAATTCTCTTAATGAAACAGAAACAAATGACCAACAACATGTAGATGTAATACAATTACAAAGTGAGATCACAAGATTAGAAAAGTTTGATGAAACACTTCAGTCTATAGCAATAACTAATCATATTGATTTTAACTTTACACAATCTGATCAATTAATCAAACAAGCAAAACAGGATCTTGATACCGGAAAAATTGATGAGGCATCTAAATTGGTTGTATCTATAAACCAATTTCTAAATGATGCGCATGATTCGCTTACAGAAGTGGCAAAACAACGAACCTCTGATAGGGCAAAAGATTTCAAATAATTGATAGATTTGAAAAATCTAATACTTGTCTCAAATTACAACTTGTAGTTTTTTAGGTGTCGTCATAATCAAGATGTCTCTAGTTCCACATTAAACAAAAATTTGAAAACCATCTAAAATCTACAAAAAACATACATTGTGAAATATTGATCCAGAGGTGATTTTTCATATTTGCCCAAGTTTATGACTAAAAATAATGAAAAATCACTGTTCTCCTGTGTACACAGATTTTACATAAAATTCATATAGATTTTTACCAGACCCAAGAGCGATGGCTTCAAAACAAATTTCTGTAGGCGTGGGAATTCCAATGATAGTAGTTGGCATTATACTTGCTTTCATTTTAGCATCATTACAAGCTGATCTAAAGGATACTGTAGAATTTGTGGGAAGTCTTATCGGAATTCTGGGAGTAATAATCTTCATAGCTGGATTCTTTTCAAGAACAGAACCCCAATTACATTCTAAATCTTCATAGCTCCAATTGATAAGAGGTGTTGGATAGACGCCCAAAAAGTATTGTCATCAATCTGGCCTGAATACCACTGTTTCACATTTCCTTTTAACCAATTTGGAATTTTCACAATGTCTGATTGACTCATTGACGGTGTTTTGATTATGCCTTGACTTACTACATATCTGACTGATTGGGAAAAATCTTTTTTGTCTAAGATTCCATAAGCCCACCAGATGGCAGTATTTTTTATCCATCTAGGTAAAATGTTCTTGTTTGTTCCACCATAAAGTGCAAATTTCTGTACACTATTTTTTGTCTTATCTACAACATAGATATTATCTGCTGCATCAATTGTAAGCCCTACTGGTTGTTCAAATCCGTCTTGTCCATTTTCTTTCATATTCCAGCTCCAAAGAAAGTTTCCATGAGGGTCAAATTTTTGAATTCTATGATTGCCAGTGTCTGCCACATAGATATTATCTTTAGAATCAATAGCTATTGAAGATGGATTGTTAAATCTACCATCTTCATTTCCTATGGAACCATACCAATTTAGAAATTTTCCAATCCTAGAATATTTCAATATTTTATCATCTGTTGAAATGGCATACAAATTATCTTTTGAATCAAATGCTAATGCTCTGATGCCTGAGAAACTCGCTCCATCTGCAGATGATGAGTCTATCTTATCTTCATAGGTACCTTTGGTGTCAAACAACTGAATGGATCCTAATTCCATATCGCCTACAACAAGATCATTACTGTGATCTGAGTTTATTGCGGTTGGTATTTGGAACATGCCGGGATTACTACCATATGTACCCCAAGAATAAACAAAACTTCCAGTCTTGTTGAACATGATTATTCTTGAATTTCCACTATCTGCTACATACACATAGTTCTCATTTACAAATATGCCTGACGGATTTTTGAATTGTCCATTTGATGAACCTGTATCGCCCCATGAAACCAGTAATTTGTTTTTATCATCAAATTTCTTTATTTTCGAATTTCCCGAATCTACAATGTATGTATTATTATCGTGATCAATTGCAATACTAGTTGGGGAGTCAAATATCGTTGAATTGATTGCTGAAACAAAGGTAGGAATGTTGTATTGAACTGCATCTAGTGCATTTCCACTGTCAATTGGTGAACCATCTACGTAAAAAGATGAATTTTTTATAATCCCATCATAATTCACATACAGTTTCCACATACCCTTACTGTCATTTTGAGTAATCTTATGAGGTATGATAATTTCAGTTGTATTCATTGGTAATGATATTACTGGACTTGCATTACCGTTAGGATCTGTAACCCATGTACTTATTGAATTTGTAGTAGTATTTGATATCTGTATTTCAAAGTCAGAAATTTCGCCTGGTCTGTAATTTAGTTTATTTGGAAATATATCTAATTTAATGTTAGGAAGCTCTAGAGGATTTTGAACTATTTTAAAGGAACCTGTCTTTGTTATTCCCGCATAATCAATTTCAAAATTGTAAGTACCAATTATTCTAGGTGAATTATTGAGTGTTAAAGTATACAATACCGATTGTGGATAAAATTGGCTGCTAGCAGTATTTCCTAAAGGATCTGTTATTTTTATAGTGCCGCTTGATGCTGTTAACTTGCTAAATGTCAAATCAAGTCCTATGTTGCTTTCTGGATAATAAGTGGCTGAATTCGTTACTGAAATCTCCATTAGTTTGTTTATGTCTCCTAAAAGAAATGGTACATATTTTACAGAATTAAAATATTGAATTTTTAAGTTGTATAATCCAGCCGGATTGTATTTAGCAAATTGTAGCATTGGGAGATGATATGTCACACTTGGTTGATCTGCTTTTATCTCAATTTCTGTTACTCCAATTGCCTTATTTCCATCCTGATCATAAAAATCAAGAAAATAAGAATGTGCAAATTTAGCATATGGGCTATAGTAAGATGAGGTAATGTTGATGTTCATTGTGTCCGGTTCATAATATGTTATTTTATCTGTTATTACAGTTAAATCAAGAGGCTTGACATTAACATGAACTGTCTGATTATTACCCTCATATCCATAATTAATTGACCATGCGCCAAATTCATTATCACTTGCACTCCGTATAATTTGGTGTATTGCTTTTCCTGACCTTATTTGTTGGTCCAATATTCCTGATATTGTTGAATTATCAGGTTTGTGGGCAATCCAATTTACCTGACCACCATTATATCCTTGAATTGTAACATTGACCTTTATCCACTCATTTGCTCCAAATTCTTGTTTTACAGGAATAGCACTTATTGTTAAAGCACTTGCATCTTGATGAACAACAAATGGTAGGACCACAAGTAAAAATAAGTAAATTAATTTTTCCACTGCTGATTATGGTATTTACTATTATATCCACTTTGGCAAAAAATCATTCATAAGAAGATCCAATTAAATAATGAACAAGCACAGATCGAATACTTGAACGTAAGACTTTATGAGATATTCACATCTGTTGAAGGAGAAGGAATTCTATATGGTACAAAGACTCTCTTTGTACGATTGTCAGGATGTCCTTTCAAGTGTTTTTATTGTGATACCAAGGGGGCACTTCCAATGAATTCTGGGAAAGAATATTCTATTGGCAAAGCAAAAGAATTAATCAAAAAAAATCTAGAGAAAAATACATACAAGGTTAATTTTACTGGCGGAGATCCACTTGCTCAGTCAAAAGCTGTTGCAGAATTGGCAAACTTTGTTCAAAGCAAAAAAATTCCTACTTATCTAGAATCATCTTGTTATGATTCATCCAAGTTTGCAGAAGTTCTTCCTTACATTAATTTTATAAAAATTGAATTTAAAACTCCAGACTCTGGATTTGTTGATTCAAAACATTATTCTAAACTTTTAGAAAATGAACTTGAGTGTCTAAGACTAGCTAAAAAATCAAAGAAAACAACATATGTAAAAGTGGTAATAAGTTCAAAGACTCAGTTAGGTCCATTCAAGAAACTTCTTAAACAGATATTCCAAATAATGTTAAAAACAGAACTTGCAGGATTTATAATACAGCCTACGTATGGTATTTCCGAACCTAGTTTGGAACAGCTATTTAGCTTTTACGATTTAGTTTATGCCTATAATGATCAAGTTAGAATAGTACCACAGCTACACAAGTTCATAGGTGCACCTTGATGAATAAAGAAAGAGTCAAAAAATTAATTCGGGAAATAATTGCAGAGATAGGTGAAGATCCAACTAGGGAAGGTCTAGTTGATACCCCAAGTAGGATAGCGGATATGTATGAAGAGATCTTCAAGGGATATGAAGGAGAATCAGAACTATCAGTAAAGTTTTCTGAGGATTCTGATATTGTAATCGCAAAAGATATCCAATTTTATTCCATGTGTGAACATCACATGCTACCATTTTATGGAAAAGTAAGTGTAGCATATGCACCAGATGGTAAAGTATTTGGAATATCTAAATTGGTTCGACTTGTAGAAAAATATTCTGCTCGATTACAAATACAGGAGCGAATCACAAAAAATATAGCTGATGAACTATACTCAGAAGGAGTCAAGGGTGTAGTTGTCATTGCAGAAGGTGAACATCTTTGTATGAAAATGCGGGGAGTACGAAATGATGCTATAGTAACAACAATAGCATCTAGAGGAATTTATGATAAAAAAGAATCAAGATCAGACGTTCTGAATTTGATATATAACGGAAAATCGAAACCAAATATTGGTTAATCTAAAAAATTAAATAATAACAGTTAATGCAGAACTATTATGGGCACACACAATAATATACACGTCCCAAAAGAATCCTGGCCGTCTTTTATGTGGTATGCAATAGAATTCTTTGTTGTATTGGGTGCTGGATTAGGAATTTCTCTGAATTCAATGGGTTTCTTTACAAAAATGGGTTTTGATTCTTCCATGACAGTGTGGGCCTTTTGGGGAATTATTGGCGCAGTATTCTCGGCCTATTATCTAATTGTAAGACCAATAATACTAAGAAGACCAATTTTATCTAAAATTTAGATATCTAGTTTTGTCTAAAATTTTGGATTTAGTAAAAGCCAATTTTCTGTTATTACATGACTCACATTTTCCACAATGAATCTTACCATTTCCATAACAACTCCAACTTTTGAAAATCTCCGTGCCCAATTCTTTGTATCCTTTTTCTAGAAGATCGCTCTTTGAAAGATTATCCATAAACGGACTCCAAATTTTTATCTTCTTTCTAAGACCTAGATTTATTCCATCAACTTCTCCTTCGTTCAAAGCCTTTGAAAGTAATTTTGTAAACATTGGTCTACAATCTGGATATTTAGTGTCTCCAATATGAGCACCATAGATAACAACCTCAGCTTTTTTTGAAAATGCCCATGCTGAAGCTATACTGAGAAAAATGGCATTTCTTATTGGAGCAACTATGGAATAATCAAATTTTGAAGGAATTGTCATTTTCGAATTTGTCAGGGCGTTTGTATTTTCGTATAGCTCTTTCATAAATTCAATATTTACTATTTTATGTTCTCTAAATTTTAACAATTTTGAGAACTGATGTGCAATTTTTACTTCTCTACTTGCTTTTTGTCCATAAGAAAAAGTTATTCCATACAGATCATATTGTTTTTGAAGATAGGCTGCAGTACACACTGAATCCAAACCCCCGCTAAATACTATGACAGCTTTCAATTTGAAAACAATTCCATCATACCAAATAAAATGCTTGACTAGGCAATAGAGAGCAATATTGCTCCAGATAAAATCATGACAGATCCTGTGATAACTCTAAGTATATTACCTCTGTTTGATATTTCCTTAAAATACAAAATCCCCCAGGATACCGCAAAGAGTGTGGCTGTCTGGGAAATAGGATATGCGACTGTAATTCCTATTGATGATATGGCCATCAAAACAAACAAACTACCTGTATTGAATAAACTTCCTGAAATTATTCCGGCCGTGATCTCTTTTTTGATCCATCTTCGTGATAAAAACAATAATGGTATTCCTATTGTAAAAATCGACAAGCTGGATGAAAAGAATCCAGATTGTAGTGTATGTGTTGCCTGCATTGGTATGACGTAGGAGCCTCCAATGATGCCTGATGCTGCAGCGATCAAGTATCCTTTTCGTTGAATAGTTGAGGTTTTTGTAGCGCTTGTGATAAATGGTAAACCCGCTAACAATAATCCAATTGCTCCAATTGCTAGTATCATATAACTAAATTTTTCTTCAAAGAATAAAATTCCCCATAGAAATGAAACTAGAATGCTAAAACCTGCAAGAAGCGGAGAAGTTCTTGAAAGTCCTATGAGCCTGACTGAATAAAGTGCTAGAATGTTTCCTACAGTCCAAATTACTCCGCTGAGAAGACCACTAGGTAAAATTCCAAATCCCCAGAAAAAACCAACTGGTATTGCAAAAAGAAGAACTCCAATTCCTGTAGACCCTTGGAGTTGCCAAATGTTTACAACATTGACCTTTTTGACTGGAACAAAAAAAGTGCCCCAACAAACAGCTGAGCCAATAGACGACGCCAATCCAAATGGATTCAAAGATGGTTTGACTGTGGGGTGGTATTATAACTCGGTTTCTATCTAAAACGATCTCTAAAGTTTAATTTCTGCTAAAATATTTTTCATATATGACATATCTAAAAGTTGAACGAGAAGATGAAATTGTTCAAATCACAATCAATAGACAAGACAAACTAAATGCAATGAATTTAGATGTCATGGACGAATTTATCTCTCTTCTTGATGACTTGGAAAAAGATTCTTCAAAAGTCATTATTATCACGGGTGCTGGCCCCAAAGCTTTCTCAGCAGGTGCAGATATTGAATATATGAGTAGCATTGGACCAGCAGAGGCAGAAAAATATGCACTTTCTGGGCATGAAGTTTTGAACAGGATTGAAAAATTAGAAAAACCAGTCATTGCAGCAGTAAATGGATATGCTCTGGGGGGAGGATGTGAACTTGCACTCTCATGTGATATCAGATTTGCATCACCTAATGCACAACTTGGTCAACCAGAAGTTACATTAGGAATTTGTCCAGGCTGGGGAGGTACACAAAGACTATTAAGAATTGTTGGTCCTGCTAGAGCCAAAGACCTCATATTTTCTGGTAGAAAAATTACTGCTGAAGAAGCATTTTCAATGGGCTTGATAAATAAAATATTTCCTTCCGAGAATTTGCTTTCTGAAACTAGGGCATATGCAAAAGCGATATCTAAGAACAGTAATTTTGCAATAGGAATTTCCAAGATGCTTGTAAACAGAGGAACCGATACAAATCTTGATACTGGATTAAAACTTGAGATCTATTCCTGGGCAGTATGTTTTTCAACCAAGGACAGAGAAGACCGAATGCGTAAATTTATTGAAAAGAAATAGTTATATCACAAAAGCGCCTTTGCTTGGCCTACAAATTACCGTAGTACATTTTGTATCTGCTGATGCAAATCCTTTTTCCATTGCTTTACAGATCTTCTTATGATCTGCAAATTTTGATGTGAATGAAATTATTGATGGACCTGCTCCACTTATTGTTACACCTAACGCACCAGCTTTTAGTGCATTTGTTTTAACTCTGTCAAAGCCTGGAATCAAATGTTTTCTGGCAGGTTCTACAATTATGTCCTTGATTGAATGACCTATCAATTCTACATCTTTGTTGATGAATCCTGTAGTTATTGCAGATGCATTAGCAAGATTCTTCACATAATCTGATAATTTTACTTGTTGAGGCAGAACTCCTCTAGATACTTCTGTCTTTTTTTTGGGAACATCAATTTTTGGTATTGCTACACATAACACCAAATCCTTTGGAGGATCAATTTTTATCACATCAAGCGGATCTGTTCTTACTATCACAAATCCACCTAGAACTGATGCACTCACATTATCATAATGAATAGATCCTGCACTAGCCTTTTCTCCAATTCCAGCAAATTCTACAAGCGTACTCTGATCAAGATCAAGATCAAATAATGCGTTAAAGGCAACTGCTGCAGCCGCAGCAGATGCTGCACTACTACCCATTCCAAATCCTGCTGGAACTCCTTTCTTGATTTTAATTAAAAGTCCATCTTTTATCTTGAATTTTTTTGACATTTCCTTGATCACTAGTCCTGCTGAGTTTTTTCCTAGTTCAAGAGGAACAGAATATGAACTCTCAATAGTTATTCCCTTTCCTTGTTTTATTATCTGCACTTCATCATAATATGCATCAAGAGCCAATCCAAACACATCAAAACCAGGACCCAAGTTAGCTGTAGAACTTGGAGCTCTTGCAGTTACATCTTTCATTAATCCTCTACCTCTTCACCTAAGTTTAGTACGCGGCTTAGTGCAGCTTGAAGGTTCACCATTCCCTCTCCTGTAGCATTAGAAATTGGAATTGTTCCTTGGGCAAATCCTCCCAAATTCAAGCTTCTGAGAATATTTATTGCAAGAGTATAATTTTCACCATCAGAGTCTTTTACAAGTGCATCTTCTAGACTTGCCATGTTTGTTGACCATTTTAGTATGTCTTTAATCTTATCTTCAATAAGATCTGTTTTTGTTAGAACATTTATCTGCGATAAACCAAGTCGCAATTTTACTGAAGTAGCAAGTAATGCAAGCGAAACAAAATTGCTAGGAGATGTCATAAGCGATCCATCATGAAGAAATATTGATGCTTTTTCTTCTACATTCAAGTTTTGTATGAGAAATGGTCCGCTGGCTCTATAGGCAAACAGTTCAATTTGACCCGGTGTATCTATTATAAGATAATCTGGATTTACATTATCT
Organism: uncultured Nitrosopumilaceae archaeon; assembly: GCA_964636595.1. Classification (GTDB taxonomy): domain Archaea; phylum Thermoproteota; class Nitrososphaeria; order Nitrososphaerales; family Nitrosopumilaceae; genus Nitrosotalea. The sequence continues at coordinate 82,064 of CAZWSG010000006.1, forward strand.
ACTTCATTTTGTAGATCATCTATTTTTGAAGCGATAAGATCATTTGCCATGATCATGGCTCCATTTGGACCAAGATCATATTGTTTCATGATCTGTACAATATCGATGTAATCTCTAACATCAATATCACATGTATATGGTAAATTCTCAACACCTGGATCTAGATTTAACATTCCAACAAAGGCACCATTTTGAGAATAATAATCAAGAATTTTAGAAGCTAACAAAGATTTTCCCGC
>CAZWSG010000007.1:0-71287 GCA_964636595.1 uncultured Nitrosopumilaceae archaeon
CCATGTATCCACAATTGCCAGATCTAATAAAATATCTAAAGAATCTGCAGAATACAAAATCAATTTTTCTTGTAACCAACGGTCAGGAACCTGAAATGATAGAGAGATTAAGAGACGAAGATGCATTACCAACCCAACTATATCTCTCAACAAACGCCCCAAACCCCGAAATATTCACACTGGTAAACAGACCCAAATACAAAGATGCATGGGAAAGATGGAATACTAGTCTTGAGATGCTTGCAGATCTTGATACAAGAACTGTACTACGATTCACGTTAATCAAAGACTATAATGCTGATGAAAAATTAATTCCAGAATATGCAGACATGATAAAGCGTTCAGATGCACACTTTATAGAAATAAAATCATACATGCATGTAGGAAGATCAACTAATAGACTAGAATATTCAAATTCTCCAAACATGTCGGAGATAAGACATTTTGCAAATGAGCTCGCAAAACAGAGTGAGATCTATTCAAACATGGATGAAAGTGAGATGTCAAGAATTGTTGTTCTTCAAAATCAGAGAAGATTTACAGATCGTTTGATTTCTTCTTATGCAGATACCAATTAGAAAAATTTTTCAGTGCTAGATATCTGTGAGAGATATTATTTTTTTCAGTAATCTGAGAATATGTTTTATTGTTCCCTGATGGAATGAAAATAGGATCAAAACCCCATCGTTTTCCCTGTTCTTTTTTGGATATAGTTCCATTCACATCAGCACTGAACAGATGCACATCATTACGTTTTTCACAATATGCAATAACAGATCTAAATATTGCATCGCGTTTCACAGATACAAGTCTTAGAATTCCTTTGTTACCAATAGTATCAAATACAAATGATGAATACGGCCCTGGAAATCCACCTAGTGATTTTATGAAAAGACCTGCATCTTCAACAATCACCGGTCTTGAATAGATAGAAAATGCCTGCATAGCTTTGTGCGTGGCAATTTCTTCCAAAGTATTTGCTTGTATTTCTTGAAGGCTATGTTTTAGAAATTTTATCTTTAGACCAAATTCTGATGTAATATTTTTTGCCTCTTCAAACTTGTTTTTGTTTGAGCTTGTGAAAAATATATTAGATGACATTTGCATACCTACCCCTTCTTTCTATTATTAGAACTTGGTTGAGGACTTTGTCTGTGAGAGGGTTTCCCATTATTTTTTGATATCCTTGTATAAAGGAGGCCCAAGACTTGTCTACAATTTGAGCATGAGCACTGTTTAGAACTTCCTTGAATAATCGCAGATCAATTGCATAATCATCAGCTTGGTCAGTTTTTTGTGAAAGCCCAAAGTCAAGTATTACTAGCCCTTGTTGAGATAAAATGAAGTTTGACGTAGTTAAATCTCCATGCATTATACCATTCTTGTGAAGAGTTCCAACTATCCCTCCTATGTCTTTGCATATCTTTCCAATTTGTTTGGCAGGCAAATCTCTAACCAGTTTGCCAGGTACAAATTGTAAGTATATCTCACATTTCTTCTCATCTACAAAATAAACAAGAGGTGTAGTTATTCCAAAAGATTTAGTTTCGGAAATCATTTTTGCTTCCCTTATTGTTCTCAAAGTTCGTATACGTATGTCAAGTAAGTGAACGCGATAATCTTTCTTTTTTCTGATTTTTAAAATAGAGTGATGACCATTCCAAGTTGTGAGATAGATGTCCGCCTCTGCACCTTTTTTGATAAGTTTCAACAAAAGATCAAAAGATCTTCACATAATTTAAGTTACAATTATGAAATGTCATAGAATTAGTTTTTTAAAATAATAATTTCCTAAATATACAATTATAACACAGGATACAAAACAAATGGTATGGAACCAGATGAGAAACGAATATCACAAGAGGATTGTTCTGAAGACTCGTTAGGACCTGGTATTCTCACACTAACAAACAAAAGAATTGCTTTTGACAAGACTGCAGGAAGAATAATTGATTTTTCAAAAAAGTTTGGAAATACAGTTCTTGAAGCTAATCTCAACCAGATAACAGAAGTAGCAAAAGAAGGCAGGTTGATAAAAAAAGTTAGAATAACAATAAAGACAGAAGAAAATGAAAAAACCTACAAGTTCGGAGTGTACAACACAGGCAAATGGGAAAAAGATGTGAAAGAAGCTATTTCCAAATACTCACCCTAGTAAAGAACTTCAACAGTGTCTAGACGCCACGATTGTTTTACAAAAGCATCTTTTACATCTATTCCAGATTTCTTTGATGATTCCAACAGTCCTATCCAAGATATTTGGGAACCACAATCACCAGCATATTCTTTAGGAGCTACAAAAAACTTGCAATCATGTCTTTTACATATGCTTGAAAGTATGTTGGATAATCTCTTGTTTGCAGCAACTCCGCCAACAACCAAAAGTTCTTTCTTTCCAGTAAATGAGAGTGCTCTTTCTGTAGCTTCACCCATCATAGAAAATGCAGTTTCTTGCAGTGAAAAACATGCTGCCTCTATTCCCTTTGGAATTATTCTTTTTGTTGCAGACAAGAGACCTGAGAAGGACACATCATTTCCTTTTACGACATAAGGTAATGACAAATATTCTGCAGATTGTGATGCGAGCTCTTCGATCTTTGGACCACAAGGTGATGCAAACCCGGCATATCGACCGATTTGATCAAGCAATTGACCTACAGTAATATCTAATGTTTCACCAAAAACTCTCCATTTCTTTGAAAGAAATGCCAAGATCATTGTATGACCACCTGAGACAAGCAATACCAGTGGATCTTTTGCGCCAGTCAGCATTTTTCCAAGTTCAATATGGCCCAGTGCATGGTTTACAGGATATATCGGGATGTCATAATATGAGGCTAGAGACCTAGCTACAACTGCGCCAATTCTCAAACATGGTCCAAGTCCAGGACCTGCAGCATATGAAATCATATCGATATCATCAATTCTCACATTTGCTTTTTTGAGACATTCTGAAAGAACCTCGGGAGAATTTTCAGCATGGTGACGTGATGCCTCCCGAGGATGAATTCCTTGTCCAGCTGGAGGCCTGTAGATCTTTCTTACATCTGAGAGAAGCCTTCCTTTCTTTTTTTTTCTTTCTATTATAGCACAAGAAAATGTATGAGCCGTACTTTCTATTCCAAGACAGAGCATTTTATCCCCTACTCAAAGTTGATACAATTTTCAAGACATCTCCATTTTTGAGTTGATATTCTGCACCTACTCTTTGCTTTGTCTTTGCATCAACTGCAAAAAGAAATCCATTTGCGAGGTCTTGGTGTATGGATCTTGCCAAGTCTTTTGCGGTAGAACCCATACGTAAGAGCTTTGCATCCGGTAACACTTCTCCATTTTTGTTAGATAATTTTGTTTCATCCTCTACTGGAAATACAGTAATTAGTTTTAAAAGATCAAAACATGCATAATCAATAGCCTGTTGGATTCCAGTTCCACCTAATTTTGACACAACTTTTTCTGCCAACTCCAATGCCTTTTGTTGTTGAGGATTCAGATTTATTCCATCTTTTATCTTGAAGGATTTTGCACCTGGTAAATATTCTATGATTCCACTCTTTGCTGCTTTTCTGAGAAGAAGTTCAGTTTCTGCACTACATGCAATAGTTGGATGTATTTTGCCGAACTTGTCCAAGATACCGAGATCATGACAGAGATCTGATTTATTTGCAGAGATTAGAATTGGCTTGGTTTGTTTTCTGAGTGTTTTAACAAATAATGAGAGATCATCTTCGCTCCAGTCATGAGGCTTCTTTGATTGTAAATTCAAGTCATGAATTACATGTTCTACATCATACTCATCTATTCCAAGTCCGCTAAATCGTTGTGCAATAGCCTGAATTACCTTACCACTTTTGCTTTCTAATTCTCTGGCGAGTTTTTGCCATTCTCGTTGAAGTATCTGTTTCATCCATTGATCAAATTCTTCCTCAACAAATTTGACATCTTCAAGTGGATCATGAGTTCCCACTGGAACAGATTGACCCTGTATATCAGTAGAACCAGATGCGTCTATTACATGAATTAAAACTTCAGATATTCTTGCATCATCTAGAAATTTGTTACCAAGTCCTTTGCCCTCATGAGCCCCTGGAACAAGACCTGCAACATCAATTAACTTGATTGCAACATACCTAGTTCCACTAATGCATAATGGATGAGTATGCTCAATAGCAAAATGTTTGCATGCACAATCAGTTTTTACGTATGCAATTCCCACATTTGGTTCAATAGTTGTAAATGGGTAATTGCCAATTTGGGCACTAGTCTGAGTGGCAGCTGAAAAAAATGTAGATTTCCCAACATTGGTTTTTCCTAGCAGGCCGATTTGCATGCAAAAGAGTCAGAAGGTATGCTCTTATTAGTATTCCAAAAGTGTTTAATTTCAATCCATTTCAGGATATTTATTGAAGATAATAACTGGAAATCCCGGCACAGGCAAACACACCATAACAAAACTGATTGCAAAAAAACTAAACCTTGAGGTAATCGATATTAATAAAATTGCAATAGAACAGAATCTAGTCCAGAAAAACGACGGAGTGCTTGTTGTAGATGTAAACAAATTGAAGAAAATAATAGACAAAAAAACATCAAAGAATTTCATACTAGTGGGACATCTGGCACCATATGTGATATCAGCAAAGAATGTTGAAGTCTCAGTTGTATTAAGAAAAAATCCATACAAACTTCAATTCACATATAAAAAAAGAAAATATTCTAGCAAAAAATCACTTGAAAATCTCGGCAGTGAAATATTAGGTATCACATATTATGACACCGTACGTGAATTTGGACAGAAAAAGACCTTTCAAATTGATACAAGTAGTGAAACAATTTCTAATACAGTAAAGAAGGTAGAATCAATCTTCAAGAAAACTAGAACGAAAGATGATAAAGTAGATTGGCTGCAGATGGTTCTCAAAAAAGGAGACATGCAGAAATTCTTTCCATACTAGATTCAAATTACGCCATATGAGGTCATAATGTAAAATGTTTGAGATAAAAAAATCGGATCTTGCTGGAAGAATAGGAGTACTGCATACAAATCATGGTAAAATTGAGACTCCTGCATTTGTCCCAGTAATTCATCCAGTAAAGCAAAAAATCCCTGCAAAGAAATTAAGAGAAATGGGATTTGATCTTGTAATTACAAATGCATACATCACACTAAAGAGATACGGAGATGAGGCAGTAAAACAAGGCATCCATAAGATAATTGACTATGACGGTGCAATCATGACAGACTCTGGTGGATACCAAGTCTTGGAGTATGGCGACATTGATGTAGATTATAAAAAAATTGCAGATTTTGAAAAAGGTATAAAGACAGACATTGCAATTCCTTTAGACCGTCCAACAGGACTTGGGCTATCAAAAAAGAAGGCAATAGAATACGTACAGCATACACTTAGAGTATCAAAAGAGACACTTGATACCAGAGAGGATAATGGTCAGATATGGATTGGTCCAATTCAAGGAAGCGAACACTCGGATCTAGTTACAAAATCAACAAAGGCACTTGTTGAATCAGGTTTTCAGATGCTAGCATTAGGCAGTCCAGTTGAATTCATGGAATCATACGAATACAATTTGCTTGCTAAAATGATCATAACTGCAAAGAAAAGCATTCCGGATTCTATTCCACTTCATCTGTTTGGAGCAGGTCATCCACTCACCATACCTCTTGCAGTAGCTCTGGGTTGCGATACCTTTGATTCTGCATCTTACATGCTATATGCAAAACATGACAGATACATCATGGAAGACGGCACTGCACACCTTTCCGAGGTAGCTTATTTTTCCTGCAATTGTGAAGTCTGTACCAAACTAAAACCAAAAGAGATGTTATCATTAGACAAGGAAGAAAGAACCAATACGATAGCACTGCACAACTTGTATGCAATAAAGGCTGAAGTGGACAGGGTAAAGGAGGCCATTCATGAAGGCAGATTATGGGAATACACCATAAGAAAAGCAAGAGCACATCCCAAGTTGTTTGAAAGCATATCTGTTTTTACCAAAAATGCACCATTTTTCATGGAAACTACTCCACGATACAAGGATAATGCAGTATTTCTTTTTGCCAAAGAAGATCAATTCAGACCTGAAATTATGAGGTTCCATTCACTTGTACGAAACTTTAGAACAAAGAAAAAAACACTGGTTATCATACCAGATGGTGGAGTACGACCGTTTTACACTTCATCAGAGTATAACAGTCTGAAAAAGAAATTTTCTTCAAATCTTGATGACATACAATTTTGTCAATACAATCCATATCTTGGAATAATTCCATTGGAATTGTCAGATATTTATCCTGCTGCACACTATGTCATATCTAACACAGATTACAATCAAGAAGAATTTCCAGAATTTAATAAAACTTGGAAGATATTTCTTGAACACAATAAATTCAAGAGCATTCATACTATAAAGAATGAATTTTTAAAACATCATTCCAAAGGCGTGAAAATAAAAACTAAATTTTTCAATACTAAAAAATAATAAAAAAGAAGATAGATTCCGCTTTTTATAGTGCGGCGTCTTCTGCCCAGCCTTTTACGAATATACCATTCTTGTGCAAAGGTACTGGTTGGCCTGGAGTGTAAGTCATTGGTCTCATCCAGAAGATTGCTTTTGTTGGGCAAACTCCGATGCATGCTCCGTCTGAGATGCATCTTTCTGGATAAAATACAAATGCTTTACCTCTCTTCCAACCATCTACTGGTTTTACACGAAGAACGTCTGGGCCAAGAGAAGTACAGATTTCTACACATAGTGCACAACCTATACATCTCTGCTCATCAACGTCTGGAAGAATTGCGATTGGCATTCTGTTTTTGATCTTTCATCGTTTGCTATTTAAATGATCTGCAAAATCTATAACGGAGTTATAGAATTATTTCAATTTTAAAAAGAAAAGAAAAACAAAAAGAAAGTATAAATGATATTTTTACTTCTTTATTTGGCGCATTGCTTCAATCTGGCCTGATGTTACCCAGTCAAGCAATTCCGCAGATGTAGGATTTAGATCTCCCTTCTGATTCATCATATTGTGAACCCAAATCCAGTTTATTTGATTCAATAATGGTTTATTTCCTTCATCGCCTCTTCGAACTTTTTCTCTGAGGTCTTTTGGGATTGTACTCCACCATTGTTCAAAAGTTCTACCCATACTCGGATCATTTTTTTTTGATCTAATTAAGTCTTTTGTAAATTACGCTAGCAGTATAACAGATCAGGTCAGAATCAAGTGCTAAAGATTTAAAAGTACTTTGAAAAGGTTTTGAATTCTTGCAAGTAAGAGTGCTAGGGGCAGCCAAAGAAGTAGGTAGATCAGCTTTTCAAGTCAATTGTGATGGGGCTAGTTTTCTACTAGACTATGGAGTAGAGCTAAAAAAGGAATCATTATACCCAATTGCAGTCAATCCGCACGAAATTAATGCAGCCATCATAACCCATGCCCACCTGGACCACTCTGGAAACATGCCATCATTATTTGTAAACGGCAGTACTGATGTATATGCCACTCCTCCAACATTTGACCTTTCAAGATTACTAATTGAAGACATGCTCAGGATTCAAAAAAGTCAGCTACCATATGATCTTACTAGCGTATCAAAGATGATGATGCATTCAAAAGAGCTAAAATATAAAGAAAAAGTGGAACGAGGAAATGCTTCTTTTCAATTACTCGAATCAGGCCATGTTTTAGGCGGTGCATCAGTTCTGGTTGAATCTGAAAATAAGAGATTATTTTATACTGCAGATATCAATCCTAGAGGATCTAGAATGTTAAGAGATGCAGATCTTGACTTCGGAGAGGTAGATTTGGTAATTACAGAAAGTACGTATTCTCAGACAAATCAAATGCCTAGAAATGAATCCGAAGAAAAATTCATGGAATTTGCATATGAGGTATTGGATAGAAAGGGTTCACTATTTGTACCTGCTTTCTCAGTAGAAAGATCACAAGAGATTGCATGTGTTTTGAAAAATGCAGGATTCAAACATAAAGTAGTGATGGATGGAATGGCTGTAAAAGTAAATGAAATAATGTTGAATTATCCAGAATATTTACGCGATCCAAAAGTTTTTGCAGATTCTGTTCATCAAGCAGTTTGGATAAAAGGAGAGAAGGAAAGAAAAAGCGCATTAGGTGAACCAGCTGTTATAATTTCACCGGCAGGCATGTTGGTAGGCGGTTCTGCAGTATTTTATTTACAAAACTTGGCAGCAGACAAGAGAAATGGTATTGCATTGGTTTCATATCAAGGTGAAGGAACACCAGGAAGAAAACTTTTAGACACAGGACGAGTCAGTACGAGAGGAAAAGAATTCAAGTGTGAGGCAGAGGTAAGACAGTTTGAATTTTCTGGACATGCTGATAGAAATTCCCTTTTTGAGATGATGAAAAAAATAAGAGGCAATCCCAAAGTTCTTACGATTCACGGCGATAGCGATTCTTGTACAAAATTTGCAAATGAGATACATGAAAAGTTTGGATTTGATGCTTATGCACCAGAAGCTGGTGAAACAATAACCGTATAACATGCAGAAAATAGACACGATAAACATAGAAACCACAATTAACAGCGGCCAAGTTTTTCTCTGGAATAAAATTGAAGATCAGTGGATAGGCGTAGACGGTCAGGATCTTCTAATACTAAAACAATTTCCTTTTAGTACCAGATCATCATTTGGCAACATAGATAATTTTCTCAGATCAGATGACAATCTAAAAAAAATATTGGCAGATATAAGCAGAGACAAAATAGTAGGAAAAGCAGTAAAACATTCACCAGGTTTGAGATTAATAAGACAAGATCCATTTCAATGCTACATATCATTTATTTGCTCATCAAATTCAACCATACAAAACATCAAATCAATGCTAGAAAATTTGTGCAAAAAGTTTGGTACCAAGCAAAAATTTGGAGAATATGTATTTTCCACATTCCCAAATGCAGAGACCCTTGCAAATGCATCCATGAAAGAACTTATTGATTGCAAGCTAGGATTTAGAGCAAAATATGTCAAGGCTGCAGCACAGGCAGTCAATTTTGGCAAGATTGATTTTGCAGAATTACGAAAAACAGATTACCATACCGCTAAAGAGTCGCTGAAAAAAGTTCTTGGAATAGGTAACAAGGTAGCAGACTGCATTTCATTATTTTCTCTTGACAAGATGGAAGCTTTTCCAATTGACACATGGACACAAAGAATTTTGTTAAAATATTATAAAAAAAATTTTGATAACATAACGGAAAAACCTGTAACGGAAAAAAAATATGAAAAACTTCACGAAGAGATTGTAGAATATTTTGGTCCATATGCAGGATATTCGCAACAATTTCTCTTCAAGATGGAAAGAGATCTTAATAAAAAAAATTGGTTGTAAAAACCCTTAATACGGCTACCAATTGCTCGGTATTTGGGCCTGTAGCTCAGCTTGGATAGAGTGCTGGACTTCTAATCCAGTGGTCAAGGGATCGAAGCCCTTCGGGCCCGCTTCTAGATAATTCAAGGAAAGATGATTGTAAAGTTCCAATAATTTAATTATCTTCGTTTAAAGATCAAACAACATGAAAGACATTGAGCTAAAGATAGAGAATCTATCATTCAAATGCGGTGAAATAATTAAAGGAAAGATCCAAGTAAATTATTCTGGAAGATATGACGGAGTAGTGGTTAATGCTCAAATTTTAGGTTCTAATCAACTCATAGTTTACAGATCATACAATAACAAAACCATATCACAGAATCTCTCAAGATTGTTTATCAACAAAAATGACATGCAACAAAATTTAGTTGAATTTACAGCATCGATAGAATTCGAACCAAAAGAAATCCATGAGATCAAATTTAGAGCATCAATAATTCAAGAACATAAAGAAATTGAAAGTGACGTTATTTTTGGAAAATTAATGCCTTAGAGACACTTTTTACTAGGAAGTCAGAGCACCGTGTACCACGTCGATTTCACCAGTCATCCAAGGATGAGGATCACAATGATACTTTATCGTAGCTTCTTGCGTAAATAGAAATTGATATGTTGTTCCTGCTTTGATGATTCCAGGAGAACCAAATTTACCGCTATAGCTATCAGTAAACACGCTATTTGGATCTGGTGTTACAGTATGACCGGTATCAGGACTAGTATTCTTCCAAATAACTAGATTATTTACACCAAGTTGGGCTTCAATTTTTTTTGGCACAAAATTTTGTATTTGTGCTTGGTTTTCTGCTCCAGGTACGATAGTTATAGTAGTTGTATCACCAGGGTGAAGAATTTTATCTGGTATGATTGGTTTTGCGTTAAGTTCAGGTATGAAATAAAGTTGATAATAAGAAACTCCAAGAGCAGCACCTACAATAACTGCAATTAATCCGATCCCATACGCATGACTGGAGGATGGAAGACTCAACTATTTGCCAATCCGGTTTTTAGTCTTATAAAGCTATACAAAAATAATTTTACAATAGCATATACTTGACCATTTTCTTTGCAAGCATAGAAAATGCAAAGATCAGGACTTGTTCAATAGATGAATTAGGAAGGCAGACTTGCAGATGGTTCTTTATTATCAAGTGGTTTTGGAGATTCTGGTTCTGCCTGTGGTGCAACTGGAACTTTCTTTGCTTCATTGAGTCCATGTCTATACAGATGGAAGAGTCCAGCAAACACCATGAGAATCAATCCAGTCAAGAATAAAGCAAAGTTCTTCATTCCGCTTAGAGCTGCATTGTATGCTGCGATGTTAAGATATACTTGGAATGCTAAGAGTCCTATAATCAACCAATTAATCCATTTTCCAGAAAGATTAATCGGTGCAGACTTGTGCGGACCCTTGGAAGCTGCCAACTTTGCTTTTCTTTCTGATTCTTTTGCAAGCAATATCATCATGTATGAGAATCCAAATCCGATTGGAACCAATAACAACATTATCGTATAGAAGAATATCGGATCAATTACAAGTCGAGCAACTAGTGGTTTTGTTATATCAGGAGTAATGTAAAAGCCCCAGTATGTTGTAACCATAACTTGTGTGATACCTGTAATACCAAATGCAGTGACTAGCGGTCTATCTTTCCATGAGAATTTTTTGTATCTATCAATGAATGGTGTCATTGCTATAGCTACAATGAATATTCCTGGCCACAGTACACCTGTTACAAATTTGTCATACTGCGTCCTCAAGAACGCATAGATTCCAGTAAGATACCATTCAGGTACTGTAATACCTGGCGGTACCGTGGGTTCAAACTTGGAACCAAGATCTACTGGGAATACTCCACCGGTTAGAAATATTGCACCAGAGATTGCCATCACCATAGGAACATCAAAGACTAAGAATCGTGGCATGTGAACTGCCATCAATCCCAACATCACTATTGGTAAGAGAAATACGTGCATGGTGTAAAACCTAAGAATGAAATCAGCAAAGCCAGAACCAAACATGGCATCACGAATTGTAGGTCCAACTACAGGCATAGAATTAGTGAGAGACGCCGCTATACTGATTGCAAGTTCAGCACGTTCACTAAATATGATATCATAACCAGTAAATGCTTCCAAAATAGTTACAGTGCCAAGTACTACGCCTGTAACCCAAATGATTTCATTTCTTATTTTATATCTCCCACTAAAGTATTGGTAATACATGTGAAGTACAGCAAGAAGAACCATTGCGTTTGATGCATGATAATGAATATTTCTTATCATGAATCCATAGGGAACAGTATCATTAATTTTTTCAACACTGTCCCACGCCCTATCTAATATCGGTTGATAGTAAAACATCAGCAACGCACCAGAAATTCCAAGAATGATAAATATCACAAACGTGAGCATTCCCAAGAATCCAAACGGACTTACAAATCTTGCAGGGAATGAGAATTTTGTTCCAATGAACACAGTACGTTCCAGTCCATCCCATATCCAGTAGAAGAAATCTACTAGACCGTTTCTACGTTTTAAGGAAACGACCATATCCTACAACTCCGTTTTCATTTACATTCCATACTGCTGGTTTAATCCACAAATTTCCGTCATTATCAGCTTCAAAATAAAGGGTTGCTAACACATTGGATGGTGAAGCTTGAAGTGAAGCAGGTCCTGCAAAGGCCTTTCCATTCAATGGATTATACATGCTCCCATGACATGGACATTCACCTCTTTTTCTACCTTCTTGTGGCCAATATTTCCACAGACACCACAAGTGCAGGCAAACCATACTATAAGCACGAAAAGCAGTAACATCGTCTTTATCTCCACCAAGTTCTTCTGGCAATCTGATAAACTGCCATTTTTTGAATGCCTCTTGATCAAGTACAGTATCTCCTGTTTTTGGATAAGTGATAACCTCAGAATGATTCTTTGGAAAAGTCTTGACGTTTGCCTGTGTTCCATCTGGTAGAATAACTTGTGCTTTATCTAGAGAAGCATTGGATGGGTTTGGCATAAACTTGCCCCATGGAACAAACGGTGTAAATGTTAAAGCGACTCCTGCAGCACCAAGTAATTTGAGAAAATCACGCCGAGATAGGGCATCCTTGGCAGAATCTTGCTCAGACATCCAAAGCTCAATTCTTGAAAATTTGCATATAAACCTTGTCTAGCCTCTTTTTGAAATTCTCAATCTTTTGAAAGTGAAGACGGTTATTGTGGACACAATTCCAATTCCAAGCAAGATCTCAACTAAAGTTGTGAAATTCTGATCGCTTTTAATTGAACCAGAGACGACATTAGAATTATCTACATTTAACACAATATTTGTAACTCCAGTATTTCCTGCCCTATCTTTTGCAGTGACTGGAATAGTATAAGCTCCATTTGCCATAGATGTTGTATCAAATTGAATATTTTTAACATCGTGAAAAACTTGCTTTGGAGTTTGTACAACCAACCAGTCTTTTTGTGCCAAGTTCAATTCATTTACATCCAAATCAATGTCAACCACTCCAGAAACTTTGGAATTGTTTTGTGGGGATTTTACTACAATTTGTGGTGCAGTATTATCTATTACAAATTTAAATTCTTTTGAGACATCATGACCCACAGTATCAGATACAACAAATTTAATGTCGTGCTCTCCATCAGAGAGATTTCGCACATCTCTTGTCAGCAGAGTTTGATTGATTATCTTTGGTTTTAAATCATCAAGATAATATTGCTCATTATCAATATCTTGTCCAATTATTTTTGGAGCAATCGTATAATTATTGTTAATAAAAAGCGGAATGTCTAAGATCATTTGAGGTTGAGATTCTATTGGTAGTATAGTAGAAAATTTTGTAGTGATTGTTACAGGTTCTGCAATTGATCTCCCTCCAAATAATGGAGCATGTATCAATACAGAATACACGCCAGTCTGATTTATTGATGCATACAATACAGTAGATGTTGGATCATTATTTTTTATTGGATAAAATCCTCCTCCTTCACTAAATGAAGTGCTTGGACCAAGCCAGTCTCCAGTAGGCCATCCTTGAAACTGTCCAAGTACACCAGGTGGAATATTTGTTTGAATTATCTTTCCTTGTGGATCTATTACAAAGACAGATAGATTTGTGTCAGGATCTTTCCAAGAAAGAGTCATTGCAATTGAATTAATTGTCTTGTCAGTGACATCAAAAAAATATGGACGCCAATCACCTGCATTATACCTGTTTGACATGTCAAATCCACCTCCGATGTAACCATTTCCATATAGTGTATCGCCCTGTTGTCCTTGTAGTACAGTAGGCAAATCTTTTGGTTGGAGTTTTTTCATTACAGCATATGAAACTGGAACATTTACAGTATGTGATTTTCCTTCAAATGCAATAAAGGCTTGATACAGTCCAGGAGTTTGGTCTTGAGGAACAATCAGAGTAGATGTTACTTTTGCAGATGCATGTGGTGGGACTAGAATATTTTTTGAATTTAACCAGATATCATTCCAAGATACTTTTTTGTAATAACTTGCAATCAAGGTATAGTTTGATGATGTAGAGTTTTTCTTGGTATCACCAGTCCAATAGGAATATCTTGTAGGCACAGGATAGATACCAACTAGAGGAATATGTTTTATTTTTGTAGTAGGTTCAGAAACCCTGAGTTCTTGTACAGTTCCCCATGCACCACCTCTATTAATCAAAGAGAGGTCTTTTGATACAGGAATTGATGTGTTGTTTTTCCCGTCCCAATCATATAGATACAATGATGAAATTTTCATGTCATCTGCATATGTCTTTGCAGATGAGTTCATAAATTGTGAAAATGGATATGCTAGGTTGAGAACTAACAGAGAAGCATCATCTGGAATGGGCGTTGTGTTTTCAAAGAAAGATGTTAATCCAGTATAGTTGTTTATGTTTTGCAGAGAAACATAGTTTGGTCTATAAATTCCTGATTTGTTTATGAGTGGATCGTGTAATCGTACCTGAGTAGTTCCATTATAGCTATCAGTTTTTATCAGTCCAAGTTTTTGTGGTTCAATGTTAATTTCCAATGTATCATTGGTAGGATTTACTATTGTAAATGTAGCAGATGTTCTATCTCCAGGATACAATCTTCCACCAAACCAAGATGTTTCAGGCAAAGAGGAATTGGTAAATTTTATTTTTACCAGATCAACTGAAGATGAATTCATTGTTCCCAAGGCATTATCTAGAATTTTCTTGGTATTGTCATATGATGCATCATTATAGACTTCAAATGCACCATCATTTCCTAACGCAAAATCAATTGCCCTTGTTACATTGATCAACCCAGCGCCTTGAGTAAATGGATCATTTCCCAAATCAGTTGCAGTAGACATTAAAATATTTTTTATGGTAAAAGAGTTGTACGGGATATTTTGATCTTTTAAACTTTCCATAAGAATTGCGGCAGAGCCTGCTACCAGAGGTGCAGCTAAACTAGTTCCTCCAAATAGACCATATTGATTTGTATTATTTTTATTGACTTGTGTTACAGATGTTGGAACATAGCTATACTCTCCCACTGCCATAAGATCAGGTTTAGGATCTCCAATCAAGGATGGACCTTTGCTAGAAAACCCAGACACTTCTCCGTAATGAGATGTATTATTACCAAAACGTGGTTGATTCTTAAATGGACCATAACCTACAAAGACATTATCAGTTACTGCTCCTACTGTAATTCCAAACGGTGCAGCATCAGGAGTTCCTATTGTTCCATATCCAGGCCCTGCATTTCCTGAACTGCTAACTATCAGAACTCCAGGATAATTCACATCAAGAGAATGAGGAACACATAGTGCGCCAAGTAAAAGTGATTGCACATCAAGTCCTGGAACTGATTGCAGCGCAGGAAAAGTCGAAATTCCCCAACTATTTGATATAATGTCAACTCTAGTATTTCCGCTGTATTTCCATTGGTTTTTTTCTTGATCAAATCCTGCAGCCCAGAGCCATCCATAAATTGCGTCGCCCAACCAGAGAGCCTTGATAGGAACTATTTTTGCGCCAGGTGCAATACCCCTTATGTGATATTTTGTAGAATTTGCATAGATGCTATAACTTTGTTTTCCAGCAGATGTTATCGAGCCAGCAGTTCCTGTTCCATGACCTTCGGAATCATACATTATTCCAAAGAAATTTCCATGAGGATCAAGAGGAGGAAGAAGTGTACCATTGATTGCACCTAGTTTTGGATCAACTAGAGACGGTTTTGAAATTACACCATATACATCTAGGACGCGTGCGCCAACAGTTCCTGCTCCATAGTCTGCATGTCCATCATGATTTGAATCATAGACAAGATTTTCGCTACCATCTCCAAGTGTAATTGTTAATCCATTAGTAAAATCAAAATCATACTTAGGTATGAGGGTAGAATTATCAAATTTTTTATAATCTTTCCAAGAATCAGACATGTCTGCAATTATTGTATCATACAAACCTGCAATGTTTGGATCAACTACAAGAACTGGAATTGTCTGCAATCTGTAGTACTGACCTTGAGAGACACTTTCATAGATCATACCAAAGTGATACATGCCACTTTTGGAGAGGATGAAATGTTTCGAATCTTTTCCTATTTTATAGTCATTTGCTACAGTTCCATTAAGAACTGGATTACCGCCTTTGGGATATAATGAATTGTAAACTTGAACATATGTTCCCTTGCCCTTTTTGTGTAGATCAAGAAATACTCCTTTTGAGGTTACATAGACAGAAGATGTGACATTCTTTGGTATGACATTTGTATAATTTTGTATTACTTGCTTATTGTTGATATTTGCAACAAATGTGGTATTGGTTAACACTAAACCCTGGCCATCAGCATCAATCATCACGGGAACATTATTTTTATCACGAGCTACAGAATCTTGTACATCAGGATTTGTAAAGTCAGTTCCTGTATCTACTATTCCTATCTTTATGCCATTTCCTGTATACCCATACTTGTGCATAACTTTGTTAGAACCAAGAACATCATCAATTGTCGGGACTCCAGCTACTAGTTTATCAGAATTTACGGAATCAAACTCTAATGGCAAGTCCTCAATCACGCTATATCCATTTAATTGTAAATTTGTGACTTGATCTTGATTGAAAAAACCTAGTGCAAGAGAACCATGGTTTGAATCCATTCCATATACAACATTACTAGCTCGTGATATTATATCAGATACAGAACCAGAACCAAATACAATGTATCTTTTAATAACATCTTGAGATGAAGATGGTTGAAAATTAATGAGATCAGACACTTGATCTGTTTGTATGTTTACGTTATTTTTTGGAAGATCTACATCATATGATCCCATCGCTGTTTTTGGAAAAAGTGAAAATAACAAAATGAAGATTAAAAAAAATCCTATTGTTGATACAGTGCTTTTTTTCTTTACCATAGAAATTATCGTCGCCTAGCAAGAATTGTTATTTGTAGTGCGATAATTATTGCTATCAAAGCTACGACAGGAAGAAATAATGAGTTTAGTTGCGTAGATGCCTGATCAATGTTTGTAACTGAATCAGACATTGATGTTACACTTTTGTTTAGATTTTCATTTGCTTTAGAGATAGACTGTTGACTGCCATTTAGTGCACTTGCAAATCCTTGAATTTCTGACTTTAACCTATCAAGTTCCTGCGATGTAGTATCTAAACCAGAGTTGAGTTTCAATATTTGGTTAGATATTCCTTCAATGTCTTGTTTAAGAACTAGAGTAGCAACAGATCCATTAGCAGTAGTACCCTTACTTGTTGCTGTTATATGAAAAATGTATGTACCTTCTTGTGTTGGTGTAAAGTCCACATAAAAGAGTCCCTGATGAAGAGTTTTTAGAGCATCAGAAAGAATAACCACACTACCATCTGGCATGTGTACATGTGATGAACTGAGTACAACAGATGGATTTCCAGCAACCAACAAGCCATCACTTGTTACTTGAATAAAGACACGAAATGTTTGATTAACAGCTGCAGTTTGCGGAGCAAATACAGAGACTAGAACAATTGGTTGCTGCGGTACTTGGACTAGTGATGAATTTGCTAAAAATTTCACATTAACTGTTTGTGAGGACTCTTGTTCTTTTGTAGCAATTGCCTCCACAGAATATGTTCCGTATGAATAGGTACTTGTTGCATTAGGCCATCGTATCAATATATGGCTAAAAGTACCATCAGCATCAGCGTTTATCTGATTGAATTGTGCTATGGTACCATCTGGTGCAAATAATCTGATTATTATTGGTTCATTTGGCAAACCTTGGCCATATACAAGAAGAGGTTGACCTCTAGAGTAAACATCTCTATCGGTGTTTAGTTGTAAAGCAAAAGCATTAGTAAAAAAACTACTTGTAATTACAAGAAGTAGCAATCCAAGTATCACTGGTCTCAATCTAGATATGATTTCGTTAGCCCATAGATATTGGTTCTGTTAATTTCTACACAGACCAGTAAACTAGAAAATTATTCAATAGAATATCGTTCAGCATTCATAGAATTGATTGCAACCATGGAAAAACTTGATTGTTCATTTTTTAATATCGTAAGAGAAGCGTTTCTTATTATCATTTCATACAGGGATTCAGGTTTTGGTTGGAGAACTGTTGATATCATTGATTTTATGGGATCCATATGAGTAACAAGTAGAACTGTTTCTCCAACATGTTTTGTCAAACAGTAATCAACCATGTCCGTGACCCGTTTTTTCACATTCGTAAATGTTTCTAGGCCATTTGTTTCAATTATTGGATGACCTTGGTAAAATTTCAAGAAAACATTTCCATGTTTTTCAAACATTTCTTCATAATTCATTCCTGAAAACGATCCCATATCTATCTCGGTGAGTCGTTCATCAATAGTACAATTCAGACCAACATGGCTTGCAACTATTTTAGCAGTGTGTTCTGCTCTCTCAATAGGGCTACAATATATCTTGGATACATTGAAAGACTTGAGAAAATTCCCTATTTGTTCGGCCTGTTGAATACCTAATTCTGTGAGTGGAAATCCTTTTGCGCGTCCAGCTAAAATTCGTTCAACATTATTTTTAGCCTGACCGTGTCTTAGAAAAAGAAATAGTGGCAATAACGATTACAATCATTGAATAAAGATAATAATAACATTACCTGTGCAACATTTCATGAAGATTGGAATAATTGGTGGAACCGGTGGAATGGGTAAAGGATTTGCGTTACGATGGTGTGAAAATCATGATGTTATCATAGGATCTAGAGAATCATCCAAAGCAGAAGAATCTGCAAGGGAATATTCGGAATTGGCACAAAAAGAATATGGTTCCTTCAAGGGAAAGATCACTGGGAAAGATAACACATCAGTTGCAAAAGAAAGCGACGTATTGGTTTTGTCAATTCCTTATGAAAACATAGATGTAATATGTTCTCAACTCTTACCTAATGTGAGAGATGAATGTACAGTAATATCTCCAATAGTTCCTCTAACCAAGACTGATCTAGGTTTTGAATTCATTTCCTTCAAGGACAAGAAACCATCAGCATTTGAGCTAGTAGAGAAACACATGAAGAACAAGTCTAAACTAGTTTCTGCATTTCATACAATATCAGAGAAAAAACTAGTCGATCCGAAACTTGTACTTGATTCAGACATATTTGTTTGTGGAGATGCAGAAGATTCGCTAAATGTGGTACGCCAGTTAATAACGGAGATAAAGAATCTCAGACCAATATTATTAGGTCCTGGTCACTTGTCATATCTTGCAGAAGTAGCAACACCAATTCTTCTCAATGCAATGATAAAAAACAAGATGAAGAATCCAGGCATAAAGATAATCTAGTTATCACATACCAGTAATTGACATGGGTCATGTAAGAAGAAAGAATTGGTTTACTGCAATGGGTGTATTGTTCATTGTTGTGGCATCCATTGCAATTATACGAGACTTGCTCATATGGGGGCCAGAATTTACTACAGATTTTTTTACATCTTCGGACATTACAAGTGAGAAAATATCAGTAGCCATGTATGGCATAGCAGGATTTCTTATTGTTTTAGGGCTTCGAGGAGAAAGCTATGAAGAATGAAAAATTTCTCAAATCACAGAAAATTTTACGACTTGCTACAATAGATTCCTCAGGAAATCCACATATTGTTCCTGTCTGGTACATGTATGCAAATGGCAAATTTTACGTAGGAACAAACACAAAGACAAGAAAAGCAAAAAACATCAAGAAAAACTTCAGGGTGTCATTTTGTGTAGATATAGGAATAAGATCACCAGAGATTGTTGGAGTCATGGGGATTGGAATAGCCAGATTAATTTTGAAGACGGGTATGGTTGAGTCACTTGCAAAAAAAATTCTTTTGCGATATTTCACAAGTCTAAAAAATAAATCAGCGCAACAACTATTTAATCAGACTGATTGTATTATCGAGATAACACCAAAAAAGATTATAAATTGGAAATACTAGATAACAAATTTTTCTATTTTATTTAGAGCCTCTTCGAGTATAGGTATGTCAGGCAAGAAAACCATTCTAAAGTGACCTGTACCATACTGAGTTCCAAATCCTGAACCATGAACTGTAAGTATGCCAGTTGCCTTCAATAATTCTGTTACAAACTCTTTATCAGAACCATACTTGTTGTCTTCAATTTTTGGAAATGCGTAGAATGCGCCCTTTGGATTTGAACAACTTATGCCATGCATGTCATTTAGTCTCTTGACTGTATAGTCTCGTCTTTTTTTGAGCTCGGAAACAAATTTTGTTACATAATCCTGTGGACCATCAAGTGATTCCAGTGCAGCATATTGAACTGGCAAATTGGTGGCAATTCTCACTCTAGATAATTTTGGTACATTCTCTCTAAGTAACTCTAGTTTTTTTGATTGATTAAACGCAATGTATCCCACCCTCCAGCCAGACATCAAGTGAACTTTGGAGAAACCATTTAGTAGAATAACAGGTGAGTCGCCACTAACCTTTCCTATGCCTGTAAATTTTTCGTCAAAAACAATTTGATCATAGATTTCATCACAAATAATATACAAATCATGTTCATTTGCAAGATCAACCAAATCTTTGAGTGATTTTTCACTAAACACTACACCAGTAGGATTGTTAGGGCTGATGAGACAGATTGCAACTGTCTTTGACGTAATTTTTGATCGGATATCATCCAAGTCAGGAGTAGAGTTGTGCAAGTCTACCAGAAATTCTATCGGTTTTCCACCAAATAATCGCACATATGATGCATAAGGTGGATAATATGGACCAGGTATTAGCACTTCATCTCCTGCTTCCACAATGGATGCCATTATCATTT
Organism: uncultured Nitrosopumilaceae archaeon; assembly: GCA_964636595.1. GTDB lineage: Archaea > Thermoproteota > Nitrososphaeria > Nitrososphaerales > Nitrosopumilaceae > Nitrosotalea. The sequence continues at coordinate 20,768 of CAZWSG010000007.1, forward strand.
CAAGTCCTTCTGATACACCGTTTGTTACAAGAACATCATCTTCTAAAATTCGAAGACCTTTTACTGCTTCTTTTTTTGCTATAGCTTGTCGTAATTCTGGCAGACCCTCTGATGATGCATAATAGTTTTGACCATCCTTGATTGCTTTTACAAAAGCTTCTTTGACTCTGTCAGGTGGCTGGAATCCATACTGGAGTGGATCACCGATGTTAAGATATGTAATTTTTTTGCCTTGCTTCTGGAGTTTTCTTGCCTCCAGTGCAATATCTCGTATTGCATATTCCACTCCTGCTACACGTTGTGATATCTTCAATTACCTAAGACAGATATTCATCCAGTATAAAACTTGTAAACTAGGAATTTAATTCTGTGAGTGTAAAAATAGATAATTTCATGTATCAAATAAGTCTAGTATAAATAGTAAAAATGAATTTGTTACACTTTTTGATGTTGTCAGTAATGTTTGTGTACCAGTTGTAAAAATAGAATTAAGAATTACAGATATTCTTAATTTTTTATTAGTAGAAGATGAGGTAAGAAAGCTATTAATTCTAATTAATAGAATTTTGTTTCTTGGCTATCACAGTATAATATGCAACAGAGTTATTGACATAATTTATGGCATATTTTCCTAACAAGTCATCCACTTCTTCTTTTGATAATGCAAAAATAGGATCCTTATAGAATTCAATCTTTGGTAGTTGAGCAAAAAATGTACCTCCTTTTTTAAGAACACGATAAACTTCGTTAATATATGATCGTTGTACGTCTTTTGTCATGTGTTGAAAAGCAAGCTCACAGTAAACAACATCAAAAGTATCATCATGAAACATGTTTAATGTTTTACCATCATTTAAAACAAATTTTGCATTGGGAAAAGAAGAGTTATAGCTCTTTGCTTTTTCTATCATTTGCGGTATAAAATCAACTCCAGTGTATTGTTTTGCTTTAGGAGATATCCATCTACAAGTACGACCCATGCCACAAGCAAGCTCTAGTACCTCATCTTGTGATGAAATTTGAAACTCCTTCATGAAAATAAGACTATCTTTTTTTGTTTCGAAATCTTTCTCGTCAAAACCATCACAAATTTTATTCATAGCTTTAGCATCACTACCTGACGCAGCTTTTTCCCAATATTCCATGCCTATTGATTTTATTTTATCGCGTCCAAGAATTTTTCTAGCTATTTTTCTTATCGTTCCCAAAAGTATCTAAAAATGAAATATGATTCTATTTCAAGGTTCTCAATCAGATGTCATTCATACTTAATTGGACAGGTTACAGATTTTACAGATGTACGATTCAATTTTCTACAATCACGCCTTGGACTTGTTAAAATTCAGATAGCCTAAGCATTATAGCCCCGTTAAATTCTTAATTGATTGGACCCGTTGCATAGCCAGGATAGTGCGGGTGGCTTCGGACCACCAGGTCGTGGGTTCGAATCCCACCGGGCCCTTGATAATAAATAGAAGATCTAGAACATACCATTATGCGGTTCCAGATCTCGTTGTTTTATGTTGGAATATTACTGATTGTGACAGGGTCGATTGGAGCTGGAATTATTTTATCAGAGGCCAATAAAAATACAACTAGCTTTTTGTTGGATGGTTTTGGCACCAACAATATACCAATTAAAGTCAACGGAGATGGAATCGGTTTTTACTTGATATCATCTGAAAGTTATCAAAACAACATACTTGCAAAAGCAATTGATTCACATGGAAATTTTCTAGACATCAGAAAAATAACAAACAAAATTACAGTGGATTATTTTCATTTCGAACACAATGATCAAGTCACATTAGAACTAACTAATCTTTCAGACAAACCTGTTCAACTGTCAACTACAATAGGAGATACTAGAGTTCAAGAGATCACTTTTCCTGCAGCATTGATATTCGTAGGTGCCTTGATTTTGGTATTTTCAGGATATAGAAAATTAAAAAACTACATTACAGAACAGCCAGATGAAAACAAATCATAGACTGGTATGCACAACATGGTTGCACCAACCAATAATGACAAGTTAAATCCTATCCAAGTTGCAGAAAATAATACGTTTACAATTGAAAATGGAACAAGTTTTTTTGTTTTACTGTAACCAAATTTTGAAAGTGTTAGAAAACCTCCAATTGAAATCAATAACAATCCAGACTCTATAGTAAGATGAGAAGATGTCACCAGTCCGTCAATTCCATATTTTGTATGAAAATTATAATCTACATATCCCCCTACAAGTTGCAACATAGATCCAATCAATAGTATAGTTATTCCTGTGAGTATCTTCCTGTTTTTCATAGATATCATAGTTCCAAATGCGGCAGCAATTGCAACTAGGCTAACTCCGGTATATACAGTCACATGTTGGATGGTCCAGAAACTATCAGGAATTTTGAGAGCATGTGATGCAGAATCCCATATTCCTCCAACCAATACTACAAAAGTGCCTAATACAGCTAAAATTGACACTAGAAACAGTATATCATTTTGTCGTGATAGAAAAGATTCTGAGATCATTTTGTATATCGTCATACTCAAACTCTGAAATGATCTGTCTATATAGAATGTTGTTATGAAATTTTTAGCATCTGGTTTTATTGATTTTAATTTATACGGATCATCAATATTTTACTAAAATCATTTGGAAATGACTATTATACCAGTAATAGTATAAAATGACATTATGAGTCCGGGCATAGGATTGATGAAGCGAAGACTTCCAACAGAAAAAGAAGCAATACCACTAGCAATATCAGGAATTATATCAAAATATTGTGTCAAATCAGATGACATCAAGACACTTGAAACAAAGTTTGACATTGATGGAGGAGACTGGTATGTCGCACTTGGATTTGGGGAGAAAAAAGCAATCGTAAAGATGGATTCGGTCCAAGGAACAATAACAGAGATTAACGAAATCTAGAATCTATTTTTTAAACTGGACATTAGATACTTCTGGTTCTTTTATTATTATCAATCCGCCATCTCGTAGCTGTTGAATTAATTGTAGAACCTCTTTTTCCATTTGACCTCGTTGCATACCAACTTGTTTTGCAAATTCGTCAACTAGTTCAGTTATTCTTCTTTGACCATTGCATAGTTTCCAAAATTCTACTATGGCTTGATTAACCATGAATCCTTGTTGGTTGTCGTTCGTCAATACAAGAGAACCGTCTTCTTGTTTTACCAGAGAACCTACACCCTGCGGCATGGCAATATCATAATTTATTGGAGCAACAGTCTTTTGTTTTCCATAGTTTATCATTTTTTTACCTTCTTCAGACATTTTTTCTGGAGTCCATGCTGGCTCCCACACAATTTCAACATTAACAGAAGATACACCTGGAACCTTGGTCACATATCGTTTTACATCAGTTACTAGCGTATCATGCAATGGACAACCACGTGTTGTCATTGTCATTTTGATATCCACTTTGTTATCTGAGTTTATGTTCACGCCATAAATCAGTCCCATATCCACTACACTGATTGGTATCTCTGGGTCCATACACTGTTTTAGTGACTCTAGTATCTGTTGAGAAGTAACAGTTGCCATGAATGGATTTGTTTCCACAATAGAATAAATACTTTACAACTTTGCAAACAATTTTTTGATTGACTCGTCAAAAGGTGGCTGTGCTACACCGGCTTCTGTGATGATACCTGTTATGAATTCAGGAGGAGTCATGTCAAATGCGGGGTTTATTACATTGATATCATCAGGTGCAGTCTTTCTGCCTGCCACCCCAGTTACCTCGCTTGCTTTTCTCTGTTCGATTACAACATCTTTTGGTGTACTTTTCATGTCAAATGTTGAAAGTGGTGCTGCAACATAGAACGGTATTCCATGTTGTTTTGCAATCAATGCAACTTGATATGTTCCAATTTTATTGTACACATGTCCAGTAGAAAGTACTCTATCAGCTCCTACAATTACTTTTGATACTAGTCCGTTTGCCATTGAATATCCTACTGCAGTGTCAGGTATCAGACTGACATCAATTCCATCATGTTTTAGCTCAAATACAGTGAGCCTAGAGCCCTGCATGACTGGTCTTGTCTCTGTTGCTATCACCTTGATCTTTTTTCCGCTATCTTTTGTAGCTCGTATAACTCCAAGCGCAGTGCCATAAGATACTGTAGCAAGTGCGCCTGCATTACAGTGAGTCATTATGGTATCATTGTCATTGAAAAGATACGAGCCGTTTTTTCCCATGCGCTTGTTTATGTCAATGTCTTCTTCTGCCATTCTCTTTGCTTCTTTGACAATTGTCTCTCGGATCTCAGTAGCGTCTTTTGCAGATCTTGCAACAGTCATTATTTTTTCGAGTCCCCATGCGAGATTGACTGCAGTGGGCCTTGTCTCAAAAAGAATTTTTTTAGCATGTTCTAGATCCTTGATAAGATTTTCCTTGTCTTGTGCCTTGCTTTGCAGACCAGCCAAGGCAAGCCCAAAGGCACCAGATACACCTATGGCAGGAGCACCTCTTACCACTAGGTTTCTTATTGCATCTGCAACATCATTGTAATCAGTATATGTTACGTAGACTAGTTCGTTAGGAAGCTTGGTCTGGTCAATCATTACAACTGCATTGTCTTTCCATTCTACGGTTCGCAGACTAGAGTGAATTGGAGGATCCATTAGAATGATATTTCATCAACTATGCTATATACCATTCAAATTTCTGTTTGATTTAAAATTCGATTGTTTCATTAAACATAGTCTATTAACGTAATCCAATTGTCATAAGAGATGTATTCTTAAAGTTTTCACGTTTCAGAATATATCTGCCATCAAAAATTAATAGTGGAGTATTTGATTTAGCAAATGATTTAGTATTTAACGTAGAATATAATTTGTGATCGGAAGATACGAAAATAAGATCTGCTTTTGTAACGGCTTGAGTCAAATTATTTGTCAATAGAACATTTGAAGGAAGAAGATCATCTTTTACAACATACGGATCATGAACTATAACTTTACATCCTTGTTTTAGAAATTCTTTAACTACAACATATGTTGGGGACAATCTAGAATCAGTTACTTCACCTCGGAAACCTAATCCCAATATTGCAATTTTTTTTCCTTTTGGATTTATTTTATTCTTAGAAAATAAAGTTAAAGAGTCACGTACACATTTTACAGGCATAAGATCATTTGTTTTTCTTGCAAATTCAACCATTTTCACATGTTTACCCATTTTTTTAGCTGCTTCAATTATAAACATTGGATAAACAGGTATGCATAGACCTCCAACGCCAGTTCCGGGATAATGTAGATGACAAAAAGGTTGTGAGTTTGCTCCTTTTCTTGCTTCCCAATAATTAATTCCAGATTTCTCACAAAAATCTGCTAACTCATTAGCCAATGCAATATTTACATCTCTATAAACTCCCTCGAATAGCTTTTCTGCTTCCGCAGCTACAAGTGATGACATTGTTAAAACTCCTTTCTTTGAGATAATTTTCAAAAGCTCTGCTCCATAAGCAAGACTTTTTGATCCCAAACCCGCTACGATTGCAGGATAATTATTTTCTATATCTTCAAGGGCTCTTCCTTCAAAGATTCGTTCTGGATTATATATTAAATAGAAATCTCTTTCTCCTTTTAATTTACTATATTTTTCCAAGATTGGTTGAACTACATTCTCTGTTATTCCAGGAGGTAGTGATGGAGAAATTAATACTGCATCATTTTTTTTCAGCCCTCTTGCTATATCAGAACTTACAGAAATCAAAGCAGTGAGATCTATTTTTTTACCTTTTAATCCTACAGGTACTGCAATTATCTTAATATCAGATTGTTTTGATGCATCAATACCATCAGAAGTAATTGTGAATCTCTTTTCCTTTATAGCATTTGTAAAAGTTTCAGAAACAAATGGTTCTTTTTTATGAGATATTCCCTTCTCAATTTCTACAAGTAATTTTTTTGATATATCAACTCCAATAATTTTAGCATTAGATCGTAACCAAGCAGCTGCTAGTGGGCCACCCACATTCCCCAATCCATATACAGCCATAATTTTTTGATGAGTAATAATATCATTTTTCAAGTTTGAGAACAACATTATTTACTTCTAGATCCCACTAATTTAATTTAGTGTTAACAAATCTATCTCATTAAACCACAATTTTTAGATAAAAATAGACATAATAAAAAATTAAAAAACGACTGCAGATTCTCATATTTTGTTAGTTTTTATCTTTTCTATTGGACGTGCTGGAATTCCTATCACAGTCGTATCATTAGGAACATTTTTGGTCACTACCGCACCCATTCCAATTATTGCATTTTTACCAACTCGTACTCCGTCTCTTATAATAGCACACATAGATACATGCACATTATTTTCAATAATACAACTTCCGGCTATCAATGATTGTGCAACAATTAGACAATTTGAGCCAATTTTTACATTATGTGCTATGTGTACCAGATTATCAATTTTGGTTCCAGTTTCGATCAATGTATTTTCAATAGATCCTCTATCAATGCATACATTTGCTCCAATTTCAACATCATTTTGTATTTCTACGCCTCCCACATGAGGGAACTTTTCTAGTTTTCCAAGATTATTTCTTTCAAATCCAAATCCGTCAGCACCTATAACCGTGGAAGCATCAATTATGACGTTATCACCTATTCGAACATTTCCGATTATGTAGACGCTGCCATGAATTTTTGTATTATTACCAATAGAAACTTCTTTTCCAATGTATGTGAAAGGACCAACATACAAATTATTACCAATTTTCTGAGATAAGACAATTGATGATGGATGTATCCCAACAAGATCTTTTTCTGGCATAAATTCTTGTAAACATCGTATGAACCACAATCGTGGATTATCAACAAATATCAAGACAGAATCCGTTTGATTAGTTTTTTTTCGTAAACTCTGAGAACAAATTATTACAGAAGCATTTGAATTCGATATCAACTTTAGTCCTTTATCCCCCACAGTTGAACAAAATGTTACTTCATGTTTCATGGCAGAAGATATAGGTTTGAATCCAGTTATTTTCATATCAGTGTTATTTATTTTTGTATGATTTTTTGATCCAATGAATGATATTATTTTTGAAATTGGGATGTACAAGGATCTCCACATCTCATTTATTTATGTCTATTAAGTACATTTCTATAGAATTGATAAGAATTAGCGTCTTTGAAAAAATCAATTTAAACACAAATAAGAAATTATAAAATACAGCAGAATGAAAAATATTTATATTTTTACTTAAGTTGGGAAATATAATTTTCATACTTATCAGATAAATATTGTACTTCATGTTCACAATTAGAGACAGATTCGTTATTGAGATGATTTAGTATTTCTTTTCTTTTCAAGTTGTTCTCTGTCCACCAAATTGGATGAGTAAGTATTTGCATTTCGTTATATTTTGAAAAATTTTGGCAAAAACAACTCTCGCGCCAATTTTGTACACTATCACTTAGATATTTTCGGTTTTTAACAAAGTTATCTGAATATGCATTGAGAATTCCTTTAGGCAAATTCAAGATGAATTGTCCGGATACTCCAGGATCATGTGCAGAGATAACTCGTACAGGAGTATCAAAATGCTGCTCCATTAACTCTAATTCTTTTTTTAATGATTCAGTTGGATCCAAATTATTTTGAACGTAAAATGAACTATTATAGTGTAATCCAATTTTGTGCTCAAGATGTATTATTTCTCTTATAATTTTCATTGAATCAGCATTAAATGAATTATATAATTCAGCATGAAATAATATGAAAAATGTGGATTGAATTTCAAGATCATTTTCTATTTGCGCTATTTTTAGTGCGGATCTTAGTGATACATCAACATCATGTCTAAGAATGATATCATTTGTGGAACAATTAAAAAAATCAGAAAAATTATGGGTTTTTTTTATTTTCTTTAGAGTTTCTTTATAATGAAGATATGAAAAATCACAGTTTGTCATGGATTTAGAAAACCTCTTTATTGATTTTTAAATGGTAGCGAAAAAAATGTTCATTTTTGTTATTTTTATTCATATTAAAATTAATTCTTTCAGTATGTATTTATTGATTTAATGAACACATGATGAACCTAAGACTAGCAAATTTTGACACACCATCCGCGAATACATTAGAAACATAATCAATAGAAATTCATCTATTTCATGGTAGATTAATATTTTATTCAGAAAATAACCAAATCAATTTAAAATCAATAGATCATTAAAAGGTCTTAAACATCCAATATTGAAACCAGAGGGACTATAACTAAACATTTTTTTGTTTTAACCAATTTAGATAGTCTTCAATTCCATCGTTTAGAGATACTAAGGGTTCAAATCCTACAGCATTTTTTGCTTTTTGATAACTTAGAAACATTCGCTCTATATCTCCAGGATTTGCAGGAGTTTTCTTGATACCTAATTTTTTCCCAACTATTTTGAAAATTAATTCCAATAGATCATTTACTGATGTTTCAGTATTAGTACTCAGTAAAAATACTTCTGCATTATTTATTTTTGAATTGAATCCTTTTATCAAACCTTGAACTACATCAGATACATGAATTAAGTCTCTTGTCTGTTTTCCAGTACCATTTATTGTAGGACTATTACCACGATATACATCAGTTACAAGTGTAGCTACAACCGGCCTCCATCCTAATTGTAGATTTACTTTTTGTCTTGTACCATACACAGTAGCCAATCGAAATATTATACTTTTTACTCCAAATATGTTATGATAAATTTTACAATAATATTCTGATACTAGCTTATTTGCATCATAAGGAGTGGATGGTTTATCCTCATGATTTTCATCTACCGGAACATAATCAGGAGTTCCACAGATACCACTGTTACTTGTAAAAACTAACTTGATATTCTGTTTTTTTGCAATTTCAAGTACATTTAACATTCCTTTAGCATTAACTTCTACATCTTTCAATGGATTACTCAAGCTAAATGATCTAGGATGAGTCGCAAGATGAAATATGCCATCATATGATTGAGAAGATATTTCAGATGGAATTTCAGTGACAGATCCTTTTATTAATATTACATCTTTATGATGAGATATATTTTCAATTGAACCATTACTTAGATCATCAAGTATTACTACATTATGACCACCTGAAATAAGTTGATCAGTTAGATGTGAACCAACAAACCCAGCACCTCCAGTTATTAGAAATTTTGCCATTTAGTGTTATTTTTTATTTTCAAGGTAATGTAAACATTATCTTATTTTTGTTCCGCGAATCGCAATTCCTGCATCTAAAATGTTCAAATTATCAATTCTAATACCTTCATCATTGAACCATTTCTTGATTTCCTCTGCATCATATCTAAAAGCATGACGAGGATGATACCAATCAAAATTCACAGCATTACTATAATCACGATCTCCTTCATCATCCCACCAACATTTCATTATGTTCCAATAGATAAATCTCTGTAGATCATAAACTCCTGCTTTGATATTCAAAAAGGGAATGTCTCGTGGTATAGTTATGTTTATTTTTGCTTCTCGTAAAGATTTTCCTAATTCCGTCATTGTTTCAGCAAATTTATGACATTCCTCAACAGTAAGATTAGTTGTATGACTTCGTATAAAGTCATCAGAGAATTCTCTAATCGGACCTTTTTTCTTGTATGCGTAAATCTGTATAACACCTCCAACAGATAGGAGATTTACTAATTTGGAAAAGTTTTCTCTAGGTTTCTCTGTATGATGAATAACTTCTTTGCATACTATGAAATCAAAAAATTTATTCTCAAAAGGTAATTCTGATATATCTGCTTGAACATAATTCAAATTCTCTGAACCAGTTGGACAAAAATGCTTGCGGGCTTCATCTACAGATGTGCTAATATCAATTCCAAATACTTGTGCTTTTGATTCAGAATACATCCAATTTGATACATATCCAGCCCCACAGCCAGCGTCTAGAATTTTTTTTCTAGTTGATAGAAATTCCTTGAATTCATCAGGTTGGAAACCATAATGTTCAAGAAAAATAGTCTTGTTTCTTTCCTGTTTTTGTAATGCGGGCTCAACAAATGTTTTCCATTTGTAACTAAAACTCTCTATTGTATTACCCGGATTTTCCCTTACAAATCTGGGAATATAATCAACAATATCATATTCATTATCTTTGGAATCATATAAAATTCCAGATTTAATTTCTTCTCCATCCAGTACTGCATTTTTTAATTGCAGATTTGTTCCAGTTTTTGGACTCTTCAACACATCAAGCAAGTCCATTTTCATGATTTTTTCATCATAATTGCCTTTATTTAATCTAGCAAGTATTTGTATTGAAATATGTGGATAACTTGTAGTAAAAAGTAATAGTATGAGATCAATCAACCTAGCTTTTGTTTAGAATTGATTTCTTTTGAAATAAAAATACGATACCAGATTTCCAATGCCAGAATCGAAATTATTCTGTTAAGATATCGTATATCTCCATCGTCGTTAACCTTTTCGAATGCTTCCAATATCCAATCATAATTGATCAATCCTTTTTCAAAGATGCGACTATTTTTATCTAACAAATATTTTTCACAGATTTGTTTTCCATGAATATTCCAATCTATTATAAGATCTGGTGAGAAGCCTTTCTTTTCATCAATATGATCTACGCCAAGTCGTTTTGTAATCTTACGTAAAATTATCTTACCCCGTTGCTTTCTATGATCATATTTTTGTTCGAGTGGTAACCGTATTCCAAAATCAATCACATTTTTATCAAGAAACATTGGTAACCCTCTAAGACCATAATGTTTAGAGATAGCCATTCCAGTAGGGATAAAATCAAATAATAATTTTCCATTGAAATCTGCCAACATGATTTGCTCAGCTGGACTTAATGGATTTGAAAAATATGGTTTAAAATAATTATGAATAGCATTCCATCTGAACTTTATTCTTTTGCCAAACATATTTTGCTGATCTGGAACCCAATCCCTATTGTGACATTCCAGATAATCAAGCACTTTTGACTTCCAATTAGAATTAGGCTTTAAGAGACTAAGAAATTTATTATATCTAAATGTGTAACCACCAAAAATCTCATCTGCCCCATCGCCAGTAACTAAAACTTTTCCAAATTTACGTGCTTCATTTGCAATTATATATTGATAGGTATTCCATCGCGGTTTTCCTGTTATTGCAACAAGTTCTGGCATTCTTGTAAAGATAGAGTCAACCGTGATAACTTTAAAATCCGCTTCAAATTTTTTTGCTATCTCCTTAGCCCTTATGGATTCATCAAAATTAGTACTGAAAACTGCACATATGGCCACTATTTTTTTAGTTGGAAATACCTTGCGGAGTATTGCAAGACACAAGGTGGAATCTATTCCACTGCTAAGAGAGACTACAATAGTTTTTTCTTTTTCTACAAAAGATTTTTTGATTGAGTTAATCAACAGCTTTTCAGTCATGTTTCCTTCAATATCAGAAGTTTTGTTCAACAAATATTTCCACGGTACCATCGAAATGGGTGGATTGACAGGATTGTACCTAATGGTGAGATAATTTTTTATCATTTTTAAATCGGGATTGATCTTCATCAAATAATTATAGAAAGAATGTTTAGTTAATAACTATTAAGATAGATCATTAATAAAATCTCATATTATTTCCACTCCTTAAAATATACGTAAGATTATTTTGCACATACATGAATAAATTAAGAATTTTACTGGTTCATGATTCTGCTAGCTTTGCATTCATATTACAAAAATACTTTCCAGGATATGTTAACACAATTTATTTTTCTGCACATGAAGTAATATCACAAGTAAAAGATCCTTTATTCTTTGTAAAAGATGGCATATCATCTCAGATCAAACAGATTAAAGACCTATCAAAAAAATATGATGTTTTTTTATGTTATGGATGGCCAGCTGCGGCAATATGTTATCTAGCTGGTGTAAATTATGGAATGGTTTTTTTTGACTCATACATAGATCCAGAGTACAGAATAAGAAAAAAGATATCACCCATCAAAGAATTAATTTTACAAGACATTTACAAAGAAACTATCAAAAATGCCACATTTACGGTAGCTGGTTTACCTCACGATGCAAGAATTCTAGAAAAATATCGCACAGATGTAAAGATAATATTTCAGTTGATAGATAAAATCATGTTTCATCCAAATGTAGAGAAGATAGATTTGAAACAAGAGAAATTTACCTTTTTTAGTCCTCAAAGAATAGATCCTGGTAAAGGACATCTCATAATGTGGGATGCAATTCGTTTAACAAAATCAGATTTTGTTGTTTTACAGACTGATTGGGGATCAGGAGAATACTACGAGAAGATTATTGCCACCAAACCAGACAAAGTAAAGATAATTCCAAAGGTAAGGCGCGAAAATATGGCAAATTATTTAGTATCAGTTGATGCACTATTAGGACAAATATCTCTAACTAGTGTAGGATCCATAGAACGTGAATCGGCATTATGTAACACACCAGCCTTTTGTTATGCACCAGATAGTTTCTCAGAAAATGATCCAGTATATAGAGAAAGTAAAGAACCATCAGAGATAGCAAAATACATCGACAAAATTGTGATGGATAAAAATTTCAGAGATGAATTAAGAGAAAAACAACATAAATGGGTGGAAGAGGTTTTTGATAACGAAAAAACAATTAAACAGTGGAAAGAAGTTTTTGAAGAAGCGGTTGATAAAAAAAGAAATTATGCAACAAAATTTCGACACAGAGTTATAATTAAAATAATAACCATGCTAGAAAAAATATTACAAAAAGACATTAGCTCCATGGCAAGAAATGTAACATAATCGTGTTAGATATTTGATTAGGATTTAGTTATTTTTCTTTTAGGATTTCCGACATGACCACCTTTTATTAATATGTCAATTTTATTTTGTAACTCAGTTATTTCTTTTATTTCTTCTTCAGTTAATTTTTGATTGCTAGCTATTTTGAGTAGGATATTTGTTAATGTTTGATATAATGGAAACAATACTTCAATATTATATCCAGGTGGAAGTTTGTAATAATATGGATTAGATTCTACACCAATGTCTGCTTCTGCAGTATAAGCTGGACTTTTTCTAAAATGAAAATAACCCACAGCTACAAGTATTGGAATTCCCATAATAGTAATAAAACCAGCATAAATGATGAATGACGGAAATATCACTTCAAGCGAAGGTACATCTTTGATAGCCAGATAGTATGTTGTAACCAAAGTATTGATTGCAGCAAATATGAATGCAAAATAAGTAGCCCACCCCATCCTGAAATAAAACCAACCACGGAATGTCAGTTTTTTAACATTCATGGTTTTGCTATCTTTTACTTATATATCAATTAACAACTAACCAAAAATAACCCCTTGATAAAAGAAATTTATTGAATCGTGGAAATGATATAGTTTCAATCATCATTCCAGTGTATAACACAGAGAAATACTTGGAAGAGTGTTTAGAATCTGCGTTAAATCAAGCATATAATGAGATAGAAATTATTGCAGTCGACGATGGATCTACAGATAATTCGTTGAACATATTAAAAAAATATTCAGATAAAATAAAAATAATTTCAAAAGAAAATGGTGGAACTGCATCTGCGTTAAACGCGGGAATAAAAAATATGAAAGGTGAGTGGTTCAAATGGTTAAGTGCAGACGACATATTGTATCCAAACGCAGTTTTGGAATTAATTAATGCGGCAAAACTCTTGTCTAATAAAAAATACATACTGTATACTAATTATGATATAATTGACTCACAAGGAGAAATAATTGATCAAATGATAGAGCCGAATTATAATAAATTAGATTCATTTAATGTGAATGTAATTCTGCTAGATCATTTCATTGGAAATGGAACTACTAGCTTGATCCATAAATCCATAATCGATGAATTTGGGATGTTCAATGAGACGATTGGCTACAAGGAAGATTATGAGTTATGGTTAAGATACAATCTACTTTATAATTGTCATATTCATCTAGTACCAAAAAATTTAGCAAAATATCGAGTGCATAAGAAACAACTTAGTAGTGAAAAAGCATCCACATCATTATTACAAAACAACAATATACGAAAATTCATACTGGATAAACTTACTCCAGAAGAGAGAGATAAATATGAAAAAGCAGTAAAGAATTATCAAAAAACAAAATCATTAACATCCAGAGGTCGTCATATTCTAAGAGATACGATGTTTCAGATATTGCCAAAATCAATTTCAGGGTCGATATTCAAGTCATATATGAATATGAAAGATAAAAACTGACAGATTTTTATTAAATTACATTCAAGCAATCCATTTGAGTTTCTTCATAAGTTCAATTAGCTCATTTTTGTTCAGATGTTTTACAGTTGCAGAGCCATATTCTTTTATTTTAACAGATTTTTTCAATGATTGTGTGTCAAATTCTTGTTCATGTTTTATGACAAAGTGATCCTTTCTTTCCTCAACATGCCTCATCTCTTCTTCAGATACTAGAATTTCATCTATTTTTTCTCCTGCGCGAATACCAATATACTTTAGAGGATAATTTGTGTGATTTGTTTTTAATTCAGCATATGCTTTTGCAAGATCAACTATTTTTGCAGCTGGTGCTTTCTTGACAAATATTTCTCCACCTTTGGCATTTTTTATTGCATAAAAAACAAGATCAATGGCTTGACTTAGTGTCAGCATGAATCGAGTCATTTCAGGGTGTGTTACAGGTAACGGTTCATTTTTAGCAATTTTTGCATTCCATAGAGGTGTTATACTACCTCTGCTTCCCAGAACATTTCCATATCTAACGCAAGAAAATAGAGTATTATCTTTAGAGAGATCGTCAGAGAGGACTATTTTTTCTTGTAATGCTTTAGTCATACCCATTGCATTTACTGGTTTGACAGCTTTATCCGTACTAATTGCAACTACTTTGGATACATCTCTTGCAACTGCTGCCTTTACAACATTGTATGCTCCAATGATATTTGTCTTGACTGCTTCAAACGGATGAGATTCAACTGCAGGAACTTGTTTTAATGCGGCTGCATGAAATATTATATCAATATCTTTTGTTACAGTATAAAGTCTATCATAGTCTCTAACATCACCAATAACAAACTGCATTTTTTTCAGTATTGAGTCATCAGAGAATTCTTGTCTCATGATATGTTGTTTGTCTTCATCCCTACTAAAAATTCGAATAATTCTTGGCTTGTACCTCATCAATTCTTTTATCATTTGGTGGCCAAAGCTTCCCGTCCCACCAGTTATCAGAATATTTTGATCATTTATGACCGATGAGTAATCCAACTCAAATGCAATGATTGATGCTTAGTTAATAAGTCTTAATTAACAATTAAATAATTTCAGAAATCTGAAAACCTTTTAAATTTGGCAATAACATCAACACACATCTCATGAAAATAATGTCTATTTTTGGAACACGGCCAGAAATAATCAGGTTAAGCAGAATTTTCTCATTACTTGATACAAATTTTAATCACATAATGGTAAACACAAGTCAAAATTATACCTATGAGTTAAATTCAGTATTTTTTGACGAACTTGAAATTCGAAAACCGGATTATGATTTGAAAATAAGGACGGGAAAATATGGACCAGAGGTTTCAGATATCATTACAAAATCTGAAGAAATATTACAAAAAGAAAAACCAGACATTTTACTAATTTTAGGTGATACAAATAGTGGACTTGCAGCCATCCCTGCTGCACATCATGGAATAAAGATAGCTCATCTTGAATCTGGAATGCGTAGTTATGATTTTCGTATGCCTGAAGAAAAAAATCGAATCATAATAGATCATCTCTCATCATTATTGTTACCATATACTGCATATTCAAGAGAAAACTTGATTCGAGAAAACATTCATCCAAGTAAGATCTATGTTGTAGGAAACCCCATAATTGACGTAATAAACTACTTTACTCCAAAAATAGACTCGAGTAAAATCATGGAGAAAATGAATTTGGAATCAAACAGTTACTTTTTGGTTACTGCGCATCGTAGTGAAAATGTTGACAATCCTGAAACCTTGGAGAAAATTTTTACTTCTCTTCAGACTATAGGCAAGAGATTCAAAAAAAGAGTAATCTATCCAATACATCCTAGGACATTAAGCAAGTTAAAGAAACGAAAAGTGCCAAGCAATATTGAATTGATAAAACCACTTGGTTTTTTTGATTTTTCAAAACTAGAAAAAAATGCATTTTGTCTCATTACAGATTCTGGGACTGTTCCAGAAGAGGCACTTTACTTTAAGAGACCTTGTGTAACTATACGTGAAAGTACTGAAAGACCTGAATACATTGAAGAAGGATCAAACATACTTGCTGGACTTGATCCAAAGAATATCGAAGAAGCAGTTAAACTGATTACTTTGTACAAAATTGATAGAGCATGGAATAAATCATTAGGAGATGGAAAGACTGCTTTGAGAGTAGCCAACATACTACGAGGAAAAATAAACAGATTAGCGTGCTAGTTTTTAGAAAAGATTTACAATACCTTTAACCAAGAGATATCAAGTGAGTATTTTAATCACAGGTGGAAGTGGAGCACTTGGTACAGAATTAAAGAAAAAATTTACAGACACATTAACACCTACACATAAGGAACTTGATATCACAGACAAGAAAAATGTTGCAGATTATATTAAAAATCATGATATTGATCTGATAATACATACTGCAGCTCTTACTCACATAAGACCATGTGAAGAAAACAAGCCAGTTGCATGGAAGACAAATGTCGATGGGACCAGAAATTTAGTTGAAGCAGTTTTGAATAATAAAAAAAATATAAAATTCATCTATATCAGTACAGCCTGTGTTTTTGATGGACATGTAGGCATGTATAATGAAAATTCTATACCATATCCAGAAAATTTCTATGCCTTGACAAAATTGATAGGGGAATACGAGGTGAGTAAACTTCGAGAATATTTGATTGTTAGAACTAATTTTGTTGCCAAGAAAAAATGGCCGTATCCAGGTGCATTTGTAGATAGATTTGGGACATATCTTTTTGCACAAGATGTATCACAAGGAATAATGGATGTTTACAAGGAAAACATGAGTGGTTATGTACATATTGTAGGAGACAAGAAAATATCCATGTTTGAACTTGCTAAATTAACTACTCCTGAAATTCAACCCATTACAATCAAGGAATATTCTGGTCCTAGACTTACAATGGATATGAGTTTAGATACAGAGCGTTGGAAGAAATACAAAATTTCAGAACCCTAGACTCTGGTTTTCATATTTTCTATAAAACTTAGCAGTGCATCTTTGAATGTTTTCTTGTCATAATTTTTAAGAGAATCTTGCAGGGGTTTGATCAGTTTGTCATAATCTCCAGCAAGAGCTTTGTCTATTTTCTCTTGAGCATCTTTTTTGTCATCCGGTCTGTATCGTAATTCATTAATTGGTATAGTTTCCTTGTGTGCAGAATTGTCAGGAACTATAGGAATACATCCAGCTACAATGCTCTCAACAATGGAAATTCCAAATGTTTCAGGAGATGCATGAAAGTAAACTTTTGATTTTTTTAGATTATCAACAACTTGGTTTCGTTCAATGTTTGGTAATAGAGAAATTTTTGATTTTTTGAGGTCTTTGAGTTTATTTGCTATCTTTTCATAATAGAGTTTGTTTACTCTAGCCTTTGTATTTCCAATTATTGTATATGATACATTAATGTCTTGAAAAACATCAATTGCAAATTCAAGGTTTTTTTCCTGGGAATATCGTGAAATTGTAATTGCGGATTGTTCTTTTTTTGAATCATTTTTAAATAATTCTAGTTCCACTGGAGGATAAATCACAATAGAATCCTTGGAAAAGTTTCTTTTTATAGAATCTTGAATAAATTTGGAGTTTGAAATGAATAGAATGTTTTCATTGTTTATCTGTTTTACAAATTGTTGACTCAGGATATAGTATGGCTTGTAATACCAAGACCATGCACCCTTGTATTTTGTCACATCTTTTTTTGTTTCGTTTTGGAAATCATGATGGCAGTAAATTATCACTTTTTGATTCTTTTTTCTTGGCAACACTAGTCCCCCAGATGCCTGAATTATGAGATCTTCATCATTTGCTTTTTCAATTAATTTTGATTCCATGTATCTTTGATAGAGACCAAAAATAGGCAAGTGAAATGGAAGTGTGGAAATTATCTTGATGCCAGGAATCTTTACAGATGGTTTTGAAATAGTGTATAAAGTTACTTTGTGTCCTCCTTCAATCAGAGCTTCAATTATTGCATAAAGTGTTTTTTCGGTTCCCCCTCCACCACCTACAAAACCATGAATAATTCCTATTTTCATTTGTGTTTGTAAGAAACACCTTACAATTAATCTTTAGAAATAAAATTTGTACAAAATAGTGTTTGAAGAAATCCTATGAAATTATGTCAAAGCTTGTGATGCTTCGTGCATCATCTGACTCTTTGCACAGCCTGCTGCAAGCTCGTCACCTGAACCTCTTCTCATGATTCCTCTGTAAAGACCATCTTCGAGTTTTACTCCAACTCTTTGTTCCCATTCTTCTACAGATATGGAATATTTCTTTTGGATTCTGTCTCTATACCATTCTGGAATTACGTTAAAGGCACAGAATGGAACGATTCTCAAGTCTGGTGTAAGGTAGTGAATATCACATCTCTGGAGTCTTTCAAGATCTTCATTGTATTTATCCTGAAAATGCATCATACCTAAGAACAAGCCTTTGACATGCCATGAACCTACAGAATTGAAAGATCTCTTCATCAAGATGCTACCGAACATCTTTGCAAGGTCAAGACCTGCTGGCTGTTTCTTTTTATCGATAAAGCTTGAAAGTTTTCTTACTACTTCGAGCATTGTAAAGTACTTGTTCTTTCCAGAGTGAATTTCTTCTGCCTTGTCTTCAAAGAGTTCTAACATTCCTTGAATGTCAGCAAATCTTGTAAGTGGAACAAATTTCTTTGTCTCTGCATCTTCAAAGATGTATGTACCTGCACCACATGCAAAGTGGATTGAGAGTTCATATTTTGGTTTGCTAGAGAATGCTTCAATTACGTTTGTTAGTGGCATGCAACTTGGAACTGGGAACCAGTCATCTACTGTTACTTCACCTTGGGTCTGTTCTTCAATTCTTTGTATGCAGTCAGGAATTGTAATTCTGTATTTTTCACGTTCTTTCTTGCCCATTCTTCCAGTCAATGATACTGGTTGGAAGTTTACTGCGTGAACTACATCAAGATTCTTTTGAGCATATCTGATTATTGGACCTAATTCGTGATCATTAATTGATTTGATAACTGTTGGAACAAATACTACAGTGGTTCCTGTCTTTCTTGCACTCTCTAGTGCATATGGAATTTCCCAGTGATTCTTTGGATTTGTTCTTGGTGTAACACCGTCAAAACTGAGATATAGATTATTGACACCTGCAAGTCTGACTTCTCTCATTGCTTCTGGGTCTAGTGCAAATCTGATTCCGTTGGTATTCATCTGGATGTGATCAACACCTTCTTCTTTCATTATTTTGATAACATCAACAATATCTTCTCTGAGCATTGGTTCTCCACCAGTAATCTGCATTGAATTTCCTGGAATTGGTCTTTCTGCTTTTAATGTCTTCATCATTGCTCTTACTTGGTCTTGTGATGGTTCATACATGTATGCACCTTCCAGTCCCTTTTTCACATAGAAGAAGCAGTACCAGCATGTCAAATCACATCTGTTTGTAACTATCATGTTTGCAAGTCCACTGTGGGATAGATGATTAGAACATAGACCACAGTTGTTAGGACATGAACATTTGTCAATCATTACATTTGGAGCATGTGCACCTTTACCGTCGATCCAATAGGTGCTGAATTTTTTATACATATCATAAGAGCCAAAATAGAGTTCTTCGCATTCTCCGTGTGTTGGACAAGTCTTTGTCATGAAGACCTTGCCATCTCTTTCAAAGACCTCTGCGTCAAGAATCATGTTACATTCAGGACAAATACTCTGAGTAAATCTTATAGTAGATTTCTTGCCTAGAGTAGGAGTCTTCTGATTAGATATCTGGATTAATTCCATGTCTTATACGCATATCTTAGGAGATAGTATTTAATCCATTTCCTACTAGACACCAGATGAATAGGTAGATCCTCCTCATAGAAACCTGTCCTAGACATATATATCAAAAGAGCCCCCGATCATTTACATGAGTTTATCTGACAAGGCACGAAAAGCATTAGAAAAGATCGGCCTTACTAGCTATGAGATCAAGACATATTCTTCACTTTTAAAAACAGGTCCCATTACTGCCTCTGATCTTAGTCAGAAATCTGGTGTGCCATACTCGAAAATTTACGAGGTCTTGGGCACCCTAGAAGAAAAGGGGTGGATAGGCTCTGATGATTCAAGACCTACCCAGTATTTTGCAAAATCTCCTGCCACTGCAATCCAGACATCAAAGCAACAGTTTGAGACAGAATTTAGAAATAATGAAAACATTGTACTTAAAGAACTCACTCCAATGTATGAACAGAGCGGGATAAGCGAAAGGCCAGATATTTGGATAATTTCAGGTGTGATAAATATTGCAACAAAGATTCTCGAGATGGTAGATTCTTGCAGAAACGAGGTCATGATTGCCATCCCCAAGGTTGCAGAAGAATTGGCAAAAGAGGCGTTGCCAAAAATTAGATTGTTACATGACAGAGGAGTAGACATTACCATTCTAGTTTCAGAAGATGTTGAAGGTGATACGTTAAAGTCATTATCAAGACTGGCAACGGTAAAAGTAAAGAAAGGTCTCTTTGGAGGAGGAATCATTTCTGATAAGCGATATGTAGTGTTGTTGCTTGGTGAAGAACTTGGTACTACAGGTACAAAAGAGGCAGTTGCCATATGGGCTGACCATTCAGGCTTGGCAGGCTTTGCTCGTGAATATTTTGAATATCTGCTAAAAGAATCAAAAGATGTAAAATCAAGTAGGTAGGATAGAATATCATGGAAGATCAAGAAGTATTGTTTGTAGGAACTGCTGAAGCAGAACATGTTGAGATGTACCTCAAGGCAATATGGCATATCAAAGAGGGCGGAGATCCTGTAAAAATAAGCACAATTGCCAAGATGTTAAACGTAAGACAACCAAGCGTAGTGCAAATGCTAAAAAAACTAAACGAGTCAAAGCTTGTAAATTATAACAAAAGCGGAGTATCACTTACCAAGAGCGGCGAAGACATTGGTTCCAACATGATGCGAAATAGCAGACTGCTTGAGGTACTCATGGACAGTGCTCTAAAGGTAGACATTGATGAGGAGATGGTTTGCGGTATTGAACACCACATGAATGAACAATTCACAGATGCTCTATGTACAATGCTCAAGCATCCAAGAAAATGTCCACACGATCACGACATTCCACGCGGGAATTGTTGTAAGAATTAAAGTTATATCAGGAGACAGGAGCATAAAATCAAATGACTTGTTTTTGTGGCTGTGAAACTTTTGTAAAAAATAGCGACGGTTTCAAGGTAGGCTGTGTAAAATGCAATCATGGTGCACAAAACCATGAACAGAGTTTCAAGCTAAAACCATTAGAAGAAGGAGCCCAGAAGAGAGGCTCATTATCCTAGAATCATTCGCCTATTACTTTGACAAGAACTCGTTTTGGTCTCTTGCCATCAAACTCTCCATAGAAGATCTGCTCCCATGGACCAAAATCAAGTTGGCCTTTTGTTATAGCCACTATTACTTCTCTTCCCATTACTTGTCTTTTTAGATGTGCATCAGCATTATCTTCTCCAGTATTGTTGTGTTGGTATTGTGATATTGGTTCATGTGGTGCGATACCTTCCAGCCATTTTTCATAATCTTGGTGCAATCCACTCTCGTTGTCATTAATGAATACACTTGCAGTAATGTGCATTGCATTTACTAGACAGAGACCTTCGTTGATACCACTTTTTTGAATTATTTTTCTTACTTCTGGTGTCATGTTTACAAATCCTCGTCTTGATGGAACATTGTACGTAAGATACTCAGTGTGTGATTTCATGATATCATCACTAGAATCATTTACTGATAAAAATCCAGTGCAGGCTCAGAACTCAAGATCCTCATCACTAAATCAAAAGGGATTTGGTCATCAATGCCTGCAACCAAACAATTTTGTTTGTTCCTACTTGAGTCTTTCAAGAAGCTTGATAAAAGGCGAGAGCATTACTTACACAAATGGTAGCAATAGATGCAGCGTGTTCCCTTGAAAGTTTTAGGAAGTTTGTAATCCTAAGTACTTGTAACTCGTTTATCCCTGAAAGTTACTTGGAGGATTATGAAGTGTTCCCGGAACGTGAGACAACACCTGGTCCAATTTACGTGGAAGCCGCAGACAAGGTCACCTTGAAAAAGATTCGAGACATGACTTTTGTGAATGCAAAAGAAGTACTTGGCATAATATATTCATCAAAAAGCGGTAATACGAATCTAAAGTGGAGACAGGTAAGAAGAAACACGGGCAAAGTAATGGGTGAAGCATCAACCAATACACTTGTTAACTTGACTGAATCTGGAGTCTTGACACCAGAATGGGTCCAGAATTACTTGAGAAAGAAAGCAGAAGAAAAGAAAGAAACAAAGACTGATGAGTTAACAAACTAGATTACTTTTCTTTTTTATTATGGTTCAACAAAGGTACTAGATTGATTATTAAGAAAATAGATGATAATACAGTAGCACTGATACCAGAAGAATCAGACGATCTCTTCACACTACGACGTGTCATAAAAAAAGGAGATAGAATAGTTGGTGATACCTCAAGGGCTGTCAAGCAAGAAAAAGACTTTGCAAGGCCTGACAAGGGTGAAAGAGTAAAGATTCGCATAGCACTAGACGTTGAGAAAATTTCTATTGATGAGGTAGTTGACAGATTGAGAGTACAGGGCACTATAGCAGAATCAGATAACCAATCTGTAAACAAGGGATCACATCATTCTTTGACACTAAAAATTGGAGACGCTGCAACTCTAATCAAAAAAAGTTGGAGTGATATTGAAAAAAAACTGATCTTTGAAAAAAAGGATCATGGTGCATTTCTCCTTGTTGCAATAGATACAACAGACTGTGGCCTGGGAAGATTAAGCGGTACACATCTCAAACTTTTGCCAAACATGTATTCTGGTGCAAGCGGAAAGAGATACAAAACTAAATTTAACATACAGGATTTTTTCAAAGATGTTCAAGGTGCAATCTCTGCTTTGATAAGGGATGGAGATAGCCTAGTAATATTCGGGCCAGGAGAGACCAAGAAAAGACTAGTAAATTTTCTTGTAGATGTTCCAACAATCAAGGGTCACAAGATACAATCAGTAGACGGAATAGATTCTGCAGGTGAGGATGGAATTTACATTTTTATAAAATCCAACATCATGAAGCAGACACTTGACACAAGCAAGATTGCAAAAGTTTCTGCCATACTAGATGAAACTATGGCAAGGGCAAACAAGAAAAGTAACAAGTTTACCATGGGTTTTGAGGAGACTGCAAAGGCAAATGATATTGGTGCAGTAGAATCATTGGTATTTTCAGACAGGATCTTTGAAAAACAAGATGAAGACAAGATAATTGAATTTCTCAATCAAGTAGAATCAAAAGGAGTTGAAGTTTATGCAGTAGATTCAACTACAGACGCTGGATTACGGGTTTCGTCTCTTGGGGGAGTGATTTCTCTTCTTAGGTTTGCCCCCCAAAGTTGACGTGTCAAGCCATTTCATGTACGGTATACTGACATCATCCATCTTTAGCTCTACAATTTCTGGCACCTCATATGGATGAGATTTTTCTATTTCTTTCTTGAGTTGTTGTTTTGATTTTGTACTAGTTTTGAAAAGTGCTAGAAATTCTTCTGTATCTTCAATTTTGCCTTTCCAAGAATAGATGGAATTTATTTTAGCATAGTTGACACATGCTGCCAATTTTCTTTGCACTACAATGTGCGCCACTTTGGAAATTGATTTTTTGTCAGGATATGTTGAAACTATGACAATTCCCATAGCAACTGATAAATTTGCCCTGACTAAAAAGAGTATCAATTAATTTGGACTTTTCATTTTTAACGCACAATTCCATCATCTATGTTTTGATTGCATGGGTCATAGTATTTGGAATTGCAAAACTCTTAAAACTTGACAAACATGGATTTGAGGTAAAACCATACAGTTTGACATACAAGAACCAAAATGTTCAGATGATACTCTCAAGAATTCTAAGTAGGACCGAAAAAGCAACTAGAATTTTTTCCAACACAAGTGTAGTGTTGGGTTTTGTGATGATGGGAGCAGCATTTTGGTATCTTGCATCAAATCTGTCAAACTTTTTCGTAAAGCCAGAATCATTCTCGGAAATGACCGTATTGATACCAGGAGTTACAATCCAGTCAAGTGCAAACATTGCATACTTTTTGCTTTCGGTTCCAATTGTACTAGTCATACATGAAGGCGCACATGGAATTGTCGCTACACTAGAAAAAATAAAAATCAAGACAGGAGGATTTGCAGTCTTTATTGCACTATTTGCAGGATTTGTAGAGCCAGATGAGGATGAATTTGTCAAGGCAAAAAAAATCTCACGTCTCAGAGTCATCGGTGCAGGCGCGACATCAAATGTCTTGTTTTCATTTATAATTGCAGGGTTATTGATATTCAATCCGTCATTTGCTCTAATCATGCCAGATCCAATCAAGGGTGTATTCTATCATGAACCATTAGGAGTTCCAATAGTTTCAGTCACAGAAGGGTCTGGTGCTGAAAAAGCTGGATTACAAAAAGATGACATCATAAATGCAATAGATGGAAATCCCGTTTTACTTCCTCAGGACTTTGCCAAAATAAAATTAAAGCCCGGAGATACTGCCATGGTTTCAATAATTAGAGATGGAAAATCCATGCAGATTCCTGTTGTCACAACTCCTTCAAAGGATGATCCACAAAAAGGAATGCTCGGAATTCTAAGAGCAGCACTACCGTCATACCAGCCAGTTGTTCCATATTACATTCACTGGAGTCCAGAGGTCTTCATGTTCCTACTGTGGCTTTGGATGTTATCATTTTTCATAGGAATATTCAACATGCTACCACTACCAATATTGGATGGAGGCAAGTTCATTCATACAATAATTGAAAAGAAGGTCTCTGAAAAAGTATTGAAAGGTGCAATGATATCAATATATGCAGTAACATTTGCCTTGTTTGGCCTAAACATTGCCTTGTCAGCAGTAAAGTCCGGTTTTATAACAATTTAGAAAAAATTTTTTCCAATCAGATCAAGCTTTGTGGTCTTGATACAAATTTACCATGACCAGGTTTTGCAATAATTTTAAAATCTTCTGCAATTACGGTTCCTCGAACAATTGTTTTAACAGGCCATCCTTTGAGATTCCAACCTTCATAGACGGTATAATCAGAAAAACCATCTATTGTTTGGGCAGACACTTTTTCTTCCTTTTTTAAATCAACTAGAACAATATCAGCATCAGAGCCTTTTTGGATTGTTCCTTTTTTTGGATACATTCCAAATATTTTGGCAGTATTGAGACTGGTCATGTTTGATAACTGCTGTAGATTTATCTTTCCCTTGTTGACTCCCTCGCTTAACAATATAGGAAGCATTGTACCCATTCCTGGAAATCCCGCTAGTGCGCCCCATACATTTTCTCCTCCTAACTTTAGATGTAATCTATTTGCAACATGATCTGTTCCAATCGTATCCATTTTACCACTTTGTATCTCATGCCACACAGATTCTACATCCTTAGACGAACGTATTGGAGGCATGACTTTGGCAAGATACCCTTGTTGTGATTCATACGACAATGTCAAATAATGTGGACAGGTCTCGACATGGATTTTTGTTCCATTTTTCTTTTCTTGAGATATTGCATCAATTGCAGCCTTGGAACCAATATGCACAAAATAGAGATTACAGTCATACTTTCTTGCAATTTTAGATATGGTAGTAATTGATTTGACTTCAGATTCGACAGGTCTGCTATTGGACCATGCCGCTAGTCCATCCATTTTTTTCTCTTTTGCAGTCTTTATTCCACATGAACACATTTGATAATCTTCTGCATGGACAAGAACTGGACAATTCAGAGACGCTGCATTTTCAACTATTTTTTCAACCATGTCAGTTGTCATTTCTACTTTCTCTTCTCGCAGAGACTTGTCACCAGGTTGCATGTCCATGTAGACATGACCCACCTCTTCACCAAGATTCATGTATATCTTAAATGACGTTATCCCCTTGCTTTTGCAAAATTCCATTTCATTGATTTGATTTCTGTGAAGTATGGATGCATGAATTGAATAATCAACATAATGAGTTTTTGCGCTTTCTGCAAGTTGAGAGTCTAGATTTTTTTTGTACGAGCCGCTTAGTCTGAGCATTCGCATCATTGTAGTGACTCCACCTATTGCAGCTACTTTAGATTCGGTGACAGCAGCATCAGCAATTGGAGAATAGACGCCATAATGTATGTGAGGATCAATTATACCAGGAAGTGAAACCAAGCCGTCTGCTTTAATTTTTAGATCACATTGTGGAATATCATTTGTAAGACCAATAATTTTGCCTTCGTCAATTACAATGTTTTTCTCTACCATTACATTTTGAAAAATAACATGTGACCCTGTAATTACAGCATCTACAGTCATCAGGAATTTTACTTGAAAACCTAGTATTATTCTTTGAGTAAATGAATAAAAGCAGATGATATTCTTGATAACAAAAGGGCCGGTGGTCTAGTGGTAGTGACGCCGCGTTCGCAACGCGGATGTCGGGGGTTCAAATCCCCCTCGGTCCACCTTTTGAACAAGATAGGAAAGTTCCACAAGTACACAATTTTCCCCTAATGGTAAAAATCAGGAAAAAATGTTTTGTAACATTCCCGATAAGCTTAAGGGCGGATCCATCAAAGCTTCAGTTAATTTGAGCAGCAATAGTCGTCAGAGTATATCTAACAATACAGAATCAAGATGGTTTTTGCCAATATTGTGTGTTCTTGGTATAGCAATACTTGTTTTAAGAAAACCAATCAATGTGTTAATTCTACCTGCAAGATGGGAGGATGTAAATGTCCTAGTGGGACCTGCAATGAAATATTCGTGGAATAGCATATTTGTAGTTCACTATTATTATTTTCATTTCATCCCAACTCTTGTAACATTTTTTTCTCTGCATTTGTTTGGAATTAGAAATGTCCTACTTGGGATGAATCTGGTTGCAATAATTATTGCAACATTGTGTGGAATGTTTTTTGTTACGAAACAATTTCGGTTCATAATTAAAAGTGACGTGGCAAGAGCTCTTTGCGGATTGTTTGTCATACTGGTTCCAGGTATTACTGAGCAAATTTATTCAAATATTTCAAGTATCCAATGGTTTCTGAATATATTCACCATGCTCTTTGTATCATTGTTATTATTCAAGTATGAAGAATTTGTGAAAAAAAGCAGAAAGAAAAAATATCTTTATGCATTTTTCTGTTCTGCATCATTTCTCTCTTCTGCTTTTTCCATTGTTTTTCTTCCAGCATTGATATACATCGCGATACGTGAATTGCGAAAAAACAGGAGAGATCTAGTTACGATATCTAGCTATGTTATACCTACAGGAGTGTTATTTGTTCAAGCACTAACAATTTGTATCAACTATCTACAACAAACCACGCTATCCACTCCTCATGTTAATGATATTGTATCATCATCTGTGAATGGTTTTACCATTTCTGCAGTCAAGATATTTTATCAAAATACTCCCGATATTTTTCAGCACATGGGGGAATGGATGTATCTCATACCTGTTGCCATAGTAACATTTGTTTTACTAAATTCCATAAGAAATGGAATAAAGTTTGAGATCTATGTATTGGCCTGCATTGCTGCAACTCTCTTTTTTTCTTCTGTGATCAAAAGTTCACTTATTGATTGGAATTGCCTATGTGGACAGGCACAGGAGAGATACTTCTTTTTTGCAATTGTGTTCATATTGATATTAATAATTAGACAGTTTGACAAGAGAGAATCATCATTTAGCAAGATGACCTTTGTAGCAATAACAGTGATTGTGACATTTAATGTGGCATCTGGGTTTTTCATACCATCTTTTGCAGATGAGAACTGGAAATATGTGACAGAGTTTTACAACCCTGATGGAAAATACCAGTGTTATGTAGGCGAGATTCCAAGTGGTTGGGCAATTTCTATTCCCTGTGCAGAACCAATATCAAAAAATATGACATTGATACATGACTCATCTGTAACATTTGTACCTCCAGTACAGTCAACTGTTACTACCATATCAACAAGATCTCAATATGCAATAGATGGACAACCTGTAACATTTACAGGTACAGTGTTTCCAGTACCAGACAATGGAATAGGTCAGATATACATAGATGGCAAACCCTCTGAAAGTCCTGCTACAATCTTTGGTGGACAGATTACATTTACACAACTTTTGCCCAAAGGATCACACAAGATATCTGTATCATATTTTGGAGCTCCAAACTTTAATGCAAGCTCTTCTGGAGAAATTACAATAACAGTCCTTTCAACATCAGACTTGGAGAATAAAGATCTAGAAGGTACAGATTTGCAAGGAATTAATCTTTCTGAAAAAAATCTTCAAGGTATTAACTTGTCTCATGCCAATCTGAATGGAGCCAACTTGTCTGGTACAAATTTGCAAAATTCGAATCTATCAGGAGCATCCCTGATGGACGTAAACCTGAAGGAGAGTAAATTACAAAAAAGTGACCTAACAAATGCGAATTTGCAGGGTGCCAATTTATCTGGTTCAGATCTACAAGATGATATTTTGTCAGGTACCATTCTGTCTGACGCAAATTTATCCAATACAGATCTCAGGGGGGCAAACATGATGGGTGCAAACTTTGCAGGCGCCACAACAAACGATTGCAATGGCTGTCCGTGACATATACAAAATATGTTATAGATGTATCACAATTTTACAAGGTAACAATCTGAGAAAAATATGTCCGATAAGCTTAAGGGCGGATCCATCAAAGCTTCAGTCAATTTGAACAGTAAAATGCGTACAATTTTTTCTGGAAACATAGAATCAAGATGGTTTTTGCCCATCCTATTTGTGTCAGGTGTAATACTTTTTGTGTTAAGAAAACCAATCTTCATCCTGGTTCAACCTGGTAGGGTTGAAGATGTAGATGTCCTTCTAAGAGAAGCTATCCAGTACTCGTGGGGAAGTATTTTTGTTGTTTACAATTATTACTTGCATTTCATTCCTAGGCTTGTAACAATTTTTTCACTATACCTGTTTGGCATTACCAATGTCAACCTAGCAATGAATGTGGCTGCAATAATTATTGCAACACTTTGTGCATTGTTTTTTGCCACCAAACAATTTCGATTCATAATTAAAAATGATTGGCTCAGGGCTGTTTGTTCCATATTCATAATAGCTGCTCCAGGCATGAATGAAATTTATTCCAACATTTCAAGCATCCAATGGTTTCTGAACATATTCACAATGCTCTTTTTGTTGTTGTTAATATTCAGATATGAAGAGTACAAAAAACAATCCAAGAAAATAAAGTATCTTTATGCATTTTTCTGTTCTGCATCATTTCTCTCTTCTGCTTTTTCCATTGTTTTTCTTCCAGCATTGATTTATGTCATAGCACGTGAACTTGGAAGAAACAGAAAAGATGTAATTACAATATCTAGCTACACAATACCAACAGTTCTGCTATTACTTCAGGCATCACTGCTTTACATCAATTATTCTCTGCAATTCAAGTCTCCAGCAATTCAGATTAATTCAGATATTGTACAATCAACAATCCAGATATTTTCTACAAGCATAGCCAAGATATTCTATTATGATATTTTTCAATATTCTGGAGAATTGGTATACATCATACCCATTATTGTGGTTGTGTTTATTTTGTTAAATTCAATCAAGAATGGATTGAGATTTGAAATTTTTGTTCTATACTGTATCATTGCAACATTATTTTTATCAATTATAGTTAGAGGAGATATGGCAGAAAGATTCACATCGTTTGCCATCGTATTTTTATTCATACTAGTTATCAGACAATTTGACAAAAAGAAATCAATATTGTTCAGACTGGCTTTTTTTGTCATAATGATAATTGTTGTTTCAAACATTGTATCAGGATTTGCCATACCATCTTTTGCAGATGAAAACTGGAAATATGTAGCAAAATTGTATGATTCATCTGGGAGATACCAGTGTTATGTAGGAGAGATGCCTCACGGTTGGGAACTCTATGTTCCTTGTTCAAACCCAGTATCAAATAATACAACACAGTCAAGTTTTTCATCTACAACATATGGCCCATCAATAACATTTACGCCTCCAATAGTACCAACCATTACAACGATATCATCAAGTTCTGCAATTGCAATAACTGGCATGGTAACAACATTTACTGCAACAGTATCGCCAACGCCTGACATTGGTGTGATACAATTCTATGTAGATGATACTGCAGTGGGATACCCAGTTACAATCTTTGGAGGTCAATCTACCTTTAGCACATCTTCATTGCCTGCAGGATTGCATCACATCTATGCATCATATCTTGGCGCCCCCAACTTTTATTCCAGTAAATCAGATCAGAATACCATTACAATATTATCAATTCAAGACCTAAAAGGTGCAAACCTATCTGGAATCAACATGCAAGGAGCCAACATGTCAGGTATTAACATGCAAGAAGCAAATCTATCAGGTGCAAATCTACAAGATGTCAATCTCTCAAACTCTAATCTTCATGGTGCAGATCTATTAGGAGCTATACTCTCAAGTGCCAATTTGAGAGAAGTGGATCTATCAGGTGCAAATCTCAGAGGTGCCATCCTATCAGGTGCAAATCTATCTGGCGCCAATTTGTCAGATGCAAATCTCAAAGATGCAGATCTCAGGGGGGCAAACTTTACTGGCTCTATCACTAATGGCTGTAACAATTGTCCACAATTAAAATAAAAAACAATATACAGCTATACTAACTAGTTCATTTAATGAAAGTCTTCAATGGCAAAATAGCAGCAGACGATTACATGTCAAGTCATACATTGACTTTTTCCACACCAGAACTTACACTAACTAGATTTGCATTTTGGTTAGGCGACATGGTGCCTGATCTAAAAAATCCTGGTCAGCAGATGCCTCGATTGATGAACTTTATAGAAGAGAAAGATTTTGCACCAACACCGTTAGTTGATGATGATACATTTGTGCCAACTGGTGCAATGAAAACAATTGGCGGTTTGTATGGCAGTGTCAATACATCAACTGAGGTAAGCTTGAAATTTTGTACAGAATGTGGCGCAAAATTATCTTTGATTGCAAAGTTTTGTACAGAATGTGGCGCAAACCAAGACTAGCAGAATTTTTCACTAGGACATTTTATTTCCACATTTGGAACAGAATTTAGCATTAACTTTCAGAGCAGACCCACAAGCACTACAAACAGGACCACTTGGACTTTGCGGCATGAGTGCAGGATCTGGTCGTGGAAGTTCACCGGGTGTTGAAAATGCTGCTGCAGCCGATATTATTGAGGGGGGCTGTCCAGGTCCAGGCAATGTAGAAGCTGCCATTTGTGATGCTTGAGGTCCTATGCCTGGAGGCATTGGACTTGCCATGGTAGAACCGGTTGCACGACCACTTGATATCTTGTCAAGTGATTTTTTCAGCTCAAAGATTACCTTTACAGATAAAAACTCTAGTGATGAATACGATACAACATAGTCTCCAAGTTTCTCAAAGAATTCCTTGTCGGAGAGTTTTCCTTGTTTATACATTGTATTAGCATCAAGAAATGATTCATAGTACCCTTGAGTGTCATTTAGTAAATTCTGTAATTTGTCAAATAGAAGGTTTAGAGTATCAATATCTCCAAATGACATGTGGGTTGTTTTCTTGACCTGTATTAATTATTTTAGATCGAAAAAAGAAGAAATGAGGTTTAGACTTTTGAAAGAGCACTGTCTATCATATTCTTGTAAGAACCCTTTGATGCAGCACCTACTTGTTGTGCTACAACCTGGCCTTTGTTGAATAATGCTAGTGTTGGTATGCTAAAGACATTGTACTTTGATGCAAGTTCGTTGTTTTCATCAACATTAACCTTGACAAAGTTGATCTTTCCTGCATATTCATTGGCTAGCTCCTCAACTACAGGACCTACCATTCTGCATGGGCCACACCATTCTGCCCAAAAATCTACAAACACAGGAATCGGAGAAGCCATGACTTCTTTTTCCCAGTTCTTTGAATCTACAGGTTTTGCTTTATCCATGTATTATAAAATCATGAATCCCTAAATATATTGAACGGTTTTCTACCAGCGGCTTCTTAAACCGTAATAATTTTTATCGCCACCAGATCTTCTGCGATCATCTCTTCTATCATCGCGTCTACCATAACCACCTCCTCCAGATCTGCCATATCCCCCGCCTGATCTACCATAGCCACCACCAGATCTGCCAAAGTTTCTCCTATGGCTTACTTCTCTCTTTAGAGGATCTGGAATATTTACTACAATTCCAAGTTCTTTGTTTAGATCCACCATCTTGACTTTTGTTTGGTTTGATATTGCCTTGAAATCGCCAATTGAGGAATAAGACACCAGAGTTATTGCTCTGCCTTTTTCTCCTGCTCTTGCAGTTCGTCCAATTCTATGGAAATATACCATATCTTGGTTTGGAACATCATAATTTATCACCAATGCAACTTTTGGTACATCAATACCTCTTGCTGCAACATCAGTAGCTACCAAAATGTCTGCCTTGCCTTTTTTAAATAAATACATTGCCTTGTCTCTTCTAAACTGAGACATGTCTCCTTGAATAGAGACTACATTGAATCTTCCTTGTTCTAGTTCATGAGCAACTCTTCTTGTCCTATCTTTTGTAGAACAGAAAACGATTGCCTGACCTGCACCATTTTCTTTTATGAATTTGAAAAGATAATCTGTTTTTTCTCTATCTTTGATTACAAGAAATGCCTGTTCTATTCCCTCTCCACTTAGATCATCTGAATCGATGAATATTTTTTGTGGGTTTTTCATATATTTTTCTGCAAGCATCAAGATTGCAGCAGGCATCGTAGCAGAGAACAATGCATTTACATGATCTTCTGGAACCAAGTCCAAAATGAATTTTATATCTTCGATAAATCCCATGTCAAGCATGGTGTCTGCTTCATCAAGTATAACCCACTTTACTTTTTGTAATTTTATTGAGCCGCGCTTGATGTGATCAATAAGACGTCCAGGAGTTGCAACTACAATTTCTACTCCTCGATGAAGTTCTTGCAGTTGTATGTTCATACTCTGGCCACCGTAGATTGTTACACTACGAATTCCAGAATGTCTTGAGAACTTTATAATTTCATCAGAGATCTGTACTGCCAGCTCTCTTGTTGGGGCAATGATTAATGCCTGCACTCCACCTTTTGGAATAACATTTTGAATTATTGGTAGTGAAAATGCAGCTGTCTTTCCTGTTCCAGTATGTGCTTGACCTATGACATCTTGACCTGAAAGAAGTACTGGAATAGCTCCTGCTTGAATAGGAAATGGTTCACGAAAACCCATTTCATTAAGAGCAGTGAGTATGGTATCCTTTAGTCCTAATTCTTCAAATTTAGCCAAGTTTATTCATCTTTTTTATCGAAACGACAGAGAAAAGTTTGATTACCTATTTCCGTCAATTTTTGTTTAACATAGCCTTCTGGCTCTAATAACTCTTTCCAAAATATTGAAAAAATTTCCATTATTTTTGGAAATTGTATAATCTCTTGCTCCGATATGTGGCATAGATTTGACCCATCAAAATGATATACATAATTATCTGAGATTTATGTAGATTAAAGCATGAGCAACGAACTTCGATTAAAAAAATTAAGAGGATCTGGAGGTTTTATCATGGCAACCGTTACAGATGATCAGCAAAGAAAGGGCAATCTTGGAGGACCAGACTTGTTTCTTGCCCCAGTTGGTCGCCTTGATTCAGAAAAAATTTCTAAATATTATTGCAATACATGTGAGAAAGAATATGAAGGAAGTCCAAAGATAGAATATGAAAATCCAAATGAAGTTGTGGCAGAAAATTTGGTTCTTTTGGAAAAGGGACAATATGTGTGCACAACATGTGGCTCTATTCTTGCAGAATATAGAAACTTTAGCAAGCCTGATGAAACTGCATCAGTTGGAGCTGCAATACCTGTCACTAATACAAATGTTGTAATTCCACAAGTTCAGAGTGTTCAATCACAAGAGCAACCAAAAACATCTACTAGTAGCGTAAAGACATTTAGCTCAATTACAGGTCTAGGAGTTTATGATACTGAAGCAAGAAAAGTTGGAGTTGTCAAAGAGATGGGCATCCAGCCAGATCAATCAAGCATAGTGCTAGTTGTAACAAGAAATGATGGTACAGATGTCACAATAAAGTGGGATGATATACGAAAGATTGGTGAAATCGTATTGTTGGGTAGCTTGCTTGCGGAAAATGATTTAAAATGCATCAAGTGTAATTATACAAACAGTCAGGGCTCCAAGTTTTGCGAAAGTTGCGGTAACAGATTAAAGTAAGCAATCGTTGTTAAGCAAGATTTATCTTACGATTTCAGAGAAATTACAATAATTGAGTAAACTTTCTCTCAAGTCAGGCATCGCAAAGGATATCATAATAGTAGTAATCGGCATTGCAATAATTTGGATTGGTCTTCGAGTAGCATTTGGAACAGAAAATCCATTTTATGTAGTATCAAGTGGAAGCATGATACCAAACTTGCAAATCTTTGACGTCATTGTGGTTCAGGGACATGTAACTTTTGATCAATTAAAAATTGGAGATATCATAGTATTCAACGAACCAAACGGGCAAGGCAAGGTCATAGTGCACAGAGTTGCAGAGATAATAAATCAGGATCCTCGGGTAATTAGGACAAAGGGAGATGCAAATCCTGGATCCATACCTGGAGTCGATTTTCCAATAACAAAAGGTGACTATATCGGAAAAGTTGTCTACGTTGTACCGCAGATAGGATATGTAACCAGAATACTCACACCACCTATCAATTACATCATAATAGCTGTGATTGTAGGAATCATGCTAGTAAAACAATTTGGTAAACCAAAATCTGGAGATACCTTGTCTGACAAGGACAAGACAGATTTAGATGAGTCAGGGACGGGTATAGACAAGAGTTTGTCAAGTGACAAATCATATCTTACAAATAACCCAGATCCAGTTGAAACCAATACAAACAGTGAATCTCAGAATAAAGATTTAGACAAGTAATTTTTGTTATTTTCTCATCTTGAACACACGTTCAAAGTAATCTGATTGTTCAGATTCGGCGCTTTGATTTTCTTGAATGTTTGCAAGATTTTTAGCTAATCTCTTCTTGTACCCAAGCTGCATTTGACGTGCAATTTGGATTCTCTGAGCTTGTGGAGAACCGGCACCATGCATAGATTCTGTTAGATATCCTACTGCATTTCTGCCAAGTGTCATATTTTCAATCAGTCTCAATATTCTAACCCTGTTTTCAATATCAACGCCTTTTCGTCCTCTGAGATATTTCTTCAGTATAGGACCTGTTATTGGATTTTTCAAATCTTTTTCAGATGGAAGTGTTACAACAAGACCACCTGCAATGTCTTGTGCCAATCTACCAATTTCATATGGGAATCTAGTTACATTGTGTTTGGTAACATTTGCTAGCATGTCATCGTTAAGCCAGACACCAGACTTGGTTTGATGAGCTTGTGATGATGAAGCAATACCAGTTGCATAGATAGTCTCATTGAGGTGAGTCATTTCCACCAGCTTGTCCCGTATGTGAGAAACATCAGGTACACCGTTGTAATCAGCAATTGCAGCAGCTGCGCCAATTAAAACATCACCCAAGCCTGTCTTGCATACATAGCTTCTTCTGTGATAACAAGTAAATCGTTCTACAAGCATTGCTGCAAATTCATACTCTCCAAACATGAATACTTTATCCCATGGAATGAATACTCGATCAAAAACAATCAGGGCTTCCTGACCTGCAAATTTTGCGTTACCTGAATCAATATCCCCTTCTTCCATGCTTCTTGTATCACAGGATTGTCGTCCGTAGATGTATGTAATTCCAGGAGAATCTGCAGGCATTGCACCAACCACTGCATAATCTTTGTCGCCTTCCAATAATCTCATGGTTGGCATGACTATAATCCAATGTGAATTTATGCAGCCAGTTTGGTGAGCCTTGGCACCTGTAACAAATATTCCCTTGTCATTTTTTTCTACTACATGTAAGAATACATCTGGATCTTCTTGTTGGTGTGGGGCCTTGCTTCTGTCTCCTTTTGGATCAGTCATAGCACCACCAATGACAAAATTCTCTTGTTGTATCATCTTGATAAAATCGACTAGTCGTTTATGATAAGTGGTCTTGTATTTCTCATCAATTTCAAAAGTAACAGAATATAGTGAATTTAATGCATCCATTCCGACACATCTTTGAAAACATGTTCCTGTAAGTTGGCCAAGTTTTCGCTGCATTTTATTTTGGTTTACTAGATCATTTGCACTTTCTGCTATATGCAAAAATCTGTTAACTTGCAAGCCAGTGATGGATGATTTTGCAGTTGCCATCTCAGATTCTTTTTCTGCTAGATCATATGTCTCGGCCACTGCATTTATCGATGGTCTAATCATTGGATGATCTACTGGTTCTTTTACAAGTTCACCAAAAAGGTAAACTTTCATGTTACGGCCTCTAAGACTTTGAATATACTCAGATGCTGTCTTAATTGGCATATCTGCTAGTACCCTCTGCAAGTAATATAAATATTATAACAAAATCGTTGTTTTTTAATCAAGTCCGATTCTTACATCAACAACTTTGCAACCTTTGCCTTTTTCAAATACAAGAACTGGATTCATGTCAAGTTCTTTTATCTCTTCAAAGTCAGTCACTAGCTGGGAAATTCGTTGTATACATTCTGCAAGTTTCTTGACGTCAGACGGTTTCTCCCCCCTGACACCCTGCAACAACTTGTTTGTCTTGATTGACGATATCATTTCATCTGCTTCCGAGTCTGTGACAGGAGCTACTCGAAATGTTACATCTTTTAGTACCTCAACATAGATTCCACCCATACCAAACATAACTACAGGTCCAAATCCTGGTTCTTGTTTTGAACCCACTATGGTTTCTTTTCCACCTTTTACCATCTCTTGAACTAGTACACCTTTGATGACTGCTTTCTTGTTGTATTTTTTTGCATTCTTGATTATTTCTTTAAAGGCCTTTTTGACTTCTTGAGGAGTCTTTAATCCCACTTTGACTCCGCCTGCATCAGACTTGTGAATAATTTGTGGTGAGGCAATTTTCATTACAACTGGATATCCAATTTTTTTTGCAGCAACTGTTGCATCTCTTTCCTTTACTGCAAGAATGCTTTTTGGTACAGGAAAACCATATGCGCGTAAAACTTCTTGTCCCTCTTCTTCTAACAAGTTCTTTCTTCCCTCAGATTTTACCTTGGCAAAAATTTGTTCTACTTTTTTCTTGTTTACTTTGAATTGTTGTATCTTTCCTTCTGGCGTTGTAGACCACTGAGCAAATCGTAACATTGCTCTGAGTGCACGAATTGCTTTTTCTGCATAGCTATAATATGGAATACCGCCCTCTGCCAGAATTTCCTTGTTCTTTATTCCTTCATCAAGACCCATCAGACTTGCAAGAATTGTCTTGTTGTATTTTTTTGATGCACTGACAACTACTTCAGCAAGTTTATTGTAATCAAGTGTAGCAGATGGCGTACACATTGTTATGACCGAACCGGTATTTGGATGTGCAAGTACAAGATTTAGCACATGATCAAATCTGTTAAAATCAGCATCTCCTACAATATCTACTGGATTTCTGGATGTTCCCCATGGAGGAATAACTGCATTTATCTGCGGTCTGATGTCTTCTATGCTTGCCATCTTTACTCCCATCTTGGAGCATGCATCAGTAGAAATTATTGCAGGTCCTCCGGCATTTGATACAATGACCAAGTCACCCTTGGAAGGCAGTGGTTGTTTTGAAAATGCAGTTGCATAATCAAACAATTCCTCCATGGTGTCAACTCGTATTGCGCCTGATTGAGTTAGTAGTGCATCATAGATTTCATCAGAACCCATTAGTGCACCAGTGTGAGACATGGCTGCTTTTGCACCCTCTGGACTTCGGCCAGATTTTAAAACAAGTACAGGTTTTTTTGATTTGTTTAATCTAGTGATCTGTTTGCATATTTTTAGAAATTCTCTTCCATTAGTCATATCTTCAAGATACATTACAATGACTTTGGTCTGCTCGTGTTCTGCAAGCATTTTTAGAATATCGACTTCATTTAGGTCAACTTTGTTTCCCATGCTAATTACAGAAGAGAATCCTATTCCTTGAGCACTAGCATCTTCAACCAGTGCTGCACAGATGGCTCCACTTTGTGACACAAGTGCAATGCCTCCAGACTTGGGCGTCACTTTGAGAAAAGTCGAATTCATCATTGTTTGTGGTGCCAAGTTCATCACACCAAGACAATTTGGCCCTATGATTTTGATATTATACTGCTTGGCAATTTCTGCAAGTTTTCGTTCAAGCTTTGCTCCCTCTTCATCTACTTCTTTGAATCCTGCAGTGATTACTATTGCTCCCTTGATTCCTTTTTTGCCACACTCTTCAAGTACTGCGGGAACAACATCATTTTTTGTAACTACAACTGCAAGATCTATTTCTTCCGGGACATCAAGAACACTCTTGTATGCTTTTTTATCAAATACTGTTTCTCGTGTTGGACTAATTGGAAGAATCTTTCCAGTATACCCTTTTAGTATGTTAGATGTAATAGCACGACCTACACTTCCTTCTTTATCAGAAGCCCCAATTATGGCAATAGATTTTGGAGACAGGAAAATAGATTCACTCATTTTAATGAGATCGACTCAAATGTATTTGTATAATAAGTTTATCCAAGGAAGATTCTGATCTCAAACCAGTAGATTAGCTACCAAGCATCTTTCCAGCTAAATTCTGGTTTCGCGGGATCCAGATTATCTTGAGGTTTGAAAACTTGGCCATAACATCCCAAGCTTCCCTTGCAAGGCTACGCAACTTGTCGTTGTTTATAGCATATTCATGGTTTAGCTGCGATACGGTATTTTTTGAATCACTGTAGATTACAATCTCATCTCCAGTACCTACAAACTTTTGTAAGACAGAAATTATAGCCATGTATTCTGCTTGGTTATTTGTTATGTCAGGCTCTTTTTTGTAAAATGATTCTCCTGTTTCTTTGACAAAGAATCCAAATCCAGAATTAGGACCGCCTGAGCCATCAACAAATATGCTAAGGACCATCTTTGTACAACCTCATGAATTTCACACTCAAGTTTACAGTTACCATGTAGATTACAGTTGAGATAGACTGGGATACAAGCGATGCGGCATAGGCTTGATAGGAATTTGTGAGTAGATAATACTGGAGAGACCATCTGCAAGCAGTATAGATAACTTCGCCTATTCCAAGAGACGATATCACTTTTATCAGATCTCGTCGGAGTTCTGCCTTGTCCGCCTGGCCTGTTTCAAGGAGATATTTTTTCTTGTTGTCAATATAATAAAGCGAGCCAAAAGTGGTAAAGTACACAACATAATCAACGCCCAAACATATGGTTGCGTTGACATAGCTTTGTTGATTTGAAAACATCTGTGCAACTAGGGCAGAAACTGCAATAGATGCAAGAAATCCTAAAAAAATATTTTTGTTTAGTTTTAGATATTCTTTGTACTGTTGCTTCATAGATTGATTTTATTCGTCTAACAAATAAATCAAGTCTATTGCAGAGTTATTTTCAAAAATATTAGTATGCCAGCAAATTCTGCCACATGCACTGCCAACAAATATGGCAACAATGCAGCTCCGTAAAGTTCCATCATTGTAAAGTATGCATATACACCAATCACATTATGCAAAAATAAGAGGCTTGCAAAAAATATCATCCCTAAAGGCAACTGTGCCTTGGTTTTGGAATACATTTTGGCAAAAACTCCGATGAGCACTCCAAGAGCTACCATATTTGCTCCAGAGATAATTGTGCTTGCAGTCATCAGAGGTTCCATTTGAAGACACTTGACTCCACTTGACTTATTTACTTTGTTCCAATTTGCTTACAATTTCATCAAAGACTTGTAAATTTACCTCAAGAAACGTAGACATGAAAAATGTTGCACCATACTTGTCCCCCACTCGAGTTATCAGGTTGTTTTTTTCAAGGACTCGGATGTGGTGCTGTATTGCCTTGTAATCCAAACCCATCTCTTTTGCAAGTTGGTTTGCATTAAAAGGTCTATTACGTATATGGGAAATGAGTCGAATTCTGTTTAATCCACCTTTTGAACCTGTAAATACAAACCATAACAAGCGTTTTGCATGTGGGTCTCCAGTCATGTATTTCCGTGTATCATTAGTTAATTAATAGATCTTTATCAGACTTGGAACA
Organism: uncultured Nitrosopumilaceae archaeon; assembly: GCA_964636595.1. Lineage (GTDB taxonomy): Archaea > Thermoproteota > Nitrososphaeria > Nitrososphaerales > Nitrosopumilaceae > Nitrosotalea. Next base: position 61,396 of record CAZWSG010000007.1, read on the forward strand.
ATAGAGCAAATGTTACCACAAGAGTAGCAAACAAAATTATTTTGTATATACAATCAAATAACTGATAAGATAGATCATGATTAGATAAAGGCATGTTAGATTATGACTATCCTTTGTACAGACCTCCGTCGGAAGCCAAGTCATTGATTTTTCAGGTTACTCTAGGTTGCTCGTTTAACAAGTGTTCATACTGCAATATGTATCGCTCAAAAGAATATTCTGAAAGACCATGGGAAGAGATCAAGGCAGAAATTGATCTTGCTTCAAAACACATGCCAAACAGTACTAGAATATTTCTTGCAGATGGAGACGCATTAAACTTGTCAACTCAAAGCATGTTACAGATTCTTGACTATCTGAGGGAAAAGTTTCCAAACTTTGAACGTATATCGTGCTATGCCATGCCGCAAAACATTATGAAAAAATCTCTAGAGGATCTCAAAAAGTTGTATGCTGCAGGACTAACAATGTTTTACATAGGAATAGAAAGCGGATCAGATGCAATTCTCAAAAAAGTTACCAAAGGTGCAACAGGCCAGACAATCATAAAATCATGTATCAAGGCAAAAGATGCTGGATATACCATATCATGTATGGTCATATTGGGCTTGGGTGGAAAGACTTACTCAAAGGATCACATAGAGGAGACTGCCAAGGTGCTAAGTGCCTCTGCACCTAACTATGTTGGAGCCCTGACTTTACATTTAGAAGATGGCATCCGTGATGAATTTCTGACAAAATTCAAAGAACCATTTTTACCAATTGATGACTCGGAAGCGTTAGGAGAACTGGAACTTTTAATATCAAAAATGGAACCAAATACACCTGTTGTCTTTCGTGCAAATCATGGATCAAATGCGTATCCAATAGGTGGAACTTTTCCACAAGACAAACAATCCATGCTGCAAAAAATTTCTTACCTAAGAGATCACCCAGAACTATGCCGACCTGTGGGTCTTAGAGGATTCTAGATATGAAATCATTCATGTTTCTAGTGTGACATACAGAAAACTAGAGATTTTGTGTGTATCAGGAGCGCTTTATTTATGCAGCATTTTAGAATCAGCTAGTTGATGAGGTCTCATTTTATTTACATTAGAAATTTTTAATGTAGAATAAAATTATTTAAGAGATTATTCTATAAACACTTTTTTGTGCATGAGATAAAAAATTATTTTTGAAATTTCTATTTTTTAATTTATTCCATGCAAATAGATTTTCTCCTGCAGATATTCAGTATGGAATCACTTTGTGAAACTTTACGTATATTCCACCAGAACGTCGTTCCATCCAGAATAAGTTCTCATCTACGCGTCTTGTTTTCATGTAGTTAATTCCTTGCATGAAAGCATTCCAATGTTATAATATTTAGGAGATGATGATCCTTGTTACATTAACCATGTTACAGAAGACTTATCTTCCCATCCATATTTGACAAATTTTTTTTGCAGTACCCCCAACATACAAAGAAATTTTTATGTTTTGCATACATCTATCACAATAGGAAGATGATTGAAATACAATGATTGTAGCTACAAGAATAACTGAAATTTATGATTTTACAAAATTGGTGGTTTACTACACTTCTTGGAATCAAGGAACCAATAAGATCTCCACTCAAAAGTCATATCAAGACGGATGTGTTGATTATTGGTGCTGGTGCAGCTGGTCTTGCGGCAGCTCTACGACTTGTTAGATCTGGAAAAAAAATAGTTCTACTTGATAGAAACATTTGTGGCGGAAGTTCTACTGGTAAAAGTGCAGGTTTTCTAACTCCAGATAGTGAGCTTGAACTCTCACAGTTGTTACGTAAGTATGGTCAAGAGGGTGCCAAGAATTTATGGAATGTAGCTGCAACAGGAGTAGAAACCATGGTATCGAATATCAAAAAATACAAAATCGAGTGTGATCTACAACCACAGGATTGTTTATTTGTAGGAATAGGTCATGGTGGCTGGCAAGACGTACAAGAAGAAGTAAAAGCACGTAAGAAGATCGGATATTCCAGTACTGTATATACCGAACAAGAAGTACCTTCTGTACTTGGCTCAAAGGCATATTCAGGAGCAATTCGTTATACTGGCACATTTGGAGTGAATCCTCTGTTATATGCACAAGGAATCAAACAAGTCCTTTTGGATAATGGCGTAGAGATCTTCGAGTCGTCTGAAGTAATTTCTTTTGATAATCATACGGCTTATACTCACTTGGGTTCAGTGACTGCGGATCAGATCATCTTTTGTATTGACAAGCCAAAACCGGAAATAACCAAATATTATGAGACAGTATACCATGCACAAACTTTTCTTTCCATTAGTGAACCGCTTGGTGAAAAGGAAATTGCAGATCTATTTCCACAGGGACCACTTCAATGCTGGGATTCTACGCTCACCTACACTTATTTTCGTCTCACTGGTACAAGACGGCTCTTAGTTGGAGGCGGCGATCTGTTGACAACTTATTCTAAAAATGATACTACAATACCTAGTGTCATAGAACATGTCATAAATAATCTGAAGAAAAAAATTCCCGCAATAAGGGATCTTCGATTTATCCAATATTGGCAAGGACGAATCGATATGACTAGAGATCTTGTTCCCACTGTAATTAGAGATCCCATCCATCCTTGGATTCATTTTGTGCTTGGGTGTGTGGGCCTTCCTTGGGCCACCTTCTGCGGAGACTTTGCTGCCAGAAATGTTCTAGATGACAAAGAACTCGATAATGAAAAATATTATCAATATTTTTCACCCAATAGAAAGTTTCTAGTTCCACTGTGGTTAGAACAAATTTTAGGTAAACGCCTAGTTTTTACGGTAAATAATGCGTGGGCAAAATACAGACAAAAAGATGTCTAGATTCTGTTACAAGAAATGTCTTGAGATGTACCTCCATCGAGTGTCTTGTCTGGGCGGATTTTATTCCAGAATAGAACAGTTCTAGTGCATTTTCGTTCTTTGATTTGATATCTTCTAAGGAGAGGTTAAGTCAGATTTCATGGTTCCACTGTTCCTGTGGTATAGCAGAGCAATAGTGACCTACAGCTAACCTTGAGTCCCACAAATGTAATCCAAGAAAGAATGGGTCCACAGGGATTTGAACCCTGGATCTTCGCCGTGTAAGGGCGACGTCATAACCGACCTGGACTATGAACCCAAGCAAGCTCCGAGGTAAAATAGATTTAAACTTTGAGAATCATCCAAAATAAAAAAATAGAGAGATCACATTCAAATTGAATTATAGACATGGTAGACCTAGTTTTTTTCTCAAGTCCCATAGGATTAGGACATGCCACACGAGATGTGGCCATATCGTGTAATCTAGAGGATGTATCAAAGAGATTTGTGAGTGGAGGAGCTGCACCTGCACTTATTTCACAGGGTGGATTTGATGTAGATAATCTGTACAGGCCACCTGCTTTTCAAGTTGAAAACGGGAAACTAGAACAACCACTCAAGTGGCTCTTCAAGTATTATTCCTACTATAAGGAATGCAAAGCAATTTCGTCTGAGATACTCAAGGTATACCATCCAAAAGTTATAACAAGCGACGAAGATTTTGCATCGCTAGTGGTTGCCCAAGAGATGGGAATCAAGACCATTTTAGTTACTGACATACTTCAGACAAGTTTTGCAAAAGGCATTGGTTCCATAATTGAAAAACAGATGAACAAATCAATGAAAAAAATCATTGAAAAATGTGATCTTGTTATTTTGCCAGAAAATGGTGAGAACAAAGGAAATCTATTCAGGGTCGGTCCAATAGTACGAAATACATCACAATCACGTGAATCATTACGAGAAAAATTTGCATTCCATAAAAAAACAATTGTTGTAAGTATTGGAGGTACAGATTCGGGTAGATTTTTGATTGAAAAGATCCTTGAGATATATTCAAAAATTAGCCCAGATTGTGAAATCGTTATTGTAAGTGGTCCTTCATTTAAGATGAATCACAAAGATATCAGAAATTTGGGATTTGTAAATAATTTGCATGAAATAATATTTGCATCAGATTTGATAATTTCACTTGCTGGAAAATCTACCATAGATGAATCAAGACATTATGGAACACCTGGAATATTTATTCCAATAAAAGGCCATTTTGAACAAGAAGAAAATGCAAGAGAATTAGGATATACGTTTGATGATATTTCCAATCTTGACAAGTTGATAATTGAAAAAATTGATGAAAAACGAAACCCTCAACCTTTTGATGGTGCAAAAAAGGCGTCAGATTTAATAAAAAAATTCTTGACCTAGATATTTTGTTAAAAAATTAACTGTGCGCAAGATAATGTACATTATTTGTGAATCCGGAATTGTGGTATAATCATAAAAAATACCCAATACTTTATAGAAGGAGTAGAAGAGAGATAACCAAGTTTTGGAAAATCTAGTCATTTCAAAATTTGGTGGCAGTGCGGTAGGTGTTGATGGCATACTGATACCCACCATAATCAAAAGAATTAACGAGTTGAAAAAAAATTCCAAAGTAATTACGGTCTTTTCTGCACCTCTTACAATATACAATGAAAAACAAAGATCTCTTACAGATATTGCACTTGAGATTGGACGCAGAACAGAAAAAGGAGAAAATCCAGATACAGAAATTTTGAGAAAACCATATCAAAAAATTGTTGAAATGATAGACAAGACACTTCAAGACGACTGTAATAGAACCATTGACTCTTTTCTTGAAAAAGCTAGAACAGTTTTGGCAGAAATTCTGCAGAAAAGAGAATTTGCCAATGAAAATAGAGCAAGACTTCTTGCATATTCAGGAGAGGTCCTAATGTCACATGTAATGAACTATGTACTGAAAAGTTCTGGCATAAAATCACAAGTCATTTCCTTTGACATATGGCCCATAATTACAGACAATAACTTGGAATCTGCAAACTTTCTTGCCTCCGAGTCATCAGAAAGAATGAAACCAGTTGAAGAACTGTTGGAAAAAAATGATGTCTTGTCAATAGGGGGATTTATCGGAAAGACAATAGAGGGACTAGAAACAACTTATGAAAGAGGAGGCTCTGATAGAACAGCAGCGGATCTTGGAATTCTTTTTAATAAAAAATACAACACCAGAATAGATTTTGAAAAAGACAGTGCAGTCTTGTCTGCAGACCCACGACTAGTCAAAGAAGAATTGGAAAGCATTACTAGTTTATCATACAATGAGGCAAGAATTGCAGGAATGTTTGGAATGAAGATTTTAGACCCAATTGCAATAAAAGAGATTGTGGAAAACGGTGTAGAAATGCCAATAATAATTACTGACATGGGCAAGCCCGGAAATATCACAACAATTGAGAGAAAACCCAGTGAAAAAAACGGTCATCCTCTCAAGATAGTCACAGGAAAGAAAAATTGTTCCATAGTTAGAATTGAAAAAGATGCATCAGAAAGACTGTTTCATTCACTTGACAAGGACAAGAGATACAGCGAATTTGTAGTCTTGTCTCCATTTACCAAAGATAACATCGAGTTTACCAGGATATTATTTCTAGATGGCGACTATGTCAAGCGCAATGAAAGATACATTTTGGCATTTGATTCACTGGCATCGATAACTTACAACAGGGGCGTTATCACCTTGATTGGAGACGAGATGTGGCGCGTGCAACAAGTTGCATCAAAGGCAAGCTCACGAATAGGTGAAGCAGATTTGAACATACTAAACATGGATGCTCAGGAAGAAACATCGCGTATCATCATAGTAATAGAAGACAGTGGTGACAACATAGAGAAAGCAATCAGAACAGTTCATGCTGAGAGATCGAAAATAAAATTCGTTTAACAAAAAATAATATCAGCGAGATAATTTTTATTTTATAAAATTACAACGGCTGTTCTACTTTTTTCTTTTTCTGCGAGCGGCACGCTGGTCTGCCTTGCGCTTGTGTTTTCCTGTCTTTCTAGCAACCATATCTAGTTTTCAGACAAATGTACCATGATTTTTATCTTTTGTATGTGAGAATTTTTGAACATTTGACCCCTACAAGCCTATACCTGTAGGATGTCAAAGTGGGTTTATTCTTGGGCCTCTTTATCTAGAATCAGCCCGGCGTTACCCATAACACGCGCTACATTGTATACGATCAGGAAATATTTAGAGCTGATCTATATAGATCATGTATAGGAACCGTTGATTGCCCAAAGCACAAGAGCAATACCAATGAATCCATACCACTTGAAGTTACGCCTATCAAGAAATACATTCTTTGGATTAGGCTGCCCTTCAGTAGCTAGACGTATCTTTCTCATCTCAAATCCATTTCCTGCAAGACCAATCACAAACAAGGCAACAGAGACAAGCGAGAGTACAGGTTGTGGCACAATAGAAAGTCAAGAGTCTCTGTGATTTAAAGACAATAGCATGTTGGAAAACACTAGTCATATTTTCTGATTTTTATTATTCTTTAAATTACCAGAATTCTACCCAATGGTATGAAAGAACAGGGCAAGATTTGGATGAATGGAAAACTTGTTGCATACAAGAATGCAAAGGTCCATGTCTTGACACATGCATTACACTATTCAACTGCAATATTTGAGGGAATTAGATGCTACAATACTCCAAGAGGTCCAATGATCTTCAGGTTACCAGAACATGTAGAAAGATTATTCAAATCTGCAAAAATGTATTCGATGAAGATGCCCTATAATAAAAAAGAGATCTCAGACGGCATCATCAAGACAGTAAAGGCAAGCAAACTCAAAGAATGCTACATTAGACCTATTGCATATTATGGTCATGGTGTGATGGGTCTTACACCAACTCCAAACAAGGTAGAAGTCGCAATAGCATGTTGGGAATGGAATACTGGCGAGTCCAGTGCAGGAAAAGTGCAAGGCGCAAGATGTAAAGTATCAAGTTGGCTTAGAATAGATTCTAGATCACAACCCATGCAAGCAAAAGCTGCATCAAACTATGCAAATGCTGCACTAGCTAGAGTAGAAGCGCTAAGAGATGGTTATGATGAAGCAATCATGTTGAATTATCATGGTAAAGTATCAGAAGGAAGTGCAGAAAATATTTTTATTGTAAACAAAGGCAAGATATCAACGCCTCCATTAAACGCAGGTATCTTGGATGGAATAACAAGAGACAGTGTAATCAAGATAGCAAAATCAGAAGGAATTACAATAACTGAGAGAGAAATAGATAGAGAAGATTTGTACATTGCAGATGAGGTCTTTATGACAGGCACTGCAGCAGAAGTAAAATCAGTGGCAGAAATTGATAACATAACAATAGGAGACGGTAAAGTAGGAGCGATAACCCGAAAATTGCAAGGTGCTTTTTATGAGGCATCAAGGGGAAGAGATAAACGCTTTTCACAATGGTTTACCCAAGTCTAGACCCAAAAAGATTCAAGTATGACAAACGGGACAAATTAATCAATGGTACTATCAATGGTAGATCAACACAAGCCCAAGTGTTATCTATGCAGTAATGTGTTTGAGAACCTCGAAGAGTTGAGAAAACATCAAGAAAGTGCGCATAAGGAATTTGTAGAATTTCACCAAGATACAAACAATCGTTCTCCCACGCCTGGAGATGTAACCATCTTTTAGATGAAATATCATGGAATGCAATGAGACTGCCACCAATCCAATCTGCTGGTTTTGTAGAAAAGGCCGCCATGAGGAATGTATGAAAAAAATTCCTACAGATGCCAGATCAGATGGCCCACACGATTGTACATTTGATACAAAACTTGTGGATTGTCAGTGCATACATTGAATGCAGAAAAATGAAGATATCTTGTTTCTAGACGAGTTTATTCAATAGACGGTATAGTTTCTATATCATCTTCAAGTTCTTTAACCAAACCTTTCCACCATTGTTCAAATTTTTCCATATCTTTGCAAGACTCCTAAAACCCTCTTTATAGATCTGTCGATCTTTTAATCAAGTGATTTTATTTTTCCACCAGATTGTTAAATATCAAATGTGTCCTCTAATCAACCAGACGTCTTAGTCGAATTGATGCAAATACGATCAGCACAACAGTAGAAATTATCAGTGCAAGTAAATCAATGGCCAAGTTTGAATAGTCACCTGTCAATAGCATTGCCCGCAAAGCGCCAACCACATAGGTTAGAGGATTCCCCAATGAAATTATTTGCAACCACTTGGGCATCAATGCTATAGGATAGATGGCACTACTTGCAAAAAATAACGGCATGGTAATAGCTTGACCAATTCCCATCATCCTCTCACGTGTTTTCAAGAGCGATGCAAGCACCATTGAGAGACTTGTAAAGCACATTGCAAACAATACAATAACAAAAAATGTACCTGCAATATCTAAAAGATCAAATCGTAAATGTACACCTAGCATGATTGCAAGTCCAAATACCATTATGGCTTGAAAGAGGCCTCGAAATCCTGCAGCAAGTGCCTTGCCAACTATAATAGAGGATCTTGGAGATGGTGTTGAGAGTAACTTGGTCAAGAGCCCAACATCTTTTTCCCAAACTATTGTGATTCCATAAAAAATTGCAATGAATTGAACAGACTGGGCAAGTATTCCAGGTGTTATGAAATCAATATACGGTATTCCAGCTGGTGTAAATCCCCTTATTCCATTGAAGACCTCGCCAAATACCAACAACCACAATGCTGGCTGGATTACCCTCATCCATAATTCCGATGAATCATGACGTATCTTACGAACTTCGATTTCAGCAATTGTGAAAACACTGGTTGTAAATCTTTGAATATTCATCCCGCACGTCTCCTAATTGTTCGTCTTGCCATGCGCGTATCTCTATTTGATTCAGTATTTTCTGATTCGAATCTTGTCTTTGCATATTTTATAAAAACATCATCTAGAGTTATTTTATTCAAGGAGACTGAATCTACATCTAGTCCTGCATCTCTAAAAGATTGTAAAATCTTGGGAATTGCTTGTTCGCCATTTCGTGTAGATATTTTTATTATATTACCATCTTGGCTTACTAGGCTAAATTCATCATCTAGAACAGGCAAGATTTGCCCAGATGAAGATTTTTGTGATTTCAGGATTATGGTGAGTGTTTCTTTTCCAACAGATTCTTTTAGGTCTACAGGCGAGCCTATAACTGCAATTTTTCCAGAACTCATTATTGCAATTTTATCACACAATTCATCGGCTTCGGACATGTCATGTGTTGTGATTAGAATTGTAGTGTGAAAATCTTCATTTAGTTTCTTTAGGTACTTCCACATCTGTATCTTCGAAGATGGATCAAGACCAATACTGGGCTCGTCTAATACGAGCATCTTTGGTTGGTTTACAAGCGCCTGTGCAACCTCTAGTCTTCTCATCAGACCTCCAGAGAATCGTTTAGCTAGATCATCTGTTCTATCAGATAATCCCATGTACTCTAGTGCAAATTTTATTCGTTTGTCCCTTTCATTTTTGTTTACGTAAAAAAGTTTGGCATAGATGAGCAGATTTTCGTAAGCGGTCAGGTCTGCATCAACTGAGATGGATTGTGGAATATAGCCTACCATTTGTCTGACTTGTTCTGAAGAACTTGAAACATTTGACCCAAATACTTGAACTGACCCAGAGGTTGGCGTAGTAAGACTAGTAATCATCCTAATCGCAGTTGTCTTGCCAGCCCCATTAGGACCAAGTAAACCAAAAATTTCTCCCTCTTGAACTGTAAGGCTAATTCCGTTTACGGCTCGTGTGCGTTTGTTAAAGATCTTTGTTAGATCGTTTATTTCTATGGCATACAATTAATTTTATTTTGAATTGAATTGATAAAAAAAGTATCGTACTAGATATTTTTTTGAATTTGAAACATGTGTAGAAGCGGGTCTAGTGGGATTTGAACCCACGACATAGGGATATCTCCGAAAGATCATAAGAGTCCCTCGCTCTACCTGG
>CAZWSG010000008.1:0-27084 GCA_964636595.1 uncultured Nitrosopumilaceae archaeon
TTGGCATTCTGTTTTCTCTGTGAAATTCAAGCATGATCAATTCTCCATACTTTTTAGTCTTGACATATTCTTTGACAAGTGAAACTGCAGGATTGAATCTCTCTATGTAACCACTTGTGAGAATTACCTTGTTTTTCTTGGCTAATTTGAGAAGGTCTTCTCCCTCATTAGAAAAATAAGTCATTGGTTTTTCTACAAAAACATTTTTCTTCTGTTCTAAGAGTTTTTTTGCCAAATCAAAGTGAGTCGAAGTAGGTGTACACACAAATGCAGCATCAAATTCTTCTGAATTCATGAGGGAATCTAGAGATGAATAATGATTCACAGAATATTTTTCACTAATCTCTTTTGCACGAGAATCATCCATGTCACATATGGCTGAAAGAACTCCGAGTTGGGATAAGATTCTTACATGGTTTTTTCCAAAACCGCCAGTACCTATCTGAACTATCTTCATACTAGTACACCTGTGTAATCCATTTTGAATATTTCTTATTTTTATACATGGTAATATCTGAGTAGATCTTTCTAATATCTCCCGTAATCTTTCCTATTTTACCATCTCCTACTATCTTGTTGTCTACTGAAATAACTGGAGTTATTTCTGCGGCAGTTCCTGTCAGAAATACTTCATCGGCAAAGTAAATTTCTGTTCTAGGAATCTCACGCTCTATTATCTGATAACCAAGATCTTCTGCTATCTTGATCACTGAATCTTTTGTTATTCCTTCTAATGCTGATGAACTGGGTGGAGGTGTTAGTAACTTTCTACCTCTTACAACAAAGATGTTTTCACCAGGGGCTTCACTTATGTTTCCTAAATGGTCTAACATGATTGCTTCATCGTAACCGTTTCTCTTTGACTCTTGTGTTGCTAGTATGGAATTGAGATAATTTCCGCCCATCTTTGCAAGTGGTGGTGTAGAAATGTCATGAATTCGTCTCCAAGATGATATGCCTACCTTTATCCCATTTCTGTCAAATAATTCCCCGAACGGGAACATGACTATTGCAGCATGGGTTGGAGTATTTTCAGTTACATGGAGATTGATTCCATGTTTGCCCACAAAATAAAATGGTCGTATGTAGCATGATTGTTTAACATTATTTTTTTTGCAGAGCTGAATTATCGCATTAGTAATTTCTTTGTCTGTAAATCTAAGAGAGATCGAATACACTTTGCCTGAATTTCTAAATCTCCTAATATGATCTTGCAATCTGAAAATGTTCAAGTTTTTGGAATCCCAATATCCTCTTACTCCTTCAAAAACAGAAGTTCCATAATGTATGGCATGAGTCATGACCGGAACCTTTGCATCCTCGTCTCTAACTATTTTACCATCAAACCAGACGAATTTTGGAACAAAAGATTTCATATTGAAAAACCGAATCTGTCTATAATTAATCTATTTCTACCAAAATCCTATGCTAGGAAATTTCATTCCTAATACTCTATACGTAAGATCCTTAGCAGTTGCAAATTTTTTAACAACATCCCAACTATCACGTATTATTCGTACTACTTCGGGTTCAACATAGTTTTCCCAATCTGTATCTTTACCAATTGATGCATCAAACATTTTTTGTTTTACAGATGATGCTGAGGTCTCCTTTCTTTTACCTACCTTAGGATTTAGACCATATAACTTGAGCACGAAACCTTCTGCTTTATCGCCAGTGTATGTAAAATAATCTGTTTTTACTCCATCCAAGATTTGTCCTTTTATTTTCCAAGAATGTGGCGATAACATTGGAGGCATGTATTTTGCAAATGGCGCATAAAATGTATAATTTGGTACAACTGTAACACTATCACCAAATACTGCGTGAAGCATTTTTTTTCTTAATTCATAACTAAAAGGAAAACTTCTACTATTGATTTCCTTATTGTTCTTCATGAATATAACTGGTAAAACTCTTACTTGACCTTCATTTTTTAATTCGTTAATAATTTCTACATGTGCTTTGGTAACTGGATTCAAATGCGCAAGATAGATTGCTATTGTCAACTGCTTTCCTGTATTTTTGTGTCATATTTCAATCATTTATTTCAAAATGTAACAAATTTCTGAAAGGATAGGGACGATGGGACTTGAACCCACGACATCCAGCGCCCGAGGCTGGCAGTCTACCAAGCTAACCTACGTCCCTGTAAGACTCGCTATGGTAATAGAATATTATTCTTTCAAAGGAGATTTTGTTTAGCCGTATGACTCGTACTTTATTTCAAAGCTCTTGTCTGCTCGCTTGCTTCTTTCTGTGACAAAACCTTTTGGTGTCAAGACATCTAGACAACCATCTATAGTTCCTTGCCAACCACAAATGAAAAATACTGTGTTATCCTTTGTGATTTTTTCACCAACCATTTTTTCAAGTGGTGATGTTTCTCCGTCTTTTGATTGTAAGAAACTTTCTACTCTGCCTTTGTGACCATTCCATGTTCTGTTAAACCATTCATCTGGTCTGCTTATTGTTGCTCTATATCTGAAATTCCATTTGTCTTTTCCTCTATCGAGACTTTCCTCTTCTAGTTTGGTTAATTCATCTCTGTAACCTAATTCATCAACATAGCTAGCACCGTGATATACTACAATTTCTCTCTTACTTCCTATTGCATGAAGATGTTTTGCATAACTGAGAAATGGTGCAAGACCTGTACCACCGCCAAGACAAACTATTCTTCTATTATCTGGTTCGCCATCTGGTTTTTTTTCTTCTATGGTGAAAGGACCTGTAGGTTTTAACCAAATTATTTCGTCTCCTTCTTTTGCGCTAAACAATACTGTAGTAAGACGTCCTGGAAGTGGTTTTCTTACCCATCTGATGTATAATTCGATATATTTTCTATTTTCTGGATTTGATGCAATTGAGTATGCTCTTCGAATTATTTTATTTTCTGCTGGTACATGTGCTCCAAGTGTGAGAAACTGTCCAGCTTTGTACTGTGGTACCTCACCACCTTCTTTTGGCACGAATCTGAAAACCGCTAAATCTTCTTTCTGAATTTGTATGTATGAAATTATTGCTTTACTGTCTACGACCACGCGAGGATTTTTGATTTAGATAGTTAAATATCTTATGCTGTTATTTCGCATCCTAAATTTTTGATTTACACTAAACGTTAATAACCTCTCAAAAAAAGTTAATGCAAATCAGATGCGATATTCTGGTTGAATATGGGCCGGTCGTCTAGCCTAGTAGGATACGCCCTTGGCATGGGTGAGATCGTGGGTTCAAATCCCACCCGGTCCACTTTTTCAAGTTACAGTAATTGAATACGTTGACATGGGAGCAAGTGGATTTATGTCCCGTAAATTGTCCCAAACAAATATCTCAATTTTGTAGTTTCCTGCTTCACTTGGAGTCCATGATAGTGCTGCAGCAAGAGTTTGATTATTTGCTAGAGATCCTGTTGCATAATTGAGATCAACAATTGCACCATCTGAATTGATCACTTGAACTATGTATGCCCAATCGATATTTTTTTCACTCGCATTCTTCAATGATGTTTGTAAGTTGAGCTGTTGATCAACTACAGGAGACTTAATTTCCTCACCAAGAGAGTTTACTATCTTAAAGTCTGATGCTGATAATTCATCATATCCATACGCAGAACTAGCTCCAATTATTGTCATTGCAAAAATTAGGGATATCAAAAACTTCATGCCTCGAATTTTTCATTCTTAGATTTAAATTATCCCAAATGGTAGTCAGCGCATGTCCGAATCTAGAGACATTATCTACATTGGAAAAAAGCCACTTATGTCGTATGTTACTTCTGCGCTCATACAGTTGGCAAACCAACCAAAAATATCAATCAAGGCAAGAGGACTTAGTATCGGCCATGCCGTAGACGTTGCTCAAATCATTGCAAGAAAAACAGAAAATGCTGGCTATGCCGTGGGAAACATCAAGATAGGTTCAGAACAAATGCAATCACAAGATGGACGCTCTAGGAATGTTTCTACTATAGAAATAGAAGTAAAGAGAACGAACTCTTAAAGATAATACCTTGAAAAACTCTTTTCTTTTTTGTCACTTATTTTGTTGAGTATTTATTTTCCATTTTCTTGAATCTGGAAAGATCTACAATGTTATTGAATTCGTCAAAATTTACAAGAGATTCTTTCAACTTTAGTGTCGTTCCAGCTTTTTTCAATTCTTTTAGAATCTTCAATGTTGCAAATGTATTTGCATAAAGCACAGATAATGGATATAAAATAAGATTGAATCCCATATTGTGTAATTCCTTGGATGAGAGAACAGGAGTTGCTCCGCCTTCTATCATATTTGCAACTAGAGGTGCCTTGATCGATTTACCTATTTTTTTCATTTCTTCAACTGATTTTGGTGCTTCAACAAAAATTGCATCTGCACCAATCTCTTTGTAAAGTAGACCTCTCTCTATTGCTGCATCAAGACCTTCAGTAGCTCGTGCATCTGTTCTGGCAACAATTATGAAATCCTTACTTTTTCTGGCATCAACAGCGGCACGAAGTTTTTCAGCATATTCTTCTTTTGGAATTACTTCTTTGCCTGACATGTGTCCGCATCTTTTTGGCCATTTCTGGTCTTCAAGAAATATACCAGATGCCCCAACTGATTCAAGTTCATTTACAAGTTTCCACACGCTTAATGGATTGCCATAACCTGTGTCCGCATCTACTATGACTGGAACAGATACTGATTTGCATATTCTTCTTGCATTTTCAATTGTTTCAGTCGATCCTATGAAACCATAGTCTGGCATACCCAAAAGTGCTGCAGATGTTCCATATCCTGTCTGAAACATTGCTTCAAAGCCTGCTTTTTGAGCTATTCTTGCAGTTATTGCATCATAAACTCCAGGAAAAACAAGAGGTTTTGATTTGTCTAGTAATAATTTTCTAATACTTGTCAACTGTGGCTCTATGTGATTCTACAATTATTTATTGCTTAGTCTATCTTTGACATTTTTTCTAGCCATGACTTTTTCTGATTGAAATATTTTACAACAACTTGTGACATATCTTGAAAATCTTCTGTAAGTTAAATCTCTAGTAGAAGAGGTTCAAAAACTATCTGATACTTGTATAATAGTAATATATCCTAAAAGTCCTTCACAAGACATATTTATGAAGCGTGGAAAGGAGAATGTCGAATAATGGTCAACAGCATAGAACTTGATCTCTTGATAGTGGGTTCTGGCCTTGCCGGTCTTAGGGCGGCAATTCAAGCATCAAAAGTAAGTTCAACGATCAAAATTGGAGTTGTTTCAAAACTTCAAGTCATGCGTTCACATTCTGTATCTGCAGAAGGTGGAACAGCAGCTGTTTTGTATCCTGAAGAAGGAGATTCTCTTGAATCTCATGTGTATGATACCGTAAAAGGAAGTGACTTTCTTGGCGATCAAGATGTAATTGAAAGACTTGTTCAAGAAATGCCCTCTGAAGTATACCAATTAGAACATTGGGGAATGCCGTGGTCAAGAAGAGAAGATGGACGGATTGGTCAAAGAGCTTTTGGAGGTTACAGCTTTAATCGTGCAACATATGCTCAGGATAAAGTTGGTTTTTATGAGATGCAGACTCTCTATGATACTTGTCAAAAATTTGATAATATTGAATTTTACAATGAATGGTTTGTTACATCTGTAATTCATGATGGTCAACGCTTCTGCGGTATTACAGCAATCGAACTTTCAAGTGGTAATTTCTATACATTCAAGGCAAAAGCATTAATCATTGCAACAGGCGGAGCTGGACGAGTCTATAGTTTCTCAACATATGCATTAGCCTCAACTCCTGATGGATTGGACATGGCATATCGTGCTGGAATGGCATTAAAAGACATGGAGTTTGTTCAATTTCATCCAACTGGAATATTGCCGTCTGGAATTCTGATCACTGAGGGTGCAAGAGGTGAAGGTGGATATCTGATAAATAAAGATGGGGAACGATTTATGAAAAAATATGCACCAACTAAACTTGAGCTTGCTTCAAGAGATGTTGTTTCTCGTGCAATGATGACTGAAATTAATGAGGGCAGAGGTTTCAAAAATGAAACTGGGGTAGAATGTCTAAAACTAGATCTTACACACCTTGGTAAAGAAGTACTTATCGGAAAATTACCTGCAATCAGAGAAATCTCACTAAAATTCTCTGGAGTGGATCCAATCACTGAACCAATTGATGTAAGACCTGTATGTCATTACATGATGGGTGGAATTCATACCAACATTGATGGTGCAACAGAAATCCAAGGAATATGGGCAGCTGGAGAAGTCGCATGTAATAGTGTACATGGCGCAAATAGATTGGGGGCAAACTCAACAGCAGAATGTCTTGTATGGGGAAAGATTACAGGAGAACTTGCTGCCAAATATGTTCTTGAGGGAAAATCTCAACCGCCTTTCCCAATGCATTTGATTGCTACTGAAGAAAAAAGAATCTACGATGGAATTTTTAGAGGAAGTGGAAGTGTAAATCCATACGAAGTGCGTCAAGAACTAACTGATATAATGAATTCAAAGGCTTATGTCTTTAGAACTGAAAATGATCTAGTCGAGGGATTAAAACAAGTACGACAACTACAGAAAAAAACTTGGAAACACGTTGATGATAAAGCCAAAGAGTACAACACGAACTTTACAAACGTCATGGAACTTGATTCAATGTTCCGCGTTGCTGAAGTTATTCTAATGGGTGCCATTGCAAGAAAGGAATCAAGAGGGGCACATTCAAGAGTTGATTATCCTGATAGAGACGACAAGAACTTTTTACATCATACTCTTGTGTATTATGATACCAAGGAACCAGTTCTCAAGACACATCCTGTAACTATTACTAAATACAAGCCAGTGGAGAGGAAATACTAGTGGCAGAACGATTGTCAAACCGTGAAGGCATAAAGGGAATGGTAAATCCCACTCGATATGGGATAGAGCGTGTTGCATATTGGTTGCAACGACTTAGTGGACTTGGATTACTTGCATATTTGATAGGTCACATTTATGAAACTAGCACAATTGTCAACGGGAAAATAGCCTGGGACAAGATGTTAGAATTTACACAAACTACACAAGGTCATATCTTTCTCACATTAGTGATTGGCATGTGTGTATTTCATACTGCAAATGGAATTCGAGTCATGCTTGGCCATGGCGGTATAGGAGTTGGAAAACCTGGACAACCAGAATATCCATACAAGGCAGCATCACTGAACTACAAACAAAGGCTTTGCATCTGGGTTTCAATTGCTCTTGCAGCACTAGCCATGATGTATGGTGCATCGGTATTACTTGGTGATTAAGATGCGCGAAAGCATTATCATGAAAATACATTATGGAACAGCATTGGGAGCTGTAGCACTTGTAGCTGTACACATACTGATGAGGATGTCCCAAAAGTTTTCTGATTCATTACAATATCAAAATGTAATTACAAACTATCATTTTCTTCCATATGCATTGATGCTCGAAGCTATACTAATTCTACTTTCTGTGCATGGCTTTAATGGTCTTCGAGTAATTCTTTTGGAATTAAAACAAGGTTCAACATATGAAAAAATGATCAACTATGGATCCCTTGCAGCCATGGCTGTATTGATTGCATATGGCTCAAGAACTATATTGATGGCTGGAATGGGGGTTTCTTAGACATGGCAGTTGTAGAAGCACCAAAACCATCTGAGTCATCAAATACAAAAACTAACCAACCAAATACCATTACTCTTAGAATAGCCAGATCAAATCCATCTACTGAACAAGAACTGTCATTTTCAGAATTTCAAATTCCAGTTCAGAAATGGACCACAGTCTTGGAGGCAATATTGTATGTAAAGCAAAACTTTGATCACTCTGTAGCAGTGAGATATTCCTGCAGACAAGCATCATGTGGTTCCTGTGGAATGAAAATCAATGGAAGACCAGCACTTGCATGTTACACAAAGATTTCTGAATTGAACTCAAATGTTATCACAGTTGAACCAATGAACAACTTTCCAATTATCAGGGATCTTGCAGTTGATTTTAAGCAATTAATATCAAACCATAAAAAAATGAAACCTTTCATAATCCGAGAAGATTCTGAAGTAACGCCGGACTCTAAAGAATTTGTACAAACACCACAGGATCTTGAAAAGTTTCTCCAATTCTCTTATTGCATAAAATGTGGCTTGTGTAACTCTGCATGTCCAACCATGGCTACAGATGAATCATTTATTGGCCCTCAAGGGCTTGCCCAAGCCTATAGGTATGTAGCAGATAATCGGGATAAAGGAAAAGATGATAGATTAAAAATTGTGGATGACTCTCATGGTATATGGAGATGTCACTTTGCTGGATCCTGTAGTCAAGTCTGTCCAAAAGGTGTAGACCCTGCAATGGCAATACAATTGCTCAGGGGATATCTTTTAGGATTTAGAAAATAATTTTTTAAGGCTTTTTAGGATTCTTACTAGTGTTTACTTGATTGTTTATGGCTTCTGCCATGAAATGATTTGAAACATTTACTTTGACATCGTTGATTCCTTCTATCTTGAGCAAATTGTCATGTACATCTTGTGCAATCTTGAATCCAAATATTGCTGGGCAAAATGGACTAGTCAGATGCAAATCAATTTTAACTTCGGATCCTGCGATGTCAATATTATCAACTAGTTCAAGTTCCATTATTGAGACATTTATTTCTGGATCAACTACTTTTGTTAGTTCATCAAAAATTTGTCTTCTCAGGTCTTGAGATGCCTGTGACATAAATCAAAAAAGCGTCTATGCTATATATAACCATTCTATTTCCTAAATTGATGTACAGATCTAGATTAGAAGGAAAACTAGATGAAAATACATTAGAATTTCTTTCATCAATTTCAGACGATTTTCAAATTGCATCGTATGATATACTTGGAAGCCAAGCTCATACACTAATGCTTTTTGATAATAAAATAATAACAAAAACAGAAGCAGGAAAGATTCTTGGTGCTCTGGAGAAACTCAAAAAAGAAGATTTTTCTGAAAAGTCCGAGGCAGAAGACATTCATGAGCTAATTGAATCTCTAGTGATAAAAAAAGCTGGAAAAGAGGCTGGTGGAAAGATGCATACTGCACGCTCAAGAAATGATCAAGTTACACTCGACATACGTATGAAGATTCGAGATGATATCAATATTGTCTGTTTTTGCTTAAACGAAACTATATCTACGCTGATACAACTGGCCGAAAAACATCAGAATACGATTGTTCCACTATATACTCATCTACAACAGGCTCAGGTTGGATTGTTTTCTCATGTTCTTTTGGCATATGCAGATGCTCTATTTCGAGATCTTGACAGATTCTATGGTACATATGGTAGAATCAATGAATCTCCTCTTGGTGCAGGTCCTGTTGGAGGAACAAGCATTCCAATTGACAGACAATTCACTGCAAAAATGCTTGGATTCAAGGGGCTAGTTGAGAATTCAATTGATGCAACTTCATCACGAGATTTTGTTGCAGAATATGTGAGTGACTCTTCAATCATGATGACAAATTTGAGTAGAATGGCAGAAGATTTTATCATATGGTCTACTTCAGAATTTTCTTTTCTTGAATTATCAGACAAGTTCACTTCTACATCTAGTGTCATGCCACAAAAGAAAAATCCAGATATACTTGAGCTCATCCGTGGAAAAACTGCTCAAGTGATAGGATATCAGATGGCAATATTGTCAAATCTAAAGGGTCTTCCATCTGGATATAATAGGGATCTTCAACAAATCAAAGTTTCAATTTGGCCAACTTCAAAAATAATAATATCATCATTGATTGTCATTAACTCTCTTCTTAAAACCATGACTGTAAATGAGAAAAAACTACGACAAGCAATTGATGGTGGATTTTCTATCTCTCTTGATATTGCAGAACATTTGGTTCGAAAAGGAATACCATTTAGAGTGTCACATAAAATAGTGGGACATCTGGTACAAATAGCATCTAATTCGAAAAAATCTCTAACTGAATTATCCATATCCGAAGTGCAGAAAACAATTCCATCTAACGAAATTGATTCAAAGGATCTTTACAAAATTATCCAGTCGACAACTCCTGAATCATCTCTTGAAACTAGACGCTCGCAGGGATCTTCTGGTACGCATGAACAGAAAAGAATGATTGTAGATAGGAAAAGAAAGATCCAAGCATACGAAACAGGTACACGAAAGAGAACAAATGAAGTAAGAGAAGCAATTGGAAGTCTAGAAAGTACAGTAAATGCTTTGATAAAAAACAAAGCCTAAAATATGTCAGAAACACACAAAAATTGAAAGTTTTTACTGATAAAATTAGTAAATATTTGAATTTAATGTGAGAAACTTGACTTTTATATTGATTTTACTTAACATATGTACTGATATC
This sequence comes from uncultured Nitrosopumilaceae archaeon, assembly GCA_964636595.1. Classification (GTDB taxonomy): domain Archaea; phylum Thermoproteota; class Nitrososphaeria; order Nitrososphaerales; family Nitrosopumilaceae; genus Nitrosotalea. The sequence goes on from CAZWSG010000008.1 coordinate 10,373, forward strand.
TGATTTTTACAACTCATCTTTTAGTATGTATCAATTCGTACAACCACAAACAAACAACCCTAACTACACTGCAGGTCAGACATGGGGTGCACTCAAAAAAGCTTGGCGTGGATACAAAATCGCCAAGGTACAGAGTGATAACACCAGAATGGCTGAATATGCAAAGAAGATCAGAACACTCCAGCATGACTTGGGCATCAAGCAAGCAGAGTTTCCAGAACTGAACCTAAGTTAGTTAGAATTTTTCTATTTTTGAGGCATTAAGTCTGAAATGATATTTTTGCATTAGTTTTCCAAGTCTCAAAAATAGACATATGAAATAGCGGGTTCGCGGGGATTCGGACCCCGGACAGCCGGATTAAAAGTCCGGTACTCTACCTGGCTGAGCTACGAACCCATAGCGAAGGGTCATAGTTGTGTATAATTTAGTCTTTTACAAAATTTTTTGAAGAAAAGAAAGCTTTAAACTCAGATTTTCTTTCACAGTATTTCAACGCCCTTGTAGTATAGAGGGGATGTGGTTAATTCCATTCCTCGTAAAGCCCGGTCTAGAATGGGGCCCTGTCACGGCCTCGACGCGTGTTCAAATCCCGCCAAGGGCGCCATAAATTTTTCTCAGGAATAAGATAAATCAGAAATTAAATCTCAGATCTTGGATGATAAACCTAGTTTTTTCCTTACATCAGCAAGTGTTTCTTCGTTTGCCGCAGCTATGAATGAAATCCTCTTATCATAACTCAACTTTGAGTCAAGCGGCATGCCATTTTCATCAACTACATATCCACCAGCTTCTAATGCTATGAGATATCCTGCCGCAACATCAGTGATTCTTAATTTTCTTCGCAGGTCTACAAATACATCAACTAATCCACGAGCAAATATTGCAAGCTCAAGTGCGACAGCCCCAAAATGTCTGACATGGTTTGATGCTGCAAGAATTGGCGCTAATTGTGGTAGAGCATCTGGTGAAATTCCTGAAATGTCAACACCGACAACAAAGTAAATTGGTTTTTCTTTATGAACCTGAATTTTTTTTCCATTCATGTATGCTCCTTTGCCTTTTGATGCAGAGTACAAATCGCCATTGTGTAGATCCATTACTACTCCATCTGTAACAGAACTTAGTTTGTCTTCAGGTGTATATGCCAATGAACAACAAAAGAATGGCAAACCTCTTACTGCATTAGTTGAACCATCGATTGCATCCATTATGATAAAGCCTTTTGGATTTGGTGAAAATTCAACAATACCGCATTCCTCTCCAAATACAGTACCTTCAAAATTTATCTCACGTAGGTAATCAAGAACAGTTTTTTCTGCCACAATGTCAATTTTACGAGAAATATCTCCACCTGCTCCCATTCCATGGTCTGTACCGGATTCTTTTGTTCCTGCTAGGTTTTTTACATTCTCATGTACTCTCTTTGCAGCCTCTTCCAAAATATCAATTACTTTCACAAGTTTTTCTTTTCCCAGTCCTAATTTATTTTAAGTAATAAAAAAAGAAGCTGAATGCATAAATAGCAAAAAAGTTGTGCCATTGTGTGAGCAGCAAAGACGAATCCATCTTTAGCAAGGAGGCATTATTGTCTACAAAACCCGGCAAGGACATTGTCAAACAAGCATTGTTCAAAAGCAAGGGATATCGGCTATTTGATAAATACAAAAAGGAAGCAGAGGATGAATTTCCGAAATTTACTAAAAGGTTTGCCGAAGATCTCCTAAATGAGATAAAATCTGACCCTAATCCATTTGAAACTCAAGAAAAATTTGCCAAAGAAGTAGGTTCTGCTGAGATAATTCTCCAAAAATCACAGATAGATGAAGTACGAAAGAGACTAGAAAATTACGAGACTCTTCTAGATAGAGTATCAAGAATACTTAATTCAAACTTTGTTAAAATGACATTTCCAGTTTTTAGTGCATTGTATGATGCCTCAACTCAATACTTTGGTGATGACACTGATGCCAAGAAAAAAACTGATATCATTGATGGTCACATAATCGCAATTGATCTAAGTGAACCAATGGATAGAATAATGGATAAAGATGAAGATATAGAATTTTTGGATGATTACAAGCTGATGAATCCATACATCTTGAAACTTGCAAGAGACAAGATTTCTGTTGGAGGTAAAGAAGTATTGGAAGAATTTGAACGAGGTTTCAAAGATGCAAGGACAGGTCAATACATTGATTTTAAATTAAAAATGAATCCTAAAAGCATATCTGAAGAAGAAATGATTCAATGTTATAAAAAATATAGAGCAGTGATGGGAACTGCTGGAAAGAATATGACTCTTGCAAGATTTCCTCTTGGAGAAATATTTTATCTTGGAATGGCAAAAGCAGCAGAATCTGTTGGATGTGGAAATGAAATTGAGGATTCTATAAAAAATAAATTTGTTAAAGTTCCTTCATGGCCTCTATATTACACATTTCTTACAGGTGATGTTCAAAAAGGATTTGATTTCACCATGAAAAAAAGTGATATTTACCTAGGAGAAGCACGACTTGCTCTAGAACTACTGCCTGAAAATTTTTCACACAAGGATTTTCTAGAGTTTCTCTTTCTGACTGTAGAGCATTACAACATGTATTGGTTTAATCAACTTTCAAAAGAAAAATTATGGAATGAATTCCAATCAAAGATCCCCAAGTGATTTGATATGATGTGGTCTGAGAAATATAGGCCAAAGAATCTGCTTGAAATGGTTGGAAATGAGGAAGCAAAAGAATCCTTTGTGAAATGGTTTGGTAAATGGATCAAAGGAACAAAACCTCTTCTATTAATCGGTCCACCTGGTATAGGAAAAACAACCATGGCTGTATTGGGATCAAAACAGTTTGGCTATGATCTGATTAGCCTGAATGCAAGTGATGTAAGGAGCAAACAGAAGATTCAAGAAATTCTCAATCCAATTCTTGGTAATCGTAGTGTACTTGGAAATCCAATGATCTTCGTTGATGAAGTAGATGGAATACATGGAAGATCTGACTTTGGTGGTGTAGATGCGCTAGTTGACATATTGAAAGAGTCCACCATACCGATAATCCTTGCAGCGAATTCTGACTCGTCTGACAAGATGAAAGCCATAAAAAAAGTTACAACTACCGTGAAACTCAGACCTCTTCCTCCTAGATTGATGAGATTGTACGTTGAAGAAATTTTGAAACGTGAAGGTACATCAATAAAAATTGGTAATATGATAAAAATGATAATTGACTCACGCGGAGATATTAGGTCAATTCTAAATTCTGCTCAGGCATTGTCTGGAGGATTTGAACCTCAACTTGACAAGTCATATGCAGCAAATGATGTGGAAGAGTCTTTGAATCAATTTTTTAATGCAAAATCTGTTGAAGAAGCTCAGGCAATACTTTATTCCTTGAGAATTGATCCTAGAGAAAAGATTAATGCATTTTACTCAAGCATAATAACAAGCTCACTACCTACAACCATTCTAAAGGAAATGTTGGATGTCTTGTCTGAAGCTGATATGTTATATGGAAAAATTATGCGAAAACAAGAATGGCGACTGTTACGATATCTAGATGGTATTTTATTAAAATTATACAAACCCGGATTGACAATCAAATATTCAAAGTTTAATCTTCCATGGCCTGTCCTTAATAGAATAAGATGGGATGGTATGGCAATCAAGGGATTGACTGGAAATCTTGCAAGACAAATGCACGTATCACGTAGTACATTTTCAACTTTTTATCTTCCATATCTTCTCTATTGTATGAAAAACAAGTCTATTGAAATGGATCTAAACGAAACTGATAATGCGATTGTCCAAAAGGAATTGGTTTTGATAAAATGAGCTGGCGTTCAATACCTATGAAATTTCCCGGAACATGTCTTGTTTGTAATAAAAAGATTGAAGTCAATGAGGTAGCTCTGTGGGCCAAGGGACTGGGCGTAAAGCATCAAGCTTGTGCTGAAGTAAAACAACTAAAATGCATCGTTTGTGGAGGCTCTGCAGGATGTCCCAATTGTGAATTTGCAGATAGCTGTGATCTAGACAAAGTCTCTCAAATGTGCATATGTAAGAAATGCAGTGAGGAGAAGGATGCTTTTTCATTATATCAAATTTCTGTACTAAAGCGATATCCAATTTTGAATCTTAAACTATAACCAAGATCTATTCTGGCTGACCCCAAGACATGCTGTAAAACCTTAAAATCTAACCCCTAAGATTGAAAAACAAATGACAAAGCCCACTACAAAGATCGCTCCATTAGATCCAGCTTTCCATGGTGAATCCAATTATGAGGTGGGACTAGAGGATCTTCTTGTGGAAAAGAGAAATTTGGTTGCAAAAACAGAGGCAGAGCCACAAGCTACAAAGGAAACCATCCAGTCTGCAAGGGAAGAACTCCAAATTATAGAAGGATTATGGGAAAATTACCATATTGGAATGAATGTTTTTCGTAACGCAAAGGGCGGCAGAGATGGTATTAGAGAAGTCAAAACTGATTAAATTAATATAGGTTGTAATTAGTCTCTAATTCGAATAATGCACTCTGAAAAGATAAAGAATTTTTTACATAAAAGAAGACAAGCAGAACAAAGTGGCGGAGAAGAAAGAATTCAAGGACAACATGAAAAGGGTAAGCTTACCGCCAGAGAACGAATTGACCTATTGCTTGATGAAGGAAGCTTTACAGAAATTGATGCCATGACAACTCATCATTATTATGAATTTGACATGCAGAATAAAAAATTCTTTGGCGATGGAGTGGTAACAGGATATGGAACTATACATGGAAAACAAGTTTTTCTTTTTGCTTATGATTTTACAGTTCTTGGTGGAACACTAAGTGAAATGGGAGCCAAAAAAATTACAAAAATTATGGATCATGCAGTCAAAGTTGGATGTCCTATAATTGGAATAATTGATTCGGGTGGAGCAAGAATTCAAGAGGGAATATTAAGCCTTGATGGTTTTGCTAGCATATTTTATCATAACCAACTTGCATCTGGAGTAGTTCCTCAAATTACTATTAGCGTAGGACCATCAGCAGGAGGCGCTGTATATTCTCCTGCAATGACAGACTTTGTAATCATGGCTGATAAGATTTCTACTATGTTTGTAACAGGTCCAGAGGTTGTCAAGACAGTTCTTGGAGAAGAAGTATCTTTTGATGAGCTTGGTGGTGCAATGTCACATGGAAGAAATAGTGGTGTTGCACACTTTGTAGGAAAAAATGAGTATCACTGTATGGATATTGTTAAGACACTCTTGTCATATATTCCTCAAAACAGTACAGAAGAAGTACCTGTTGTAGAAACTGGCGATGATCCGAATCGACTGGACAATAATCTCATAAACATAATTCCAGAAAATCCTCTACAACCATATGACATGAAAGAAATCATATCTTCTATTGTTGATAATCATGTATTCTTTGAGATACACGAATTATTTGCACCAAATGTTGTAGTTGGATTTGCAAGACTTCATGGTAAAACAATAGGGATTGTTGCAAATCAGCCAATGGTATTGGCAGGAGCACTGGATATTGATTCATCTAACAAGGCATCTCGATTCATTAGATTCTGTGATTGTTATGGTATTCCAATTATTACACTAGTTGATACGCCTGGATACATGCCTGGAACCCAGCAAGAGCATGCAGGAATTATCCGCCATGGGAGCAAACTCTTGTATGCTTATTGTGAAGCTACAGTGCCAAAAATTACGCTTATCATAGGTAAAGCCTACGGTGGAGCCTACATTGCAATGTCAAGCAAGAATTTAGGAACTGATGTTAATTATGCATGGCCTACTGCGCAGATAGCTGTACTTGGTTCTGAAGCAGCTGTACGAATTATGAATAGAAAAGAACTTGATTCTGCAAAAGATCCTGCTGTACTAAAAAAACAACTTGTTGATAATTTCACCGAAAAATTTGCTAATCCTTATGTCGCTGCATCATATGGTACGATTGACTCTGTGATTGATCCTGCTGAAACACGACCGGCTCTAATTCGTGCTTTGGATGCTTTGGCAAATAAACGGGAAAGAAGAGTTCCACGAAAACATGGAAATATTAATCTCTAGAACGATATGATAAAGAAAATTTTAATCTCAAACAGGGGCGAAATTGCAATTCGTGTAATCAAGGCATGTAATGCATTAGGAATAAAATCAGTAGCAGTTTATTCAGATGAAGACGTAAATTCAAAGCATGTGAAGATGGCCAGTGAAGCATATCATATAGGTCCTGCACCTCCTGCACAGAGTTATTTGAACATGGAAAAAATAGTAGAGACTGCAATTAGTTCTGGTGCTGATGCAATTCATCCAGGATATGGATTTCTTTCTGAAAATGCAGACTTTGCAGATCTTTGTGAGAAAAAGAATCTCAATTTCATAGGACCGTCTGGCAAATCAATGAGACTCTGTGGTGATAAAATGGAGTGCAAAGATGCGATGATAAAAGCCAAAGTTCCAACCGTACCTGGAAGTCCGGGAATTGTAGAAGAAGTTGAAAAAGCATTGAATATTGCACATGATATTGGTTATCCTGTTCTACTCAAATCGGTTTTTGGCGGAGGAGGTAGAGGAATTAGACTAGTACACAATGAACAAGAATTAAGAGAAGCTTTTGAGATTGCTTCTGGAGAATCCAAAGCAGCATTTGGCAAATCTGCACTATTTGTTGAAAAATTCCTTCCAAAAATAAGGCACATTGAACTTCAGCTAGCCCGTGACAAGCATGGAAATGCAGTACATATCTTTGAACGAGAATGCTCTATTCAAAGAAGACACCAAAAACTCATCGAAATGTCTCCATCTCCAGTAGTTGATCAAAAGACACGTGACCAAATAGGAGAACTTGCAGTAAATGCAGCAATTGCTGTTGATTATCTTAATGCTGGAACTGCAGAATTTCTAAGATTAGATGATGGAACCTTTTACTTTATAGAAATAAATGCAAGATTACAAGTTGAACATCCCGTAACTGAGCTAGTTTCAGGTCTTGATCTTGTCAAATTACAGATTGATATTGCAAATGGAAAAGAAATTCCTTTCAAACAAAAAGATCTCAAAGTAAATGGTTGTTCCATAGAATGTAGAATAAATGCAGAAGATACATTCTTGGACTTTGCACCCTCCACTGGAAAAATATGGGATGTTAATATCCCATCTGGTCCTGGAGTACGAGTTGACACATATCTCTATCCGGGTTGTACTGTATCACCTTACTATGATTCACTTATGGGTAAACTCATTACATGGGGACAAAACTTTGAAGAAGCTAGACAAAGAATGTCACTAGCACTATCTGATTTCTATATTGAAGGTGTTGAAACTGCTATACCGTTGTACAAGACTATATTGAATAGCAAGGAATTCATTAATGGTGACTTGTCAACAGACTTTCTTGATAGGTTCAAGATACTAGATAGGTTACAAAGTGATTTGAAAAATGAAGCATTACAAAAATCAGAACCTGCACTAGCTGCAACACTCATACATTCAGAATTTCTAAAAAACAAAATAAAACCGCGTAAAGAACACAACATTAGATGGAAAACACAAGTGGACAGGCATTGATATGAAATTCAAACTAGAAAATACTGATCAAAACTTGGATGGAGAAATTGTAAAGTCTATTGGTAACAATGAATTTGTACTAAAAATACAAGGAAAAGAACGCGATCTCAAAATTGTAACTATGACCCATGACAAGGTCGAATTTATGCTAGACAGTGTTTATCACATTACAAAATATCTTGAAAATAGCACTAACAGAATTACACTTGTAGTAGATGGCGTAAAACTGACATTTAACAAACGTCCTGAGATGGACAAAATTGTTTATAAAAACTCTGGAGCAGATTCTGCTTCTGATTCTCAAATAAATCTAAAAAGTCAAATTCCTGGTAGAGTTGTTTCGATAAATGTAACTGCTGGAGACAATGTCAAGAAAGGAGATGTAGTTTGTGTTTTAGAATCTATGAAAATGCAAATTTCAATTAAATCTCATAAGGACGGTGTTGTAAAATCCCTGAAAATGAAACAGGGTTCATCAGTTGCAAAAAATGATGTACTTGCAGAGATTGAATAAATATTTTTAAAATTATTGACAAATCATTCCATGTTTTATTGTTGAATAAAATTTGTTAACGATTATGAATTTTTTATCAGTAATGTGTTTCTAAGATTAACTCTATTTGGTACTATCTTTTGTTATAACAAATTTGCCGTCAAATATGGAATTATTTGTAATAGTAACCTCTTTGTTTCCATCTAGAATGGTCGTGAATTCTGGAGTTATCTTGATAATAATTCCAGTGTACTTATCTGATGAATTTTTCAGTTCAATTTTGTCTCCTTTCTTGTATGGTAATCGATCATTCCGTGGAATTTCTTTTATGATTCGTACATTGCCTTGTATTATTGCATTGTTTGGGACTATGTATTCTGTATCATGATCTGTGATTATCTTTGTATATAGCATGTTAATTTCTTCAACTTTCCCACGTATGTTGTCATTTACTATCATAATTGAATCACCAATTTTGGCTGGAAATGTTGTAAGCATCAATCCTCCTGAAAATATGTTACCAACTATTGTTGATACCCCAATACCGATAATAATTGCCGCAACTCCTCCGCCAACTAGAATTTCCTGTGGTTCTATGTTCCACTCATATAACAAAGATATACTTGCCATCAATGCTATTACTATTATGGAAAAAAATGAAATGCTTGCAGAGAATTGTGCTGGCATTTTATTTGAAAATCTTTTGAGAATGCGTCTGATGGCAGTAATGATTGCTAACACAAGTATTATGGTAACAATCGTCTTTGTTACCTGAATGTGTATGTGTTGAAATCCCATTACTGGCGCAACAAATATTTCAAAAATAGATAAGCTAATCCAAACTATTATTGCTACAATTATTGCCTTTATTGTTAGATTGGTAAATTCATGTCTTAGAGATTCTTGTTTTAATTCATGTGACTGCAGTTTAGATGTGTTATCTCTATGATCATTTTGTTTTGAAGCAGTCATCTGATCCTAGTGTCATTCTTAATATTTAGATTTTGGTAATTGAAAGAATACGTAATTGATATACGATGTATTCTAAATAAATTAAAAGAGATTTTATTTTATTTCTTGAGAAAGTCTATGATCTCTTGATAGTTTGGTTCTATCAATGGATTATCTGAAACCCATTTGTAGACTATGTTTCCACTTTCATCTACTATGAACACAGATCTCTTTGCTGCATCATATCCCTTTACATGCAACAAGTCAGGCATTAGTATATCGTAATCTCTTATTGTCTGACTCTTGTAGTCTCCAAGTACTGGAAAATTAAGATGTTGAGATTCTGCAAATGCTTTATTTGCAAATGGACCATCATTACTAATCCCTATTACTTGAGCACCAAGTTTTGATATCTGATTCCATTCGTCTCTGAAAGTGCACATTTCCTTTGTACATACAGGAGAGCTTGCGGCTACAAAAAATGACAAGACTACTTTTTTCCCTTTAAAGTCATCTAGACTTTGCATTTTTAGTTCCGTGTCTACTAGTGTAAAAGGTGGTGCTTTCTGTCCAACATTTACCATGGAATGTGTTTTGATATTGTCATATATCAATCATTTTAGAAATTAAATGATTGAAATCGATCAATATGTAAAATTGAATATATTATTAATTTTCAGCAAAATTATTGAAAAATTTGTTGGCAATGAAAATTATGATCGTATAATGTGCATAGATTTTTATACTCTCCGACTGGCTTGTTAGCTACTTTGGTAGGAGAAGCTGCTAGTAGTTTCAGTCCAATCTTATTGTTATTCACATTTGCAATTGTTGCAACAGGGCCAACCCTAATTCTTTCTAGAATGATTGCACCAAGACGTACTCCTAATCCGGTCAAGTTTTTGCCTATGGAATCTGGTCAAGTCCCACAAGGAGAGGGACGTACACATTTCATGATGCAGTATTATTCATTTGTCTTGATGTTTGTTGTATTTGATGTTGCATCGATCTTTTTGTATGCCTGGGGAAGTAGTGTTCTTGATTTGCCAAAGTCCGCAACTCTTCCAATAATAGGATTCCTTGCAATAATTTTTGCAGCATTTGCCTTTGCATTGTACCAAGCAGGGAGAAAAGACATTTGGTAACTTTTAAATCAAATATCACAACGATTCGGGATAGGGAAGAATAATGCTAAAAGAATTACTTAACCAAGATGCTGCACCTCATGCTACTAATGTCCTAGTTGGAAAGCTTGGTGATGTTCTCATCAGAGCAGTAGGAAAACCATTTGATATGGCTATCAACTGGGGTAGAATTTACTCATTATGGCCAGTACATCTTGAGACTGCATGTTGTAGTGTAGAATTCGGCGCAGCCTCTAGCCCTAGATACGATGTTGAAAGATTTGGTATCATTGAGGCATTTGGTTCTCTCCGACAATGTGATCTCATAGTTGTAATGGGAACAATTACCAGAAAAATGGCTCCTAGATTAAGAATGGTCTATGATCAAATGCCTGATCCGAAATATGTCATAGCGATGGGAGCATGTGCGATAACTGGCGGATTATACTTTGACTCGTATAACGTACTACCTGGAATTGATGGAATTCTTCCAGTTGATGTTTATGTTCCTGGATGTCCACCAAGACCTGAAACATTAATTCAAGGATGCATGTTACTTCAAGAAAAAATAAAACGGACGAAGGCTAAATAACAATGAGCTCTGGAACTGAAAAGGACGTAGAGGTTAACGGTACTACCGAGGAACATTCTGAAAATACAAAATCTGATTCAATGTCTAAAGATGATGCAAAAAAATTCTATGAAGAAAAAGGATTGGACTTGTCTCCTGATGTTCCTGTTAAACCAAAACCAATTCCAGTATTTGAAAAATCTCTAGCAGATAAAATTTCATCAAAATTTGGAGATAAAATACGTGTGGATTATGTAAGAGCTGACAGAATTAGAGTAACTACTAAAAGAGAAGACATAATCGATGTTGCTAAATTTATACGAGATGAACTAAAGTATGATCATGCAGAATCTGTATCAGGAGTCGACTATCCAGATTCAAGTGAGATTGAAGTTATTTATCATCTAGGATCTTACACTGATGAAAAACTTGGAAGACAGATTTTTGCACTTGCTACTCGAGTTCCAAGAGAAGATATTCCAAATCCTGGTTCTGATGCAACAAGAACTCCATCACTGCGTGATGTATTTTATAGTGTAGAATTTCATGAAAGAGAATGTTTTGAAATGTTTGGCGTATACTTTGAAGGTCATCCTGATATGAGACGATTACTTTTGCCCGAGGATTGGGCAGATATACCACCATTTAGAAAAGATTTCAAGATAAAGGGAAGATAAAATGACAACACAACTACCTCCGGGAATGCATCTTGAAACTGTGGATGACAAAATAATGACGCTTAACGTAGGTCCTCAACATCCAGGTTCTGGACATATGAGATTAATCATCAAAGTCGACGGTGATTACATTGTTTCTTGTGATCCTGATCCAGGTTATGTGCATAGAGGAGAAGAAAAAATGGCTGAATATAGAAATTATATTCAAAACATTCCTCATCTTGAAAGACCAGTAATACATGATTCTTCCAACATCTTGTATCCGTATTGTCTTGGAGTGGAAGAGTTGTTGGGAATTGAAGTTCCAGAACGTGCAAAATACATCCGAGTCATTGCGGCAGAACTGAATCGTTGTATCTATATTTTATACTGGCTCGCTATTTACGGAATATTCTTAGGTCACTCTACTATGTTCATGTGGCCTGCAGGTGACAGAGAACTTTTCATTGATCTTTTAGAAGCAATGTCTGGTGCTAGAGTAACTCATGCATATCTAGTACCTGGTGGAGTACGAAATGATCTACCATCTAACTTTGAAGAGAGATGTTTACGTCAAGTTGAATATTTTGAAAAAAGACTCAAAGAATACGAAGCCGTATTCTATCAAAATCCTCTCTTGAAGGCAAGAACAGAGGGAAGTGGAATACTATCAAGAACTGATGCTATCAGACTTGGTACTACTGGTTCTGTACTCCGAGCATCTGGTGTTGATTTTGATGTAAGAAAAAAAGAACCATACGATGTCTATGAAAACTTAGATTTTCAAACAATAGTTATGAAAGAAGGAGATTCGTATGCAAGATCTCGAGTACCTTACCTTGAAATGTTTGAAAGCTGTAGAATAATAAAAGATGCATTAAGAAAGATGCCAAAATCAGGCTCAGTGCGTACAAAATTAAAACCAAATCCGAAAGGAGGTAATGATGAAGTTTATCGTAGAATAGAATCTGGAAGAGGTGCAATTGGATATTACATTGTATCTAACAACAGACCAGAACCTTATAGAGTAAAGATAAGCGTCGGTTCATTTAGAAATTTGATTTGTATGCCATATTTGTTAAAAGGAGAAAAACTAGGCAACATGCCTGCAGTTTACTGGGGTCTTAATTATTGGCCTGTGGAGGCAGATAGATAAATGTCAACTATTGCACCGCAGTTCAGACTAAGTCGATTCATCGGTTCTTTATTTGATCTGATATTCTGGGTTATTCTAATCTTCAGTCTAGTTGGATTGCCGATAGTCTTTATCGTATTGTTCTACATCAAACTACCTGTAATCAACAACCAACTGATGACACCTTATTTGGCAATGACTTGGATGGCAGATCCATCACGTACTTTACCAATTGTCAAGAACTTTATGCATACTACTATTTTCAAAGTGATGGCATTTCCAGGATTTGGATTTGCTGCTCTGCTTGCTGCTGCAACAATATTTGTTGAAAGAAAATTCCTTGCAAAAATACAGCTCAGAGTTGGTCCGCTTTATTGTGGAAAAATAGAAGGAATACTACAACTGATGGGTGACGGATTTAAGCTAATGAGCAAAGAAATTATCATTCCTGCAAAAGCTGACAAGCCAATATTCTGGCTTGGTCCATTGTTGTTTGTTGGTGCTGCAGGTGCATTTGTTTCTCTTATTCCAGTTGCTCCTGGATGGGTGGTTGCAAACCCCAATGTTGGACTTTTAGCAGTATTTGCAGTCATTGGTTTCTTTCCAATAATTGCTGTACTTACTGCATGGGCAGCAAATAGTAAATGGACATTCATTGGTGGTCTTAGAGCACTCCATCAAATGGTTGCTTTTGAAATTCCATTGATACTTTCACTTCTTGGAGTTGTAATACTCTCTGGAAGTCTGAATCTTTCACACATTGTAGAGTCACAAGAACACTTTTGGTGGATAGCTTTTCTCCCAATTGGTGCAATAGTATTTTTCATTACAATATTAGCAGAACTTGAAAGAGTTCCATTTGATCTTCCAGAGGCAGAAAGTGAAATAGTTGCAGGATGGTTAACAGAATTCTCAGGAATGATGTATGGATTAATCCAACTTGGTACTTATTTGAAATTATATGCATTTGCAGGATTGTTTGTAGTGTTATTCCTTGGTGGTTGGAATGGCCCAATGGTTTGGCCACCATTCCCACAAGATATCATCACTCAAGGAATTACAATTGGTCCTGTAACTGCCAAGTTCCCTGGATTGCCACTCTTTGATCAAGAGATGCTCAACGGTACATTATGGTTTGTGATCAAGACTGTGGGAGTCATACTCTTGATTCTGTTACCGCGTGGAGTTTTCCCACGAGTTAGAATAGATATGATATTGCACACTGGTTGGTACAAACTAATTGGTCTTGCATTCATTAACATCTTTATAGCTCTCGGATTGCTATACGCAGGTGTCTTGGGACCGGGAGGATTGTTGCAATGAGTAATGTAATTGGGATAATACGTGCACTAAATTCTGGTGTAAAACATCTTGCAGTAAAACGATTTACGTTACGTTATCCTGAACAGAAATTAAAATTTGTAGGTGATGGCTTTCAATTCAATCCAGAAACTGGAGTGGGAATTGCTGGGTTAAGAGGAAGACACATACTATTCCATGAGCACTGCACTGGTTGTCAGCTTTGCTCGGTAGCATGTGAGGGGATAGCAGAGGCCATAAGCATGGTCAAGGTTCATGAAACGTGGAAGCATAACAAGAAAGCCATAATGCCACAGATAGATTACGGTAAATGCGTATTCTGTGGTCTGTGTGTTGATGCATGTCCATTCTATGCACTTTACATGACCAATGACTATGAGCTTTCGTCCTTTACAAAATCTGCTCTAATTTACACCCCTGCCCAACTTGCCATAAAGCCAAAGATTTCACAAGATGTTGAAATAAAGATCGATGACAGGGGTGCTTCACATGGTTGATGCTGTATTTCTAGCTCTTTCTGTTCTAACAATTGGCTCTGCAATTGCAGCACTTGAAATACGCTCTTTGATATATGGTTCAATCGCATTAATGCTTGCATTATCTGGTGTTGCTGGATTCTTTTTGCTTTTAGATGCACCGTTTGTAGCAATGTTCCAACTTTCAGTTTATGTTGGTTCAATTGCAGTTCTTATACTATTCACAGTTATGTTGGTAAGACGCGAACTTATTTTCAATAAAGTTGAAGACAAACGCAGAAGATATGCCGGTATTGCATTGATGATTGTGATCATGTTGGGCATAGGAACAATAATTATTGGTTCTGGGCTGAAAACAATGGATACAAATTCAGCTGAAGTGGATTACAAAAAAATTGGAGAAGACTTTCTAACATATTATTCGCCTGCATTAATAGTGATGGCATTAATTTTGGCATCATCAATTATCGGGGCAATGACACTTGCAAGAAGGGAGGATGTTATAGATGGCCAACGCGCTGATTGATTTTATTCTAGTTTCAGTGGCATTGCTTGCCATTGGAATCTATGGAATTGCAGTAAAGCGAAATGCAATACGTATGCTTTTTGGCATAGAGATGGTTATCAATTCTGCCAATCTTAACTTGGTAGCATTTTCAAGATACATACCAAATAGTCAAGGCCAAACATTTGCTCTCTTTTCAATAGCAATCGCAGCAGCAGAAGTTGCAGTCGGATTGGCACTTGTGATTGTTGCATATAGAATGTACAGAAACATTGACATTGCAGACTTTAGGAGTTTGAAAGGATAATGCAATTCGTACTATTACAGGCTCTTTTATTGCCACTATTGCTCTCTCCAGTTGCATACTATATCGGACGCAAGTCTGGACCTACTGCTGCGGCATTGTTTAGTTTTGGGTTGCTGGCGTATTGTACTGTGCTAGTTATTGCTCCTGTGCTTTCAGGCGGTTATGAAGAACATTACAAGTGGACTCAGCTATTTGGCGAATTTGGATTATTGCTTGATGGTCTTGCTTCTCCATTTGCAATCATGATATATCTCATATCAACAGTAGTGGCACTTTTCTCAAAGCCATACATGGTTTCACGAATTACTACAATGTTTGAAGAACGAATGAACACTGAAAAACAACTAGTGGGAGGCGGTACTGAAATGGTAGAGTCTTCTTCTCTGAAAAGTCATGTTAATCATCAAATTGGAGCATACTATGCGCTTTTCCTTGTAATGGCAATGGGTATGCTTGGAACCGTACTTGCAACCAACCTGATAGAATTTTATGTCTTCTTTGAGGTCATGCTTATTCCGGCATTTTTCATGTTGGCAATTTGGGGATACGAATCAAGACGAAGAGTTGCATTGTTATTCTTTTTCTGGACTCATGTTGGTGCGGTAATTCTTTTACTTGGTTTTCTTTCAATTGGTCTCAGTGTTGGCAGCTTCAATTATGCAGATATCAAAACGCATGGTATACCGCCACATGTGCTTGCACTTGCGGCTGTTGCAATCATAGTTGGACTTGCGGTAAAGATGGCATCATTTGTGGTACACATGTGGTTGCCACATGTTTACAAAGCTTCACCGACTCCACTTAACGCACTATCATCTGGAGCCATGTTGGGAGTTGGTGCGTACGGATTCTTTAGATTGATAATAATGTTAATGCCTGCCCAGTATGAGCATTTTGCTCTGGCCTTGAACATTTGGGGCTTGGTAACTATGATCTACGGTGGAATAATGGCACTGGTGCAAGATGACATTAGAAAATTATTTGCTTATTCTAGTATTAGTCAAATGGGCTATATTTTATTTGGAATTGGTTCTGCTTCTGCACTTGGTCTTTCTGGTTCTGAAATGATGTTTGTATCTCACAGTCTAGGTAAAGTGATTTTGTTCATGATGGTTGGTGCAATAATTCTGCAAGTTGGAACTAGAAGTATAACCAAAATGGGAGGTCTTGCAGGAAAGATGCCAATAACAGCAGTTTGCGCAATGATTGGAGCCCTCACTCTCATGGGTGTTCCTCCAACTAGTGGATTTATGGCAGAATGGACAATGTTCTATGGTGCACTCCAAACTGCAATTCAACAGGGCTCAATGATACGAATGGTTACATTTGGTCTAGGTTTGGTTGCAACTGTAATTACAATGGCATATGTGTTATGGATGATAAAACGAATCTTCTTTGGAAAACTTCCAGAAAATCTAGAAAAAACAAAAGAAGCCAATTGGTATGTTACAGGCCCAATGATGGTCTTGGCAGGATTCAGTGTTGTTATTGGAATATATCCAGATGTATTCTTTAATCAAATAATTCCTTTCATGAAAGGATTGGTGGGGGTTTAGAAAATGACTATTTTGCCTTTTGATTTTATTCCTGGATTGGGAGA
>CAZWSG010000008.1:27184-38927 GCA_964636595.1 uncultured Nitrosopumilaceae archaeon
TGGGGGTTTAGAAAATGACTATTTTGCCTTTTGATTTTATTCCTGGATTGGGAGACCTTAGAGTGTGGGCCATTTGGATACTGCCCTTTGTTGCCGCTCTGATGATACCAGCTGTTGGCAAGGCCTCTAAACGTGCAACTGGTTATGTTGCAGTGGCATTTGCTCTTGCAAGTGCAATTTCTGTCTTGACTCTTCTTCCATCAGCTCTTAGTAATCACGAGATACACAACCAAATTCCTTGGATCTCATCAATTGGACTCAAAGCTGGAGTTTTAGCTGATCCACTTGCTGTAATAATGAGTAATGTTGTTGCTTGGATTTCATTTTTGATATTTGTGTATAGTACTGGATACATGAAAGGAGACAAGGATCTAACTAGATTTTTCTTCTGGATGGCATTTTTCTTGGGTTCTATGCAACTTATTGTTTTATCTGATAACTTTTTGCAGCTCTTCTTTGGTTGGGAAGGAGTAGGCCTTGCATCTTATGCCTTGGTAGGATTTTGGTATAGAGACAAGAAGAAGGATCATGTTGGAACAGAAGGACGACATGTACTTGGTCTTATGGACTATTATTCTCCAACGCACTCTGGAATGAAGGCGTTCATCATGACCAAGGTTGGTGATGTCATGATGCTGGCTGGTATGTTCCTAATCTTTGCATTTGCAGGTACTTTTGGATTTAGAGAATTAACTGCAAATACTAGCTGGGCAACTGCTATGGCTTCACAACACTTGTTGATTCCAGCTGCTGTCTTGTTGTTTGGCGGTGCAATAGGAAAATCTGCACAATTTCCATTAAATGAATGGCTACTTGAAGCAATGACAGGACCTACTGCAGTTTCAGCACTTATTCATGCTGCAACAATGGTAAAGGCTGGTGTATTTTTGGTAGCAAGATTGGCTCCTCTATTCTTTGCACTAGCAGCAATTGGGATTAACATGGATCAATTCTTTGAAGTGATAGCATGGGTTGGAGCAATAACTGCACTTCTTCTTGCCACACAAGGAATGGTACATCCTGAAATAAAGAAAGTCCTTGCATATTCTACTGGTTCCCAGATAGGTTACATGATGATGGCTCTTGGTGTTGCAGGTCTTTCAAAACAATTTGTTGATGGTTATACAGCTGGATTTTTCCATCTGATTTCACATGCCATGTTCAAGGCATCGTTGTTCATGGCTGCAGGTTCTGTATTGCACATTGTTGGTTCCAGGTTTATGACAGATATGGGAGGTTTAAGAAAATACATGAAAAAGACCTATGTCTTTATGTGGGCAGCTGGTCTTGGCTTGATGGGTGCTCCATTTATCACAACAGGTTTCTGGAGTAAGGATGCAATATTTGCAGCAGTTTATCAGTCAGGTAATACTTGGGCTCTTCCACTATTTGCAATTGCAGTAGTTACTGCAGTGATAACTGCATTCTATACAACTAGGATGATAGGACTAGTATTCTTTGGTAACAAAAGCAAGCATATTGAAGAATTAGAAAAAGCAGGACATCATGTACACGAAGCTAGCCCTTCAATGTGGGTTCCATATGGAATACTTGCTGCATTGACAATTGGAGTGGGTGTGATGGGTCTTGCATTTGAACACCAAATACATGATCTATTTGTTAACTACTTGGGTTCAACCTTTGGAATAAAGTCTAATGTTGATGCTGTTGCAATGGGCGGACAACCATTACTTGGTGGTTTCCTAGAAGGTGTTAATCCTATAGCTCTCATGGCCTCACTAGCTGCATTTGCAATTGGATTTGGATTGGGATATGTCTTCTATATTGGAAGATTTGTTGACCCAGTAAAATTCGTAAATTCAAACATATTCTTTTATGCTATTCACAAATTTTTCTTAAACAGATGGTATCTCAATGCATTGATCTATTGGGGATTTGTAGTGGCTCCTCTATACGTAGCCAGGGGTCTCTACAAGTACTTTGAGAACATTGTATTGGAAGGATTCAATGTGGTTCCAGAGAAGACTATGGCTGGTGGTGCAAGAATAATGCAAGCAACACAGACAGGAGTTTCTCAATCTTATCTTTACATCTTTGGAGTAGGTATACTAATCGTAGTATTCCTGTTGTTAATTTAGGAGATAGAAATGATAGACTTTACATCAACACCAATCATGTTAACTTTGATACTGGGAGCAGTAGGAGTATTAATTCCAGTAATTAATGTAGCAAGAAAAGAAAAAGGCTCCTCTGTTTATGGCGCCATAACTCTTGGTGCATTACTTGCAGCAATTGGATTTGTTATTTATCAAATAATTACAAAACATATTACCCAGTCTGCAATTTTCTCGTCAAATGTTCTAGTTGATGACAAGTTTGGATCATTCTTTGCAATTGCAATGTTGATTGTCGGAATAATGACAACAGTTGGCTCGTTTAACTATATGCGTAAGAGAGCCAATCCTGCGGTATACTACTCATTAATTCTACTTGCATCAGTTGGAATGATACTGATTGCATACTCGACTGATCTCGTGATGCTATTCATAGCATGGGAACTCATGAGTATTCCAACATATGTCTTGGCTGGATATCTCAAAAAGGATCCTTCATCAAATGAAGCTGCAATCAAGTATTTCTTGTTTGGTGCATTATCATCTGGAATCATAATCTATGGAATCTCAATCGCATATGGTCTAACAGGTTCTACAAATATTGAACAAGTGATTGTTGGGTTCTCAAAGCTTGGACCTGACATGATGCCACTTGCAATACTTGCTGTAGGTATGTTCATAGCTGGTTTTGGATTCAAAATAGGTCTAGTCCCATTCCACATGTGGTTACCTGATGCATACGAAGGTGCTCCTCCAACAATAGCGGCATTACTTGCAGCTGGTACAAAGAAAGCAGGTTTTGCCGCAGCCCTGAGAGTGATAATAATGGGTGCAATAGCACTCAATCTTCATTGGGCATTTGCACTTGCAGTAATTGCTATTGTAACCATGACTGTAGGAAACTTGGCTGCAATCAAGCAAAGAAACCTCACAAGAATGCTTGCCTATTCCAGTATTGGCCAAGCTGGATACATTCTGATTGGTCTTAGTGTGGCACCCATCTCACCAATTGGAATCCAGGCCTCATTGTTCCACATCTTGAATCATTCTGTAATGAAAGCATCTACCTTCATTGCTGTTGCAGGAATAGTTACAACTCTTGGTGTTACTCATATTGAAAAGATAAAAGGTCTTGGTAAAAGAATGCCAATTACTGCACTTGGTCTTACGATTTCATTACTTGCATTAGCTGGTGTACCACCACTCAATGGATTCTGGAGTAAACTAATGTTATTTGGATCTGCAATAGATGCTGGTCATACTTTATGGTGGGCACCATATCTTGCAGTTGCAGGAGTTCTTAACAGTGCACTCTCGCTTGCTTACTATGGTTGGATAATTAGAAAAATGTACTTTGAAGAAGGAGAATCAAACAAGAGACTAAAGGAACCAAGATCCGTAATTGCAGTCATGATATTCTCAATAATCTTCATAGTTGGAATAGGTATCTATCCAGATCCAGTTATACAATTTGCAAAATCTGCAGTTCCTATTATGAGCGGATTGCCAGTTATACACTAAGCATAGTAAAGTCTAGAAGACTCTCTAACCTTGTTCTTGATGGACCGTCATTAATTTTTCTTAATGCTGTCTTTGCTTTCTTGGAATAATTATTGAGCATGACATCCATCTTGTCAAATACAATACGTGGGTCCGAACTTTTCTTGATCAATGTGTTGAATAACTTGTCTTCATTATTCCAATCTTGTAAATCATCTCTGATTTGATATGCTATTCCCATGTTTTTACCATATTCTGCAAGTGCCAAAATTTGTTCCTCGGTGCCTCCGCCTAATATGGCTCCAATCTTTGCAGCTGCTTCAAATGCAGTAGCAGTCTTGTATTCCATCACCTTGACATAATCATCAAAAGTAACATCTTCACTTGTCTCTAATCGGGTTTCAATCATTTCTCCTTCACTCATCATCATTGCAGTAATTGCAAGTTCTCTTCCTATTCTTGCATTATCTAGGCGAGATGATATATTCAAAATCAAACCTAAAACAAAATCTCCTGTTATGATGCTGGTGTTATATCCGTACTTTATATGAAAAGGATCCTTTCTTCTTCTTAGAATTTCATTATCAATTATATCATCATGAATTACAGATTCGGTGTGTAGTAACTCTACTGCACATGATGCAGAATATGCATTTCCATCACACTTTCCTACACTTTCTGCAGATAGGATGAGAATTAATGGTCTTATTCTCTTACCACCTTCCAGAGAATATTGTAATGGTTCAAAAAATTCTGAGGCAGAGTATAGATCTAATTCTTGTTTAATTGCATTGTCAACCTTGTTTATGTAATTTTCAAAGTCTTTTATGAGCGGATTTATTTCAAAATTCTTTCTATCCAAGAATTTACACTAGCAACCGTAACCACAGTTAGAATATTAATGCTTTTGAAAGGTGGTGCTCCAGCCGGGATTTTCATCATAAAGAATTTGAACCCGGGTCGTAGGATTGAAAGTCCCACATGCTTGACCGGTCTACACCACTGGAGCCCAAATTGCATCCTATTTTATATCCATAAAATCCTTTTGAAGGCATTCCAAAGATTTTTTTATTGCTGGAACTTGATAATTACTATGAGTTCTCTTATTACAAGAATTGACAAAATAATTGAAGATCAGAGTTTGTTAAAGCACAAATTCTATGTAATGTGGAATGAAGGCAAGTTATCAATGGACTCTCTTAGCGGTTATTCAAAAGAATATTTTCAACTAGTAAAATCAGTTCCCTCGTTTGTAGGACAAGTGATGGAGAAAAGTCCATCTGAGATCAAAAACACACTTGTCTCAAATAGAGACGAGGAATCTGAACATATAGAACCATGGATAAAATTCGCATCCGCCTTAGGTGTGTCACAAAATGAACTAAGACAATATGCAGGCCTTGACTATACAAAACAAGCCATTTCAAATCTTTCATGCTTGATGAATACATTTGAGGGTGGAGCTGCTGCAATGTATGCCTTGGAACAAGAAATACCAAAGATTAGCTTATCAAAAATAGATGGATTGAGAAAATTCTATGGTCTTTCAGATGATGATGCAATAGAATATTTCAGACTTCACGCAGAGGCTGACATACGACATGCTGCTCTCTGGAGAAAAATCTTGGAAAAAACTTCCGCATCAAAAGAAGATGAACTAGTAGAAATAGCTAGTAAATCAGTAGCTGCTCAAAATCTCTTACTTGACAGCTGTTACAATGCTTATTGTTAATCGCTATACTATTTTATAGCGCATGTCAATTTGCTCTTTCGTAGGGCCCATAACTCAGCTTGGTAGAGTAACCGGCTCATAACCGGTGAGCCAAGGGATCGAAGCCCTTTGGGCCCACTATTTTGGTTTCTCTAGTTTGTTGCATCTACTTTAGTTACTGATATTTTTGATATGGAATTGATCAATGATGACTAAAGTACGGGAATAAAATTTTTCATTACACTATACTAATTTTAAAATAAGCAGTAAATTATCTTCATTTGGCTGCAATGAAGAATCAGAGTTATAACTGACACGATGATGTGAAGGCATTTGTCTGAGCTGCCTCTCTTTTGAAAATAATTTGATAAATTTTATGTAAAAAATGTCTACGTAAAATTTTATAGAGTATATATAAAGCGCGTATTTAAACACCGAAATGCCTCAAACAAAACCTATTGTAAGCATAGAAAATGTTGTGGCTTCTGCTTCAGTTGATCAACGAATTGATCTCAATGTAATAACTCAAACATTTCCTGATGTCGAGTATCATCCTGATCAGTTTCCAGGTTTAGTTTTTCGAATAAAGTCACCAAAAACTGCAACATTGATCTTCAGTTCTGGAAAAATGGTTTGTACTGGAGCAAAATCTGAAGAACAATCAATCAAAGCAGTACGTAGTGTTGTTCAGACATTGAGAAAAGGTGGAATCAAGATAAAAAAAGATGCAGTCATTGTAATTCAGAATATGGTTGCTTCTGCTAATCTTGGTGGAAAGATACACTTGGAACAAGCTGCAAGAAGTCTTCCTCGAAGTATGTATGAACCAGAACAATTTCCAGGTCTGATACATAGAATGCTTGATCCAAAGACTGTCATACTATTGTTTGCATCTGGAAAACTTGTTTGTACTGGAGCAAAAAAAGAATCCGATGTTTATAGATCAGTGCATAATCTACACACACTTTTAGAAGAAAAAAAATTAATGATCTACGAAAGCTAAATAAATCTAACTTGATTTTGATGAATTCATTTGTTTCTTAATTCTATCAAGAGTTTGTTCATCCAAAACATTTTCAGTGTGCAAAATATTGGAAATTGCAAGTATGTCTGTAATCTCATACAATTTTACCTTTTCAGCCCCTAAATTTTCCTGTGCCCCTTCAAGTCTATTGACTATGATAAATGCTGACTCTACTGTTATCTTGGCATCTTTTAGAGCCTTGATGGCATTAAGTAATGAATGACCAGTTGTTCCAACATCATCTACTAGGATTACTCTTGATCCCTCCGGTATTTTTCCCTCTATGAGACTGCCAGTACCATAGTCTTTTGGCTTTTGTCTGATGTAAATCAAAGGTTTTGCCGTTTCTATGGCCAAAGCTGATGCTATTACAAGCCCTGATGTTGGAACTGATGCAATATAGTCAAAACTATCTAACCCTATTTTTTGTGATATTAAATTTTGAACAGCTTTTACCATCTTTCTGAATTGGTGTGGAAAACTTGGTACTAGTCTAAGATCGATATAGTATGCACTGTCTTTCCCACTTGAAAGTTTAAAGTCACCAAACTTGATTGCACCGCTTTTTTGCAAAAATATTGCAAATTCTTTGACAAAATCCACTGTAAAATTTACCGAAGTAGATTTATTTTAACTGTCCCTTCGTTATGGTATGCCTGAAATTTGGCTTAGCTATGGACCTACTGACGTTGTTCTTGATGTCAGAGCTGAGAATTTAGAAAAACAGGTTGAATCTGGAAGTGTAAACTTGAGTGACTCAGAGATTGCGTCAAAATTAGAATCTCTTGACCTGTCAAAACCAACAGAATTTGTTATAATGGAATATTCTAAAACAACTCAAAAAATTATTTCAATTTTATTGGATATGTGCACAAAAAAGTTACTTCCAAAACCAAAATTCCTAGTAGACAAGCCAAACCTGAATTCTGTAAAAAATGTTTTCTCTGATCCTACCATTTCTATATCTGAATTTGATGCATCTCAATTTTCCAATGCCAATTTGATTTTTATTGGAGAAATGGAATTTGATGGACTGTTTGGGTATAATACCATATCCACCAAACTATTGCGAAGATTTGGAAAAGACAACATGCTTGAGGCATATGAAAAAAGAGAAGGAAATCTTCCACTTCCTGGTTATGATCTACAAACTATGCAGGTTGCAAAAAAATTCACTGATGGCTTTGAAATATCTTCTATTGAAATTGTAGCAAATCAAACAGGAATAATTGACATTGCCACAGGTCATCCATCCTCAACCTTCTCATTGTCAAAATCTATGTCTTCTCTTACAATATCTGAGACAGAAAAACATAGGGTAGCAATTGTTAGCACTGGAAAAGAGACTAGTAATGAGACACTAAGTAGATCACTTTCATCCATCTGGAATTGTTCAGGTGCGATAAAAGAAGAGGGATTAGTAATACTTCTTGCAGAATGTAAAACTGGATTGGGTTCTGAGGCAATTCAACAATATGTTGAAGGTAGAATGAATTTGGAGAAACTGAAAAATCCTTCTAAATATGTGGATGGAATGGAAGATTTATTATTCTTGACAGAAATGCGCAAGAAATTTGGAATAGGTATAGTATCAATTTTGCCATATCTTTATACAAAAAATAAACTTGAAATGATTCCATTTAGTGGTGCAAAGGAAACAATAGATTATGTTCTTAAAACATATGGTGACAGACAGAAGATCACAATTATTCCTGATGGCTCTCATATATTACTACGATAAAATATGCACAAACCATTTGATGAATTTCATCAAGACCTGATATGCTTGACTGTGTGTCTTTTACTGTAATTATTTCTTTTATTGTTGCTTAAAGTTAAATAATTAATAATTCCAGATCATACTAATGCAGGTAGCCTTACGAGAAATTGGAAATTGCATTATTCGTAGATGTGATCTATCTGACTTGATTCCAACTATGGAGATAAATCTAAAAACACTACCTGAGCACTATTCTGACTATTTCTATGAAAGCCTGCTTGCTGAGCTACCTGAAGCGTTTCTAGTGGCTGAGGTTGAAAAGAAGCTTGTGGGATACATAATGTGTAAAATAGAGTATGGTTTTTCAAATTTCAAAAAACTTGGTTTTGTAAAAAAAGGTCATGTTGTATCAGTTGCGGTATTAGATGAAAATAGAAGAAAAGGTATCGGGGAAGGTCTAGTCCAGGAAGCAATTGCAGGAGTAAAACTGAAAAAATCCGATGAACTGTATCTTGAAGTCAGGTGTAGTAACAGTGATGCTGTACGACTTTATGAAAAACTTGGATTTATCATAAAACAACGACTAAAAGCATATTATCGCGACGGAGAGGATGCATATCTTATGGCAATTGAGTTTGCTTACTAGATTAAAATAAATAAGTCACAAAAAGACTCTAGCCTTATGGCAAGACAAAAAACTATTGGAATAATGATATTTGTCTTGGCAATTGTAGGTTTTTTTCTCTATGCATATTTGTTGATGCTCTCTGAATGGAGTCCTATAGTATTACAACTCTCAGTACTCATGGCGGTCGGAGGAATTCTTGGAGTAATTTCTTGGATTGGGTATAATATGGCAACTTCAAGACCGTCTCCTTCATCTCTTGTAACTGATGACAAGTAATCACTTGGATATGGCTGCATCAACTACTGCTTGATAAAATCTTGGACCTACTGGTCGTACAATTTTTGAGCCCAAGATTTCAGATTTGACATTTACAACACTTAGAAAATGTTGTGGTGCTAACGATGAGACTTGGTCTTTTTTTTCTGCACGAATGTGACAATAGTAATGTATTACAGCCTTTTTCTTTGCAGCCTTGATGGCAGACTCGAGAAACTCATCTGATCTTTCTGGTAGTAGCATTAGAATTCTGTCCCCTGTATCATGTAATTTTTCTTCTATAACTTTTGCAGCATTTCCTTCTATTGATTCTACAGTTCCTTTTAGTTTATTCAATAATATGTTCTCAGAACATAATCTAGCTGCATCAGGATTAATATCAACATTGTATACGTGACACTTTTTCTTCTTTGCAGCTACGATGGAAAACATTCCAACTCCTCCAAACATATTGATTATAGTTTCTCCATCTTTGATTGTCTCTGCAATTCTTTCACGTTCTGTTGAAAGTCTGGGTGAAAAAAAGGCCTTTTCTACATCTACTTTGAATCTACAACCGTGTTCCTTGTATTCAGTTTCAGTCTTGTCATCTCCTGCAAGAAGCTCCAACTTTCTTATTCTATAGTCTCCTTCAACTGGGGATGATTGACAATAGATTGATTTTGCTGTCTTTACCTTTTCTAAGAGAACCTCACCAATTATTTTTCTTTTTGGCAGAAGGGAATCTGGAACCCTTAGTATTATGATATTTCCTATCTGATCAAATGCACCATAAAGTTCCTCTGCCTCCGCTTCTGTGAGGATCCCAGCTACTGCCTGTTTTAGCATCTTTGTCAATTTCTATAGTAAAACTTTCCGGACTGTTTTTGTTCCCTGTCTAGTCTGCTTTCCAATTTATTTACTCTGGGTCTCATACTGGTCTCGTCTCTTCTATATGTCATGTCAAGAGATCTCAAGAATTCATTCATGCCATCTACCTTTGGTTTTGGAGTTGTTGCATAACCTTCTCTTCCGGGGGTTCCGTGGAATATGACGATTGAATCAGAGATCAAATCCATGAGCTGAATATCATGATCAACTATGATTGCAGATTTTCCATAAGATCTTACATATCTTTGAATAAGTTTTGCCACTGCTATTCTATCTTCTACGTCTAAAAATGCAGAAGGTTCATCAAGTGCGTAGACATCAACTTTTTGCAAAAGACATGCTCCAATTGCCACTTTTTGAAGTTCTCCACCAGACAAATTTCTGACAGACTTGTTGTATAGTTTTTTTATTTTCATAGGATTGATTATGACTTCTTCTTCTGGGGTTTCTTGTATTGATCCACCATATGCTTTCTCAAGTAGAGAGATTACTTCGATATCAAAATCATTTGTTAGATATTGTGGCTTGTAAGCAATCTTTACCTTGCTTTCTATACTTCCAACATCAGGCTTTTCAACACCTGCTATCATCTTCATCATGGTTGTTTTCCCTAATGCGTTTGCACCCACAATTCCTAAAACTTCACTTTTCTTTACTCTACCTGCATCAATTGATAGAGAAAAATTTGCAAATTTTCTTTCTAGGCTTGGATAATTTATGATGTTCTCAATTGTAACAAATTCATCTGTTGATGTGGATGCGTCAAACTTGAATGCAGCATCTCTAAACCTAACATTCTCGTTTGGAAGATAGCCATCAAGGAATACATTAATTCCAACTTTAGTGGAAAGCATGTTTGCAACTATGCCATATGCTGCAGGCTCGCCATAAAGGATCTCAATAAAATCACTTAGATAATCTAACAATGTCAAATCGTGCTCTACTACCATTACACTTTTTCCCTCCTTGGCAAGATCCTGAATTACTCTGGCAACTCCAATCCTCTGAAAGACATCATTATACGATGATGGTTCATCAAAGAAATAGAAGTCTGATTCTCTTGATGCTGCTACTGCTACTGCAATTCTTTGTAATTCTCCTCCACTCAAATCTGTAATTTTATTCTCCAAAGAATTTTGCAAGCCAAGTTGTTGTATTAATTCTCGGGCCTTTCCACGTTCATCATATTTTTCCAAAAGTTCTTTTGCATTTCCATCAAACACTTTTGCCAAGTTGTATACTTGCTGAGGTTTTATGGATGCCTTTAACTCGTTATTTGCTATTTTTTCAAAATGTGGTTTAAGTTCAGTACCTTGAAAATGTTTTAAAATTTGACTCCATTCTGGAGGTGTAGCGTAATTTCCCAAGTTTGGTCTGAGATTTCCAGATAATATGCCAACTACAGTACTCTTTCCTATGCCATTTCTTCCTAAAAGACCCATAACCTGACCTTTCTTTAAACTAGGGATTCTGTAAAGCCTGAATGAATTTTGACCATACTGGTGAATCTTGTCTGTCTTTAGTTCTTCTGCTAGATTGACAATTGTTATTGCATCAAACGGACAAACCTTGACACAAATCCCACATCCGTTACAAATATTTTCATCAATCTGAGCCTTGGCAGTTTCTTCATTTAGCACTATGCAATCTGAACCCATCTTGTTTACTGGACAATATTTGATACACTCTAGACCACACTTTTTGGTCTGACAATTTTCCTTATCAAGTACTGCAACTCGATGAGTCATAACGTACTTTCCTCTTTTCTTAATTTATATCTCTATCAAGAGAGGTCATATAATTAGACCAAAAAATACGAGTTTGACTAGTTCTAGAGTATATTTTCTACCAGACATTCTCAAGCAAGATTAATACATAACATTAGAAGCCAAAGAAACTAAGCCGGCCACAGCGTTGGGGTCCGACCCGGTCCCATACC
>CAZWSG010000008.1:39027-44000 GCA_964636595.1 uncultured Nitrosopumilaceae archaeon
GAAGCCAAAGAAACTAAGCCGGCCACAGCGTTGGGGTCCGACCCGGTCCCATACCGAACCCGGAAGTCAAACCCAATGTCGCTACTGTGTTACTAAGGTGCGAGAGCCCTTGGGAAGCAGTAGTGCTGGCGCCTTTTACTAATCCAAAGCAACAGAATTGGGAGACGCATGCCATGTAGTTTCTACAGGCGTATTTTTATCAAAACCACGCTTTTGGGCGTCATCTGGAAAGTTATCGATGTATTCTGATACAAGATCTTTTACAATTCTATCTATTTCTGTAACTGAAGATACATCTGTGAACAGTGATTGTATCTCATTGCATCCTATAACATAGCCATTTGCGTTAGGTGTTATAGTAAAGGTAATTTTGTGTAGTTTCTGGTTATCTGTCATATGCTGTATATATTTACAAAACCTAAAAAAGATCACGATCAGTCATTGATACTATGAGTAACTGTAGTATATGCGGAGAGAAATTCTCTGATGACATTAGGTTTCTAAACCATATGATGGAAAAGCATGGATTTCGAAATCCAAATGTTGGAACACCTGATAGAAACAGTAGAGGATACTAGTTTTAGAACTTTAAGGCTATTTTTTTGCTGTTAGACAATAGACTCCCAGTTCTCATGAAAAATGCTTTTGGAGTTTTGCAATCTTGACTACAATTAGAAGATGAGTCATAGTCTAGATGTTTTCTTGATCTGCAAGTTAAAATATTGAAAAAGAGGGGTAAGATTGCCGCTCTTCCGCCATATGCTGTCTTTTTTGTGATGAACCAGAACATTTTGGTTGAATCATAATCATAATCAAAAATCTCTGATTTTATTTTAATTCCCATGTCGGAATAGTGACCAACAATTAAGATCTTATCTTTAGCAAAGACATGTACTACACTTGCAAATTTAGAACAAAGATAGCATTTGTCATCATAAATAACAAGAGGAAAGAGATCTCTTATATCCATATTTTTTCTACGTTGACTTTGGATTAATGTTTTGTGAAATAACTTTTTATTTACTCCAAATGCGCTAAAAAACATGAATTTGAATTCATGTGGAAATTCTAAGATCCAAATTTTGGCATGGACATGGCTCTAAATTATTATCATATTTTCAAAAAAGTAAAAGAAGCTAGGAAACTTGTGATTAAAGGAATAACTACTGCTGGCTCAGGTCATCCTGGAGGGTCATTTTCCATGGCAGAGATACTAGGATGCATGTATTTCAAATTCTTACACTGTGACCCACAAAATCCTCTTTGGGCAGATCGAGATAGACTTGTGTTATCAAAAGGCCATGCCTCACCTGGTTTATTTTCTAATCTTGCAGTAGCTGGATTTTTTGCTAAATCCGAAATGGAAACTTTGAGAAAATTTGGAAGTAAATTGCAAGGTCATCCTGACTTTAAGTGTCCAGGGGTTGAGTTTTGTGGAGGATCACTTGGATTGGGATTGTCATTTTCTATTGGAATGGCTCTTGCTGCAAGAATTGATGGAAAAAATCATCATATCTACACAGTAATTGGCGATGGTGAATCTGATGAAGGACAAGTTTGGGAGGCTGCCATGACTGCACCTAAATACAAAGTGGATAATTTGACAGTTTTCTTGGATAGGAACTTCATTCAGCAAGATGACTATACAGAAAGAGTAATGCCGCTAGATGAGGAGCTTGTCAGTGATGATATTTCTGAGATGTGGAAAAATGCTGCAAGATGGAAGGTGGGAGATAAATGGAGATCTTTTGGATGGAATGTCTTGGAAATAGACGGTCATCGTATAGAACAAATTTCCAAGGCAGTAAATTCTGCATTGCAAACAAAGGGAGCTCCATCAATTATCATATCTCGCACCATCAAAGGCAAATCTGTAGAACACATGGAAGATAATCCGAAATGGCATGGGGTTGCACCAAATCCCCAAATGTCCCCGATAATTGATCTAGAATTAGATTGTCAATTTTTGATATCTCCCTCCATAATTGCAGGTGACATGATGAATTTAGAAAACGAAGTCAAGAGAGCATCTCTTGCAAGAGCAGATTTTATTCACCTCGATGTGATGGATGGCGTATTTGTACCAAACAAAACATTTGATCATGAAAAAATAAAACAACTAAGACCACTCACTCCAATTCCTTTTGATACTCATCTTATGATCACAGAACCCGTAAAACATGTGAAGAACTATGTCGATGCAGGATCTGACATAATTACAGTGCATGCTGAAGTCTGCGACGAATCAAGTTTTGGAGAAATTCATGATATTCTGCGCTCAAATTCTGTAAGTGTAGGACTTGCAATTAATCCTGATACTGAATTGCCTCAATGGTCTGAGAAATTCATTCAAGATTTGGATCAGCTAATAATAATGTCAGTGATCCCAGGAAAATCCGGCCAAAAATATATTGAATCTACACATGAGAAGACACAACGAATAACAAAATTCTTGTCTGAACGAAAATTTGAGGGTCTGATTGAGGCAGATGGAGGAGTGGATTTGACAAATGTGGAATCCTGTTTCTTGGATGGCGCTAGGGTATTCGTAGGTGGAAGCGCAATAATAGGACAAAAAGATGTTCGCGCTACAATTATTGAATTTAGAAAGAAGCTAATGCATGCACGAAGAAAACTCTTGATTAACAAAGCTCATAGCCTTGGAGGTAATGATCTTGTAAAAAAATGGATAGATCTACACGAGGTAGGTAAAAAGAAGACTGAACTTTTACAGATATCTCAGGAGGCAGGGTTTTCATGACAGAATTTGCTGATATGAGAACTGTTTATGGTGAAACACTTCTACAGCTAGGTGAGGAAAATTCTAATATTGTAGTAGTTGGAGCGGATACCACTGATTCATTAAAGACAAAACCATTTGGAAAAAAATTTCCAAATAGATTCTTCAATGTTGGCATTGCTGAAGCTAACTTGGTTACTATGGCTGCAGGTCTTGCAAATGAAGGTAAAATTCCATTTGCAAGTACTTATGCTGCATTTCTTCCTGGTCGATGTGTTGATCAGATACGTAATGCAATAGCATATCCTTCAAGAAACGGAAAAAATGGATTAAATGTGAAAATGGTTGTATCTCATGGAGGTCTTAGCGTTGGCCCTGATGGTGGTTCTCATCAACAGATTGAAGACATTGCAATAATGAGAGTCATTCCAAATCTTAAGGTCTTTGTTCCAGCTGATACTATAGCTGTAGAAAAACTCACTCGACTTTTTGCACAAGTTTATGGTCCATGTTACATGAGATTGGCAAGATCAAAAACACCTGTAATTCATTCAAAAGAACAAGACTTTCAGATGGGTAAAGGAATTGTTCTGCGAGATGGATCTGATTGTACTATTGTTGCATGTGGAATAACTGTTAGTATTGCTCTTGAAGCTGCAGACTCTTTGAAACAAGAAGGAATTTCATGTAGAGTTATTGATATGTTTTCTATCAAACCCATTGATTCTGAAATTTTAGAAAAGGCAGCACGTGAGACTGGAGGAATAGTCACATGTGAAGAACATAATGTATTGGCAGGACTTGGTTCTGCAGTTGCAGAGACAGTCTCTGAAACATATCCTGTTCCTGTAAAACGTATAGGGGTAAAGGATCAGTTTGGTGAATCTGCAAGAGATGGTGAGATTCCACTCTTACTTGAAAAACATGGTATTACATCAATTCATATATCTAATGCAGTTAAGTCTATTCGGAGTCAAACCAGATGAAGATATTTCTGGATACTGCAAATATTTCGGCAATAAAGATGTACAACGATATGGGTCTTGTAGATGGAATAACTACAAATCCATCTCTGATGGCAAAGGAGGGAGGAGATCCTCAAAAAGTTATGGAGGAAATTGTTCAAATTATCAAAGGTGATGTTAGCTTGGAAGTATTGAGCCTAGAAACCAATGGAATGCTAGAAGAAGGTAGGCGACTTAGAAAATATGGTAACAATGTGATTGTAAAATGTCCTCTAACCCCTGATGGTCTAAAAGCTTGCAAGATCTTGACATCTGAGAATATTCCAGTAAATGTCACACTTTGTTTTTCCGTAAATCAGGCAATATTGGCAGCAAAAGCCGGTGCAAAATATGTGAGTCCATTTATCGGAAGACTTGATGATAACGGACAAGATGGCATGAACCTTATCAAAGAGATACACCAAGTCTTTGAGAATTACAAATTTGGTACACAAATTCTTGTTGCAAGCGTAAGGCATCCTATGCATGTAGTTGAAGCTGCAAAAATTGGAGCAGATGTAGTAACATTACCACCTGATATACTAGGAAAAATGTTAAAACATCCTTTAACAGATATTGGTCTGAAAAATTTTCTTGCAGACTGGGAAAAACTCAAAAAAGAAAATCCAAATATCAAAATCTAATTTCTTTATTTCACTTAGTGTTTTCCTATCCATTGGTATCTGTATTCCTCATCAAATAATTCTGATTTGATATCATTGTTTGATGGTAATCCTGCACGCATCTTAACTTCAAAAAACCCTAAGCTACCTTTGTATGGAATTGGAACTCTAAGAGCCTGAGGTTTTCTAAGGAGAAATCCATATTTGTGACGCAGAAATTCTTCGGTTGCAAAATGTTTGTTATAATCATTCTTGAGCTCCTTTATGAATTCGTATGATTTTACATCATAAATTTCAGCTTTTCCTATTATTACTCCTGTTCTAAGACTTGACTTGTCAATACCTAATTTCTCACATGCGTTGTCTTTGATTTTGATTGGTGCATGAATTAGAAATTCACCTCTAAATTTTGTATTCCATGTTCGCAACTCTATTGTTTTTTTACCGCTAATTATCAAATCGGCATAAGGTTGTGATACTGATAGACATTTCATCTCAACTAGTTCCTAGTACATTCAAAACTCTTTTTGGAATATCACTTAGTCTACTTACAGCAAGAGTACGTTCGTAACCAAGTCTTCTGAGATTGTTTGCAATCATTATTGC
>CAZWSG010000008.1:44100-53190 GCA_964636595.1 uncultured Nitrosopumilaceae archaeon
AAATTTTCTGGTTTTATCAACCAACAAATAACTTGTTTTTGTTCTGTGTTAAATGCATATACTGAAAATTTTACTTTTAGATATTCCAAGACTTCACACAATGCAAGTGTTGCTTTTTTGTACTGTATCTCTTGGTTTGCTATGCTGGATGAATGATCAAGAAGTATCACAATCTTGGTCTTGATTGCAATTTTTCTATCTGATAGGAATGGCTTGTGGCCTTCCATGTGAGATTCTTCATCAAATTCATCTCCTGTGAAAACATGTTCTTCTTTCCAGCCTGATTTCCATTCTTTGAATTTTGCTTTCAAGTGATTTATTAGATCTGTATCAACAATTTTTGTTTCATCTACATTTGTTGCAGTGGGAATGTTTACTCCTATCACTTCACTGTTTAGTCCTTTGTTCTCTGTTCTCTTTGATTCTTCTAGTAAAACCTTGAATTCTTCAAAGACATCTCTACCTTCTGTAATTTTTTGTGGATCCAGTTCACCAAAATCATTTTCACGATATTTTGCAATCTTGTTCAAAGTCTTCACAAATTCCTGATCTGAAAGTGCCATTCCAGAACTGATTTTCGGTATTGATATTGGAATAGTTAAAAGTGGATCAATTTCTAGAATTTTGATTATTTCTGGTATCTTTTTTTCAAGCCAATTTGTTTCATATTTTTTTTCAATGGCCTCTTTAACTATCTCCATAGCTAACTTGCTTGCTTTCTGAACCTTTTCAAATGCACTAGGTAAAAGTTCTCCTTTGATGTCTCCCAGTAGGAAATATTGTGAAAAGCCTTCCACAATTCTAGTGTTTCCGTATAACGTATTCAATAATGGTCTGTAAAGCCACGAAACACCATATCTGAAGATAATTTCACTATCCATCCCTTGCCAAACCGTTCTTGCTATGGTCTCAATTCTTCTTGTCTCAAGGGTATTGAGAATAAAGCCAAAAGCATGATCATTACTGAGAATTTTATTTGAATATCTAATCCGCATAGATTCATACCATAATGCTGTTCTAAACTGTCTATATTTTTGAAAATCTGTTCCCTGATATTTCTCTAGTGAAAACATCATCACTTTGTTTTCTCGCAGCTTGGTCTGCACTTCTTTTTGATCCGATATGCTAACTGTCACAGATTCTTTTTCAGACCATCTTCTTACAAGAAATGTAGCTATCTCAAGTAATGTGTCATTTCGTAGATGTAATGATTGCATTAACTACCAAACATTGATGTTATGATGTCATTTACTTTTTGAAATTCTACATTGCCCCATTGCAAGTATACATTAGCAAACACTACTTCTGCAGCTTGTCTTGTTTTCATACCTGAATCAAGTATCTTTGCAAATGCTATTGTTTCACGCAAACTTGGAGAATAGTATAACTCTTCAACTGCTGCTGCCTGTCGTAGAATGTTTGCCAACTTTATTCCTTGCATGATATCTTTTTCATGAGATCCTGAAGAATACTGTTTGACTATCTGGAATTCAATTTCTTCTGGTGGGTAATCTAGTCTAAGTCTTATTGGAAATCTACTTAACAATTGAGGCGGAAGTTCTTTTGTACCTACATGAGATAATGGGTTGATTGTAGCAACAACAAACCATCCTTTTGCAGCATTAATCAATTCTCCACTTGATTCTTTTAAGACTAGTTGCCTTCTGTCATCTAATGCTTCATCAAGACGAAGAAGTACATCTGCTTCTGCAGAATTTATTTCATCAAGATATAGCATGTTGCCCTCTTTCATGGACTTGACTAAAATTCCTTGTTCAAATCCGATTGCTCCATTCTCTAATGTCTTTGCACCCACCAGGTGACTTTCACGAGTTCTTAAACTGAAATTAATTGATTCAAGATTAATTCCTCGTTTTGCAGCAAATTGTCTCACTAGTGTTGTCTTACCAGTTCCTTTTGGTCCTATTATGAGCACAAACAGGTTAGCTGCATATGCCTTGTCTAAAACTTCAAAAGAGTTATTCCAGTCTATGTATAATGATGACTCTGCAAGCACATTTGCTCCAAGTCTCATCCTCAATTTAAAAATGTCTTCTATTTTGGCATTAGGATAGAAGACTTGATGTTTGAAAGACCCATTCTATTGATGACTAATCCTGTCTAATGCTGCTGCTTGTCCTACCTTTGTTTTGTGAAAAAAGCGGTTTTAATGCACTGTAAAAGTTTTCTAAATCTAGACTTCTATCTTTGCAAATGATTCGTCTAGAATATGGTGCAATGTCTTCTGCCAATCTTCAAAACCGTCAGGCTTTTTGGGGAAGTTGTAATAATGATCTGTTAGTGTTTTGTTCTGCTGTGCAGTGAATCTCAATGAATCTGCCAACTTTTTATTAAGAGCTCCTCTTATCAGCATACCTAATTTTCCAACTGTTCCAAAGTCTGGGTGCTCTCCCTTACTAATTGCCTCTACATCTAGTTTTGACAAAAAGTGTTTCATTCCATAGTTTATCTGATCATTTGTAAGTGTCTGAAGTAGTCGTCTGAAAACTTCTAGACCTGCTGTTTTGTATCCATAATCATTTATGAAATCAATATTGTATTGCCAAAGACCTGTTTCACTAACATCGTTGGCCTCAATTGCATTTACTGCATTTTTACCTAGTATGGTAGCTGCAACTATTGCAGGACCAATTCCTCCGGCATCAAGTGGTTTTGGCATCCATGCCGAGTCTCCAACAAGCATGTATCCATTTGCAACTAGACAATCGTTTTGTCTTCTAACTGAAACTTGCCAATTGCCTGTTACATTATTAGAATCCATTGAATCATCTGATAGCTTTGGATTCTTGATTGCTTTGTTTATTTTTACATAATCATTGATCAGTTTTGTAACATCATCATGTGTACCCAGTCTGTGATTTCTTTTTATCAATTCTTTTTGTTGTACGCCTAATCCTATGTTGGCCTTGTCTTTTCCTTTTGGAAACACCCACCCGTATCCTCCAGGAGCTATATCTTGATCAAGATGGATGATGCAATAGTCAGGATCAAAATCTTTCTTGTCATCTACACCTTGTTCAAATTTCATAATATGTCTTCCAGTAGATTCTAAATCATCACGGTCTATCTTTCGTTCAATCTTTGTACTTATGGACAAACCATTTCTTAACATAGAAGTAACTCCTGTGGCATCAACCACTATCTTTGCAGTTTTTTTGAATGGCTCGTTTGTAATTAGATTTGTTCCTTCAACACCAACAACAGTTCCATTGTCATACAACAAACCTCTTAGTGCTACAGAATATTGTATATTGATTCCTGCTTTTTTTGCATCGCGAAGCTGACGTTGAGGAAGTTGTTGTCTATTGAGCATATATCCATCACCATCAAAGGGAATTGATGTTTCTCTATCTGGGGAAAATGCCATCACACCTTTTACTGGATGTTCGATCTCAGGATTACCCCATGCAATTTTGATCCTCTCAGTCATGTAGTCTACAGTGTTCTTTCCAACCGCATCTCCGCAAACCCATCCATTGATTGTCTTCTTGCCTATGGTAAGTTCTGGATTTCTATCTATTACTAGAATTGATAATCTTTGTTTAGAATAATACGAAGCTGATTGAGCGGCAATCATTCCTGCAAGCCCTCCTCCAGCTACTATGATGTCATAATCTGTTTTCACAGCGAAAAAACAGGATCCACTCTATTTAAAAGAACCGTATGAAAATAGATCAAAAGGTTTGTGGGTCGGTTCGTCGCGGCTTCCTCACAGCAGATGCTCAGACTGGAGCGGCAAAAATATTACCTCATCCCCTTTCTCTTAGGCTGATAAATATTATTAAATCATGCTTTGGCTTTGCAGATTTTATTCAAACTGTAAGTAATTCTATGTATTTTTTTGCAATTTGGTCTTTTTTGTAGACTGGCATTTTTATCTTAATTTTTATTGCATTATTTTGTTGTAGGCTAATTTCTTTTCGCACAATCTCATTTTTGCCTATTCTCAAAAAAAATGAAGTGTCTTCAAAATACATGTCTATGTTTTCTATTAGCTCCTTCATCTGGGTCTTTGGAATCTTGGATGCTATTTTTTTGATAAATTCATCTGCACGTTTTTTTGTTAGTGTTGTTTTGGCAAGCAATATGGTATTTCCATAGTGACCAAGAGTTCTTTCTATGATGAACTCATCTTCATTTATCTGAAATAGCTCAAAGATTGGATCAAAGATTTTCTTACTATTTTCTGTAGCGTGTAAGATTACTTCTACTGCTACTTCTAACTGGTGTGCCATGTTATATGATATGTGTGGTAGGATGGATTATATCTATTAGGCTTGCAGCAGAGCAATTTCGCCCTCTGCAGTTCTAATGAGCTTTGCCTTTTCA
This sequence comes from uncultured Nitrosopumilaceae archaeon, assembly GCA_964636595.1. Taxonomy (GTDB): domain Archaea; phylum Thermoproteota; class Nitrososphaeria; order Nitrososphaerales; family Nitrosopumilaceae; genus Nitrosotalea. The sequence continues at coordinate 48,451 of CAZWSG010000008.1, forward strand.
ATTCCTACATGTCTCACATGAACTATCTTCTTGACAGCGGCCATGATATCTGAGTTTATTTTTCCAAATACTGTGGCTTGAATGAATTGATCTATTGTCATCTCTGGAATGGTTTTTGCCATTATCTCTTGAGCAACTAATCTGATTGCATGTTTTCTTGAAGTATTCAACTTTTTCTGTGTCAACGCAACTATCTTTATTCTGAAGATGTACCCATCTTTGGTCTTTACATCTGCGATAAAACTAATTAATGATGAGCCTCGTCTTACAAGACTTCTTAGAAACTCCTTTGCATATTCAAATCTCTTGAAAATAGTAGTTGCAGTTTCTCCATCTATTTTATGAACCTGGAAATATAATTTGAATTGGTGCTGGGAAGGATCTCCTTTTAGTATATCATGTAATGTCACTTCGATTACTCTGCCTATTGCACTATCATCATCAGTAACCGGAATGTATGCAATTGGTTTTTTGTCAAATGATGCAGGAAGCAGTACTGTAACCCACTTTTTTTCTCTCCACTTGTCTTTTACTCTTGCAGTCTTTTGACGTGCCAACTATGATGAACTTTTGAGGCCAAAATATAAGTTGTACGACATTTTAGATGAGGCTAGAGCCTACATATTTTTGCAATGCCTTTGGAACTGCAATATGTCCATCTTTAGTCTGGAAATTTTCTATTATTGCAACCATTGTTCTTGTGGTTGCTACTAGGGTACTGTTCAGAGAGTGTAGATATTGTGGTTGTTCATCAGTTCTATCTCTAAATCTTATTTTCAACCTTCTTGCTTGAAAGTCAAGACAATTGGAACAGGATACTATCTCTCTGTAGTTTTTCTGTCCTGTCATCCATGCTTCTAGATCATAAGTCTTGGCAGAAACCTTACCCAAATCTCCACTTGATAATAGCATTATTCTATATGGTATCTCTATTTTTTGATAAAATTCTTCTACAATTTCAAGCATTTTCTCATGTTCGTGCCATGAATCTTCAGGTCTTGTAAATACAAATTGCTCTACCTTTTCGAATTGATGTACTCGAAATATTCCCTTCTGGTCTCTGCCATGAGCTCCTGCTTCTTTTCTAAAACAAGTACTAATTCCTGCATATCGTAGGGGCAATTTTTTACCATCAATTATCTCATCTGAATGCATTGATGCTACTGCGTGCTCACTTGTTCCTATGAGGTAAAGGTCTTCATCTTCAATCTTGTAAATTACATCTTCAAAATCTTGGGCAATTATGGCACCTTCCATGGCCCCCTTGTTTATCAAAAACGGTGTTTGAATTGGAGTGTAACTTTTCTCGGACAGAAAATCAAGTGCAAACTGTAATAATGCTTGGTTTAATCTGACAAGTTGATTTTTGAGATAGTAAAATCTTGCTCCTGAAACTTTTGCAGCTCTCTCTAAATCTACAAGATCTAAACTCTGTGTCAAATCTATGTGATCCTTTGCCTCGAAATCAAAAACTGGTATGTTGCCCCATTTTTTTATCTCTTTGTTTGCAGTATCGTCTTTTCCGATGGGGACTGATTGATGTACCATGTTGGGTAGCGTGAGAGAAAGTTTTGTGAATTTTTCTTCTACTGTTATCTGATCTTCTTCTAATTTTTTAAGATTGTCTGAAACTGTTTGCATCTGGTCTATGAGACCTGATGCATCTTCCTTTGCTTTCTTTTTTCTTGCAATTTCTAATGATACTTCATTTCTTTTTTTTCTAAACTCGTCAGTTTTTATAATTAATTCTCTTCTATCTTTATCAAGTGTAATTAATTCATCAAGAGGAAATTTGACAGCCCTTGCTTCTAACATATTTCTGATCTTGTCTGGACTGTCTCGAAGAAGTTTTGGGTCAAGCATCAACTAGTCACTTTGAGTATAACTTGAGTCTGTTCAAGAACTTCATCAATAGTAGAAATCAATGTTCGTATATTTCCTTTACCCTCAAATGTGAAAATCAGAGATGTTTTGTCTTTTTCAATTTTAAAAGAAAGGTTTTCTGGAAAATCTACATTATCTGGCTCCAACGATTTTCTTATGGATTCTGCCTTTTTCTCTGAAAGATTATTCAGAAACACTTGAACTTTGCATTCTAGAGACATTTTTTTCCAAGTAATCCAGGAATTCATCCAATTTGTCTTTTGTAATTCTCGCACCTGCAGCTGCAGCATGACCTCCACCCACGCCTGATACTCTTGCAGCGCATTCTCGCATTAATAATCCCAAATTTACTTCAGATTTACAGCCTGTGGATTTGCGTGAAGAGAACTTTATTGTTCCTTCTTCTCCGTTTGTTCTAAGTATGATTATTTTTCCCGTATTTTTCTGTGATCCTCCAAGAAGTGATGATACAGCACCTGTCATATTTTCAGGTACTAGACCTTCTCCATTTACCATCAAGTAATGACCATTATCGGTTATTCTCCATCTTTCGCTAGAAAGTGTATTCATGTAGGTTCTCAAAAATGTCCTGTATTCTACCAAAATATTTTCACCCTCTTGTAGCATCTTGGTTCTATCCCCCATGCAAATTGCTATTCCAACCCCTGCCTTGCGAATCCTACCACAAGAGTTTAGCATCGTTGAAAACTCTCTTGCATCACGAAGGAAACTTCTCTTGTCTTCGCCAGATAATGTGTATGTGTATCCTACAAGCTCATCTAGTATGTCGCTTGCATTTTTAGTCGAAATGTACTTTGATATTGTTTGAAGAAGTGTGCGTTTTTCATCTTCTGTTAGTTCTGCAGGAACCCGCCATCTACTACCGTCCTTTAATTTTATTCCTGAGGAATTTAAAAGTGAAAGACATGCATCACGATTCCAAGTTAATCCCTCTATGAAAGGTTGTGAGGTAAATGCAAGTGCGTCTGGTAATGGTCTTGTTTCTCTACCAACAAGTAAAATATCTAAATCGATTTCAACTTGATTGTTCTTCTTTGCAGTAGCAGCAATTTCCAAATTTATCCCTGTAAACGATTTCTTTTCACCTTGATCTTGACGATCCCCTAATGCGGCAACAACTGCAATCCATGCTAAATCAGTGTTTTCCTTGTGAAGTGCTTTTGAAACAAGATATGCCATACCGCCTGCAGAAACGTCCTTTCCTCCATCCACATCATATTTCCAAGCATTGATAACTTTCTGATTGTCAAATTCTTCGCTTGGTATCTGATGATGATCAACTACTATCCAATCTTCTCCTAGTGCCTCATCAATATCCTTTGCAAATCCACCTCCAAGATCTGTGATTATGTGAAACTGTCTTGAATCACTTTTCATCTTTTCAATAATATTTTTACTAAACTCATTGACAGTACGTACGGTACATTTTGCTCCTGATCTGATCAAAGATTTTGTAACAATGCTGCCAGAAGTTATTCCGTCACAATCAAGGTGAGTGATTACTGAAATATTTTTTCCTGTCTTGATGCAATCAGAAACTCTATCATGAAAATAAGATAATGCTTGATCTAACTTTGCCATTACTCGAGTTGAGCAATGACTGCCTTATATTTCCAGGTTTTGGGTATCTTCCCAATCTTCTTGTAATATGAAGATAATCTGTGAACCTTTGCCTCTAGGAGCTCAAGCGATCTGACATTTCTTTTATCAGATTTATTCTCCTTCAAATGTTTCTGTAGACCAAGTGCCTTGTTTACCAAATTATTCAAATCTTCAGGCATTTCTGTTTTGACTCCCTTTTGTTCTAAAATCTCTGTGATTGATTTTTTGACAATTTGTCTTGTAATTGGTATTGCATGTTGATCGCGTAATTTTATCCCAATCTTGCTTGGAGGCAAACCTTCCTTTGCATATTTCACAATCAGTTCTTCAATCTCGGCTGAACTCTGTTTCACCCATGTAGGTGCACTAGGAGTGATCGGCCTTGTTGAATGTGATTTTCCGTGTCTGTGTGAATGGAGTCGACCCACGAAGCGCTTGTTTTTTAAGGAAACATAAATGTTACTTGACTACTTTCAAGTGTTGATTACATAAAAGTTAAATATCTACGAAATCGAATCTCAATTAGGTATTCATATGAAAACACCAATAATTGTCGGAACTGTATTGTTGGCTCTATTCGCAGCCTCTACATTTGCTCCATTTGCAGCAGCTCAATACACACCAGGTGGTGGTCTTGGACTCGAGCAAGAGTTAGCATTGGCAAGAGCTAAGGTACAAGCAGTACAAAATAATCCGCACGCAGGTTCAGGTACTCCATATCTTGATGCAAACGGTGTAGTCGGTGCATCAATCATATCAGGTGGAATATTCGGTGGAATCTTCATTGCCTTTGTCGTAAGAGCAAAGCAAGCGGAAAAAGCAAAGAGAGCTTAGTTCTTCTCTTTTTTCTTATTTTATTAATCTACTATTAGATCTCTATTTTTCATCTCTTACAGAAATGTATATATCGCACCTAAATTGTTTGGAATCATGATGAGCACGATATTCACTATGCTCGTAGGTATGCTGTCAAACTTTGCAGGTCAAATAGGTCCAAACTATGACCCGCTATTCTATGATGTGATGGTCTACATATTCGCAACCATCATGTTCACAGTATTCCTTCTCGGAGTAATTGCGTTCTGGCTCAGAGTGCACGGTCTCGGTGGCGACACAAGAGAAAGATGGGTTGCAGAACTCAACAAGCACTTTGAAAGAGAAGGCATTGGTCTGATACCAGACAACGGTAAATACTGGTAAAAACACCAAAAACTCTTTTTCTTATTTTTAATT
>CAZWSG010000008.1:53290-67699 GCA_964636595.1 uncultured Nitrosopumilaceae archaeon
AGACAACGGTAAATACTGGTAAAAACACCAAAAACTCTTTTTCTTATTTTTAATTCCTTCCCTACTATTGGGTATTTTCAAATAACTTTGAATTATTGAGCCAACTTGAGATCTCTAGTTTACACTTAGCTTTTTGGCGGAGGAGTAAAGGTTGGTGCTCCTGCATTCTTTGTGACAAACTCTGCCTGGTAATGGACCCCGTCTTGTACTATTGTATGAATAAAATCAGCTGATTCTACTTCGTTTGCATATATTTTTGATTTAGTTTCATCCATGTCTCTTATGGGAAAGCCTGACATCCACAAGAATTGGCCTACCTCAAATGGGTATTTCTTTGTCCACTGGCCACTAATAGTTCCATCATCTAGAAAAGTCATGGATCTTTCACAGTCTTTTGGTATGTCTGTACTGGTATCAATTGGCCTGACCCATTTTTTACCATCTACCAGAATGTCTAATGTGGCAGATACATGATATGAAATATCTAATCCATTAACACATTTGTGGTAAAGTGGATCTTGTGCTTTAACTTGTGAAATAAGTGTGGTACTAGCCAAAACAACTGTAATTCCTACAGCTGCTGAAATTGCAAGAAATCTGAGCATTTTTTTGCGTTTTCTCGGATCTCCCATTCCAGGCCAAAACATGACTTTGTTGTGTTTGCTAGATGTATATAGATTAAGATATTTTTAATTCTGGTACCAGAATTATATTTTTAAAAATTAAATATGTAAAAGAAATTTAGAGTGAGGAATCGCCGCGTTTTTTGGTTCCAATATCCACTGCATCTTCGACATTGTATATGAAGATCTTACCTTCTCCAGCTACTCCTGTACCTGCATGAGTAGTTATGGCATCTATTACTTTAGGTAATTGACTTTCAGTAACAACTACATAGATGAAGGAGTTATCGTTGTGTGTAGCTTCAACACGTCCTCCTCTGCCCGAAGATACCATTTCTCTTGGTCTGGCGCCTCTGCCCTTGACATTAAAATACGTAAATCCGCTTATGTCAAGTGCTGTTAGAGCATTGAAGACTGCGTCCAATTTTTCTTGTGGAAATACAGCCTCGATTTTTTTAAGGGTCATGATTCATTGCACATATGAAATGGTTTTATTAAAATCATTGCTTAAAATATTATAAAATAAAGAATAATATCATAAAACAACTGTTTTAGGATAAAATACCTTTTATAGATGAAATCCCACTCTTCAAAAGAATGACAGAATCCAAAGCTAGCTACAAAAAAGCAAAAATCGTTGGAAAAGTTCAAGACAAAATTAAGGAAGGAATTGAAAACTATCGTGCAGCAACTGATGCACCACCGCGAGTAGATGTTTACGATGTCATTGAGCAAGTCTTTGCAGCAATTAATCCACAAGTAGCTGACGAAGGTAAGATCACAGTAGATGAGGTAAGCGGATGTTTAAGATATGCATACCTTGATCGAAAGGATCCGTCTGAAAGCAACCACAAACAGATGGTGTCAAAAATAATGCAAAAGAGCGCATTTAGCATCATGGAAAAACCAATTGATGGTCAACTCGATGCAGGTTCTAATGTAAAAATTATCGGTAGAGCTGACAGAGTTGAAGATGAAGTAGTGATGCTCTTTAGAAGTTCAGAAAAATTACCTGAAATGCCATATCCGGCAGATTTCATACACCTGAACTCCTATTTGTTCATGTTTGACAAACCAGAAGGTGTGATTGTCTACTTCGATAGAGAAGGAAACGAAATGGAATTCAATGTTCCAAAAAGTGAGAGGCTCTTAAATGAAACAAAACGTAGAGCTAAAATTCTCAATACCTTGCTGACAAACAATATTGCTCCAGCAATCGAACCATCTGAAAAATGCATGGAATGTCCTCATAATGAGAAATGTTACTATGCAAATGAAGACAAGCAGAAATGGGGATTCTGGGCTCGTGGCAAGTGGCGTGAACTAAAATCAAAACCCTTCCTATAATTACACACTTTTTTCATTTTAATTTTATAATCGTTATCTAAAATGATATTTATTCATTTTAGCGATTCTGATTCTTCTGGATTTAGATACACTTTGGTCTTGTAGGGTTTTTCAGAATCTTTGTGAAAATAAAAAATTTTAATGCCATGTTCAAAAGGTTTCATTTCTATTTTATCGGTTGATTGAATTGTATTATCTTCTTGTCTGAGATATTGGTATAATTCTTCTTTACTCATTTTCATTATTTCACTGATTGGTTTTCTGTTTCCCATATGCTACAAAATATTCTGAATTTATTTGACATCTTAACTTTTCTCATTATGACATCTAGTAATCTAATCATTAAATACGATATATGCTTGGAATTGAGCATTGATTGATTCTAAAATAAGCTGGTTTGAAGATTTTCTAGGTTTAGGATATCATGTGTTTGATGTACGGCCTACTGTATACCTGATATTTGACGATAAAAAGAAACTTGTCAATGCCTGGAATCAACTGATAAAATATTGGCCAGATGACGAGATCAAAATGAGGTTCTTTGAGGGGGATGCCAATTATGAATTTGTATTATATTGTAAATCTCGTATCTTGCAGACAACTAATGTCTTTTTAAAATCGCTGAAAATCTCAGACCATTACACACAATTTATGGATGAGTATATTGGGTCTGCATCATTGCAACTTGCTAACTATTCTCCTAAAAATAAAACATATGAACTTGAAATATTCAAATTCAAAAAGAAGGTGACTGATCTGAAATTCCTGAAAAAACAAGACATTGATGATGATTTTGTCATTTCACAGGCACGAGAAAAGCTACATACTAATGAGAATCACTAGATTGTAATCTATGGTTTTTTTAGTTTTGATACTATCAAACCTATCCATAAACTCCAGTCTAAATTTTTAAAAACAAGAGGCTGTCTATATGGATAATTTGTTACTGTTTTAGTGATTCCAAAATCATATTTTTTTTCTTTTCCTTTTTCTGTGAATGTGATTCTCAAGAAATCTACTTTTCTTGTTGTTATACTTTTAACATCTATCACAGAATTTAGAGGTATTATCCAAGATTTTGGATTCTCTGTTAAATCCTCATCAAGATCTGATTCATTATAATTTGAAATCTTTCCTATGCTTGCTTTATCGTCTGCAAAATATCGTTCCTTTTCTTTTGCGGTGATCCATATGTAACGCGGAACAAAAATCACTTTTTTGTTTGTAAGAACAAGAATACCTTCTTTATTTTTATGAAAGAAACCTGATAATCCTAATGCTATTCCCCATATTTGAGGTAGGGATGAAATTATGTGTTCGTCTTCTTCAAGATTTTCTGGCATTATTTGTTTGACATCTTTTGTGAATAAATCAATCTATCTAATGAATAAAATTAGAAAAATGTAGTAAAGGGATTTACTCTAGGCGTGTTCGTGACCTGTGCCTTCATATCTGAAGCCATAGGTTCCCCAAGTTTTTCCTTTCTTTGCTAAATTATACCTGTGAGCTCTTTCACCGAAGTAAATTGCTATTGTCATTGCAAGAGTTACTCCTGTTGCAATGAAAATTTCTATTCCTGCTTCAGTCATGCGTGCATTAATCTACAAGTTGTATAATAATTTTATTTAGAATTTTTTTCAATTTTATGATACCAAAATTTTTCAAAATGGATTTCTTTGGATATACTATCATAAAACAATGATTTTAGGATAAAATGCCTTTTATAGATGCGAAACATCTCTATCGAAAGATGCTGGAGACAATTTCTAAATCGCCAATGCAGATAGTAACAAAACACAAATGGCCGGTAGTTTTTGTGCTCGCAGGCTTAATAGTCGGGTTATCTGGATTCACGGCAATACAAGATGCACACGCTCAGTTCGGTCCGTTAGGAGCTCTTGCAGATCCTAACAAAACTCATGAGATCCACTGTGCACAGCCGATGACGCCACCCGGTAACGGAACATTCGGTGGAAGCAATGCCCCCTGTATAGACACAGGAGATACAACCTTCATGTACGCAGCAGCAGTCTTCGTCATGATAATGACTCCTGGTGGTGTCGGATTCTTGTATGGAGGTCTTACAAGAAGAAAGCACTCTCTAACAGTAATGTTGCAGGCATTCATGGTCTATTCAATTGTCAGTGTTCAATGGGTAATCTTTGGATACTCGATAATGTTTGGTCCTTCTGCTGACCCTGTTGGATTTATCGGAAACCTTGACTGGGTAGGCTTGAATAACGTATCGCACAATGCGCCAGCCGATGTATATGCTCCAACTATTCCTCACTTGGCCTATGTGATGTTCCAGCTCATGTTCGCTGCCATTACTCCATCATTAGCCATTGCTGGTTATGCTGATAGAGTAAAGATGAGTGCATTCTTGATACATGTTGTATTATGGACTACATTCATCTATGATGTTGCAGGACATGCTAACTGGTCTCTTGGAAGTCAGGGTACCGCACTTGGCTGGTTAGCCAAGATGGGTGCAGAAGACTTTGCAGGAGGAACCGTCATTCACATCACCTCAGGATTTGCTGGTTTAGCTACCGCAATGTTCTTGGGAAGAAGAATAGGATATGGCAAAGCACCATTTGAACCACACTCAATTCCGCTTATAATTTTGGGTGCATCATTACTTTGGTTTGGATGGTTTGGTTTCAACCCTGGTAGTGCAGGATTTGCTGGTTTCCTTGAAACACAAGCATTCCAGAACACCAACATCGCAACTGCGGTTGCGGCAATATGGTGGCTGTTCTTAAGCTGGGCACACACAGGAAAGACTAGCGCCATTGGTGCAGTCAACGGAGCTGTTGCTGGACTTGTAGCAATTACGCCAGCTTCTGGTTTCATTGGAACATGGGCCTCAATAATAGTAGGATTTGCATGTGCAACAGTATGCTTCTACTGTGTACTTATCAAGAACAGAGCAAGAATAGATGATGCGCTGGATACTTGGGGTGTACACGGAATGGGCGGTGTTGTTGGTGCATTACTAACAGGTGCATTCAGTGAAGTCAGAATCAATCCATATGGACACAACGGTCTCTTCTTTGGAAACCCAATGCAGTTTGTAATTAACAGCATGGGTGCAGGATTTGGTGCAGCTTGGTCATTTGGCCTAACTTACATCATTTGGAGAATCCAAGATGCAATCTGGCCAGGTGGTGTTAGAGTTACACCAAAAGAAGAAGAAATAGGATTGGACATATCTCAAGTAGGCGAAAGAGCATACTCTGGATTTGCAGAGTAAAAACATTCCCATCTTTTTCATTTTTATGTTCTATAACCGTTGTTGGTTGAAGTGTGATTTTTTTCAAATTGAGAAACGGTAAATAGTGTGTGAATTTACCAAACTTTGTCAATGGTTGACAAGTGGCTAGTTTTTGTTGCATTAGAATTTGTTAGTGCAGTTATAGGATTTGCTTTTTGGTATTTGGTTGATCATCATTTTGTTTTTCTCTTGGTAGGCGGATTCTTCTTTACTCTTGGTACGTTTGGAGCTACGCGTTGGGGATTTGATAAATGGAAAAGCAAAAACAAACCAAGAAAACGTGAAAAGAGATAATATTTTTTCTTGATGTTTTAATTTTTCATTTTTATCTAATGGTATCTTTATATCAATCACAAATAGCACACTACCTGTAGATATTCTTGTCATCACAAAAACCAAGTTTCAGTAAGAAAAGACGTCTTGCAATCTTTGCGGTTATTACAATAATTGGGATATCGTTTGCATATTATAATTCCCAGATAAACTCTGGATATCACCATGTCCAGATGTGGAACTTTGATTCCTATCAAAATGGAACTGTTCCTCAGGGGTTTTCTGACTTGACAACGGATCAGCAAACTTCTTGGATAGTAAAATCAGATCCTAGTGCAATATCAAAACCAAATGTATTGGAAAAAGTGCCTCTCAATGATACTGTTGACTATCACTTGCAATTAATTCCCAATTCACCCTCTGTAGATACTGAAAATGTTACAATGGCATTCAAAATTGTATCTGGCGAAAATGCCAAGTCTGCAGGCATGATTCTTCGATTTATTGACTCAAAACACTACTTTGTACTGATGGCTGATTCTGCACAAAACAGGCTCTCTTTGTGCAAGGATACACCTGACTTTCTGATATGTAACTATGATAAACAAATCAATATTACTTCTGGTGAATGGCATACAATGGGAGCATTAGTTTCTTCACAGGGTATAGCTGCATCTCTTGATGGTCAAATCATCATACGGGCAAATGATCACAACTACCAGTCTGGAGAAGTTGGTGTGTGGACCAAGAAAGACACTGGCGCACTTTTTGATGATTTTAGAATAGAATACTAGTTTTAAAATCACAGATATTTGCTGGTTAAATTTTTGTAATCTTGTTTTAAATTTAATTAATTCTTGTTTGTTCTATTGTTGTTCTCTTGGAATCTTCAAAACTTCATGATTGTTACTCTAGTAATTGGTTTAAAGAAACAGATCTAAACCCAGAAATTGTAAATGAATCTAAATTGTGATGACATGGCAGAAAATGACTCTGATAAAAAATTCATGAAAATTCAGATGATACTTGCTGTTGTACCAATATTTGTACTTCAGTTGTTTGCATTTTATCGAGTTCGAAAATTAGTCTATGGAATAATTATTGAAGTGATTATCTTTTTTGTAGATTGGTTAATTCAGGGTAGTATCTCGTGGCCATTTGGATTGATAGTGTTTCTACCAATATCTGTTCTAGTTCCTGTTTACTTTGTAAGAAAGTGGACTTTGGAATTTAATCAAGCTCAACATCAATTCTGATTGTGTGAAAAATAGTTTAAACTGGTTCGAAGACTTAGAAAATGAAAAGAGAGGGGGTGATTGTTTTAAATCACTTGCCAAGGTCTTGTTGCGAAAGTAACCACATATCCGACACCAATGACTATCGATTGATAGACAATGTTTGTGTATGGGATTGGTTTTACGATTGGATCGCCTGTTACCACGACTGTTTGTCCTGGACCTAGACCTGGACCGATGCTTGCTACGTTAAGCTGCGTATGCATGTGATATACTGCTGGTTCAAGTGCCTCGATGGTTAGTTTGTAAGGAATCACTGCGTTTGCTGGTATTGTAATTACGTTACCAGGTGGATCTCTTGCAATAATCTCCCATCTGTTACCAGCGTTGGATGAGTCACCATATACGGTGTACCAGCCTCGCAAGTCTCTGTTTACAAGACTTACAAATTTACCAGATACTGTCAAAGTCTCTCCTGTATGAACAGATTGTTTTGACCATGTCTCACCGTCTATTCTTACGAAACGACTTTGTAACTGTGCCTGGACACCATGTGCCTCAGCATGTTGGAACATTTGTGCGAATGATGGTCCAACTGCTCCAAGTGCTACTATCACACCTATTGCAGCTACAATAAACTTCTTATCGACCATATTGCTTAACTAAACCAACTGAGAAACTACAACGATATATATTTTGCCCTGTCAGATCGAAACGATGACTGATTTTATGTTATACCTCCATGCTAATCATGGATTTGATGGTTTTTTGCATACTATTATTATGTAATTTTCAATTGATTTTAATTATTATTATTATAGTTTCAAGTTGAAAAATGTAAAAATTATATATTAAATTATGGAAATTATAACTCATCTTTTAAATAACCGTTAACCATTCCAACCTACATGGCACAAATGCCCGCACTTATTCCAAAAGAAGTTGAAATCCAGAGACTGAAGAAGATCTGGCTTATCATCATCGCATTGGGATCTATTGCAGCATCAGTAGAGGTCGATAACTTCGTAGACGGATCTTTACACCAGACATCTATCAGAGATAGTGCCTTCACACCAGCACACTGGTGGTTATACAGCCATTTCATTACTCTTCCATTAGGTTGGGGAATGGTAGCTGTTTATGACAGAAAGGTACCAATTCTGAGAGGTCCAAACAACTCAATGAACACAGGTCTTAAGATGACTATCCTTGGTTACTTGGCAACAATGTTTACCATCGGTGTTAATGAGATGTGGCACTTCTGGTATGTAGAGGAGATCTTCGCAGTTCCAAACCACTGGATGTTTAACATGGGTGTCGTCGTTGCTTTCATGGGCGCACTTGCTTATGTAGTAAGAGTATACGCACGACTTGTCGAACTTGGAGCAGAAACACCAGGTGAGAATCCATATGTTGCAGAAATGTACAAGATGGCTCTAGAAGGCAAATTGTACAGCAGATCAATCCCATAAACGCGCAAAAGCGCTTTTTTCTTATTTTTCTCCGATCAGCTTAACCTATGTTCTGTCTCATCTTGGGAAAAGACTTAAAAGCATACATCTGTCACTAAAACCAAATGACCTTACCAAAAGGATTCGGTACAGGTGGCGGAGCTTCCAGTTCCGACGTCAGTAAGATGATCGGTAGACGTGTCGAAGACATGGTTGGACTCATCACTGGTGCATTCGTTGCACTCTGGGCAGGAACATGGGGAGGAGTTGCCGTTGCATGCGTATATTATCCATGGGCATATCCACCGCCAAGCGCACACTTTGCGTTAACTGTACTTACAATCATAGAAGCTATAGGGTACTTGTTCTGTGTTAAAGTAGTTACAGAGGGTACTTCTAAGGCGAAGACATACAATGGTCTTATCGCAGGTGTGATCGCAGCAATTGCTATCGCAACACTTGTAACTGACTGTGTCTTCTTCGGATAGGAAAATTCCTTTTCATCTTTTCTTTTATTATTTTTCGATAGAGTCATCTGTCTAAATTTTTGGTCATTCTCTGCTGATCTCGTATCTCATAAAATTTTATATACATCACTTCCTGCATACAAATCAATGGTCTGGCTAAGACGATGTACTCACTACTTATTCATAGTAGTAGTAGCAGTCAACTCAACCTTGTTGACAATCAACGCAGGAGACTACATATTCTATACTGACTGGGCATGGACATCTTATGTGATATTTACACTATCACAATCATTGATGCTCGCAGTCGGTGCAGCATATTACCTTACGTTCACTGGAGTTCCAGGAACAGCAACCTATTATGCACTCATAATGACGGTGTATACTTGGATTGCAAAAGGTGCGTGGTTCTCCTTAGGATATCCATACAGCTTCATCGTTGTACCAATGTGGATTCCATCAGCAATATTGATGGATTTGGCATACTGGGCAACAAAGAGAAACAAACACTCTTTGATCCTAATCGGTGGTGTACTTTGTGGAATGTCCATGTCGTTGTTCAACATGATCAATCTAATCACAATAGATGATCCTCTTGAGATGGCTTTCAAATACCCGAGAACCACATTGCCTCCATACATGACTCCAATAGAACCCCAAGTAGGAAAGTTCTATGATAGTCCGGTCGCTTTAGGTGCAGGTGCTAGTGCAGTTTTGACAGTAACAATGACTGCATTAGGATGCAAACTAACAACATGGACCTACAGATGGATGGCAGCTTGGTCTAAGTGGGACTAAACCCCCTTTCTCCTTTTACTTTTATTATTGAGTGAGCTACCAAGCTATCTTGAATTCTATTTTTGATTAAAAAAAGTTACACAACGTGTGATCTTTTGTAACCCCGTGTTTCAAAATAAGATTTCGAAATTAATCTATGTTGAAACAACAATATCAACTGATTTCAGATCCAAAGCCATTTGTCAAATGGGCAGGAGGCAAGAGACAACTTTTACCTGTCATTACAAGTCATATCCCTAGTAAATTTGAGAGATATTTTGAACCATTTCTTGGTGGTGGCGCAGTCTTCTTTTCTCTTGTAGCTAAAGAAAGGAAAGCCAAGTGGTTCATCTCTGACCTAAATTCTGATCTAGCGTTGTCATATGTTACAATTAGAGATAAAGTAAAGGAACTTGTTTTGTCATTAGAAAATCATGCTGCAAATTATGCAAAAAATCAGAGTTCATACTATTACAAGGTACGAGAAGCCAATCCAAAAAACGAGATTGATAAAGTTTCGCGATTGATATTTCTCAACAAGACATGTTTTAATGGATTGTATCGAGTGAACAGCAAAGGAAAGTTCAACGTTCCTGTTGGGAGATACGTGAATCCAAATATTGTAAACAAGGAAAATCTCTTTGAGGTTAGTAGGGTATTGCAATCAAAAGATATCTCAATCAAATGTCAGGATTTTGAAGATGCACTAAAAGGTGTAGGAGATGAAGATTTTGTTTATCTGGATCCTCCATATCAGCCAGTAAGTACAACTGCCAGTTTTACAAGCTATACTGATAGTGACTTTGATTTCAGTGACCAAGAAAGGCTCTATGCCAAATTCAAAGCACTTGACAAAAAAGGCGTCAAGGTATTACTATCAAATTCCAGATCTGATGAAATCATTGAACTCTTCAATGAATTCTCTGATGGAATAATAGAGATAAACGCAAATAGGTTCATCAATTCTGTGTCACAAAAGAGGACTGGACACACTGAATTATTGATTAAAAACTATTAGGGTCATAAGATATAGAATTTCAATAAGATAAAATCAAAGATGTTTGCAGTCTTGATTGTCTTGAATTCTGGAAAAAAAGAGCAAATTCTACAAATGGCCAAAAATGTGAGTGTTGAGCTCTTGGAGGACACACGATCATTACATGATATCCTGGAAACCTGTAAGGATGCGTGCAAAATGATTGGAATATCTGATGAAACCATGTGGTTGGACCTTGAGATTAATGGTTATCTGGTACGATACAAAACAAGAGACGAACTCTATCAAAATCTTCCATCATACAGAAGGACTGCCTGGAAGTTTTATGATCTTTATGGGAACTTGATCAATTTACCCCCTACTATGGTGGATCTATTTGGCAAGTCAACTGTATATCACCCAGTAAAAGACTTGGAAAGTCAAGGTCCGATAATTGTTGAAAGCAAGTTCATGGATGGATTTAACAAGTTTATTGCAGAACATGGAATGGATCAAGTATCAAAAAGCTTGAGAATCCATGAAGCACGAATTTCAAAAGATGAAATCAAACATGTTCTAGAAGGGATTAAGAAAAAAATCCAAGAGTTACTTGATATGATGATTTCTTTGTTGGAAATGGAATGAAAAAATTTATTGAACAATAATACAATCTTGAAAAACATTAAGCTTCGAACGGGATTCGATCCCGCGACCTTTACCTTACCAAGGTAACGCTCTACCAGGCTGAGCTATCGAAGCATAACAAGCTCGCTCTTCTGAATCCTTATTAATCTTACTTGGGTCCGGGAAATTTTTTTCATAAAACGTTTAATTTCTCCAACATCTCGCTAATAAAACGCAGGAGTCGCCGAGCCTGGCCAAAGAAGGTTTAATGGCCTTTGGACGCGCGGGACTTAAGATCATACAAATGGGTGATCCCGTCTCTTAGGGGTTCGTGGGTTCAAATCCCACCTCCTGCACCTTTTATCTTTGGTGCTTTATTCCTCTAGCATTTAGAACTTCATAAATTTCTGGAAGAGAAAATACAAATCCGACATGGACACAATTTTTCTCTTCACATAACAAACAGTAAAGTTCATTGTTCTGAACAGCGACCTCTGCAATTCTGTTCTTGATGTTATCTTTTACAACAACCCTGTCATCGTCAACAGATATTTTTTCAAGTTTTGGAGCATATCTTGCAAAGGTATCATCTTTTTGCATGAGATCTTCCATCATGTATGTGATGTATCCTGCAAAACTGTTGACACCTTTCATTGCAAGTTCGTGTTTGCTCTTCTTGTAAGTATCATGGAATCTATTGTATACTTCTTCTGAAATTGTTATTGATTTGAAACCTGCTTTTGGCATATTACTTACCTATACCGTACTTTAAAGTACACATATTTAACACTTTTGGATATAAACATACAACCAAAAGTTAACTCCATATCAACTGGTAAGATGACAAGAAAACTGGATATTTCAAAACAATGTATTGAATTAAACCTGTAAAATCTTTTAGCGTATTCAAATTCTAAACTATGGGATCTGAAAAAATCATGATCAATCTTTTAAGTATTTAGTATCAATTCTGCGTTTTTCTTATTTACTTTTTTAGCTATTGTATTGATAGTGCGCTAGTAGTATACCACATACCTTGCTCACATAACTTGGACCAACCAGACCATACCAAAGTACCGGTCAACAAGGACCTCATGTTAGGTCCTTGTTGATTTTATTAATGCTATATACCAGAAAACTACACAAGATTTGTGACACGTGAATATAGTGCAGATAAAATCCGTGAAAAATTGATTGATGTTCTTCGTCCTGCAAAAACTGGACTAACAGGAATTGAAATTGCTGAAAAACTACAAATCAATCGTGTAACCATATCAAAATACCTGAAAATCTTTGCTGGAGAGGGTCTGATAAAACAGAAAAACATGGGTAGTGTAAATTTGTGGTTCATTGAAGAAGGTGTGGATAAACTCAGTTTTCCAGCAGATTTTTTTCAAGTTCAAAAAAAGTATCTGGAATACGTCATGTCAGGATCAGCTAGAGAAGCTCATACTTTACTTCGAACAGCACTTTATTCTGGGGCCACTCCTACAAAGGTAGTAGGTGAGGTAATAATCCCTGCAATTGAGGCAGTTGAGAGTTCTTATAATGATGGGAAAATGGGAAGATCTGAAAAAAACTCACTTGATGAGATAATATCCACTTCAATCTCCATGATTGGTCTTTTAGATGAAGAAGTAAATCCGAAAAAGAATATCGTTATTTTGGCTACTGATTATCATGATGCACTTCTTGCACAAGCTGCTTCTGCTGCACTTCGTACTGAAAAATGGAGAGTTTCTCTACTCGGAGACATGTCTTCTGCAATAGATGTAATGTTTGATATTGATTTGCAAAGATTTCTCAATAAAATATGGCCTAAACGTGAAGGAATAATGATTATCATAATATTTTCTTCAAAAGAAGGTGAAATCAAATTCTTTTCAAAGGCAGTTGATACAAGCACCGAAAAATTTGGAAAGAATCTTCGTCTTGCACTGTGTACAACAATTGTGAAAAAAGCCAAGACTGGCGTGGACTTTGTATCAGATGATGTAGAAATTTTATTACAATGGTGTCAAACTGTGTTTGAAAGTTATCAAAATCAATGATGGATTATTTCTAAAATCTTAAACGGAAGCTTGGAAAAGTCAATATCCTTTTCAACTGAAATCAAAAGGATGTTTTCATTTACTGGAAAACTCATGATGATCAACATATCTCTGTATGACATGGCAAATTTTACGGGACCTAAAACTTTGTCAAATTCCTTTCGCATTTTTGCTCTCAAAACTAGCTCCATGTACAACATTTCGTCATCTCGAGAATCTTCTAAAGACTTGAACCCGGGTTTCATTCCACCTGCAACAAGTCTACCGTTTTCGTTAATCAGGCCTGCAAATCTTATTCGCGAGTCTAAATCCAAGACTTGTTTACAAAGTTCGTCTTTGTCCATGCTACTCCAATTCCATGTCAGCAAGATATACTGGTAGCTTAAATCTTGACAACAAAAGTGTAACAAGTTCTTCCTATTTATCGAGATCTATTATCGTTTAGTTGAAAACAATGGGCCGAATGGGATTTGAACCCACGACCTTTCGATATCTGAATAATTTTATCAGTCGAACGCTCCAGCCAAGCTGAGCTATCGGCCCGAAATTTTTTTTACCGACTGCCATTTAAGTCTGCTGGCTTTTCCACTTGATGGAACAGCCCATGGATGGGTCAAAATCCTTTTCTATCTTCTTTTCGGAAAGAATTTTTTCTATGTTTGATATCATTGTCTTTTCTGTAGGTTTGTCCTCTGGTTTCATTGCATTGTCAATTCTTCCGTGGAAAACTAATTTTCCTTCGCTGTCAAAAAGAAATGGATCTGGAGTACATACTGCACCATATTTTTTTGCAATTTCCTGAGTTTCATCAACCAAATAAGTAAACTTGAAACCTTTTTCTTTTGCAAATGTCTTCATGCTGTCAAAACTATCGTCTGGATATTTTGTTGCATCATTACTGTTTATTCCTATCATAGCAATTTTTCCATTAAATTTCTCATAGATTTCATTCATAGCATCTACTTTGGCCTGGACATATGGACAATGATTGCACATGAAAATTATCAATTTTGCTTTATAGTCTTTGTATTCTAAAAAAGAATGCTTCTTATCATCAATTCCTAATAGATTGAAATCTGGAGCTTTGTCTCCTGCTTTTAGGACAATTTCTGACTTTAGTAATACCATGAACATCTCAAAGAATAATATCCATAAAATCTTTGCCACCTAAAGGCAACAATTAAAATCTATGCGGTTTCCAATTTCTGTAATGGGCTGGTAGTTCAGCGGTAGAATACTCGCCTTGCACGCGAGGGGTCAGGGGTTCAAATCCCCTCCAGTCCACTCTTACTGTGAGTTCAAACAGGT
>CAZWSG010000009.1:0-65054 GCA_964636595.1 uncultured Nitrosopumilaceae archaeon
GTCTAAACTCTGCAAAGTTTGGTCCAAAGTGAAACTCTTCATTTGCTGTCTTGTCATATTTTTTCCAAAAATCAGAATACTTGGTAGCTACCTCACTTTCTGAAATTTTTTCTTTCTTTTTTTCTTCGCTTCGTAGCTGTTGATATGCCTCTGTTACTTTTTTGAATCTCTCTCCGTTGATGTCATCCTTGTTCCTGTCTGGGTGATATTTCAAGGAAAGCTGTCTGTATGCATTTTTTATCTCCTTCTGGGATGCTCCTACTTGGACGCCTAAGATCTGGTGGCAGTCTGCTGTGTTCAAGTGTGATATGACATGGCATAAAGACCAAAATTAATTTGTCGGCACAATCTGTGTTTTTGCATGAATCAATCCGTTGTGATTACTGGGGCAAATGGCTTTGTAGGCAGAAATGTCGGCATGTTTCTTTCAAGGAATGGATTTTCTACAATAGGTCTTGTTCGTAAAGGAAGAACTGTACCATTTGGAAAGACAATAACAACTGATACACTTTCTGAACCAAGCCTTGCATCAAAAGTCAAGAGTTCTGGTGCACTATTGCATTTCATTGGACAGGGAAAACAAACAGTAGATTCTGAATATGGTTCCGTTAATGTGTCCCTTGCCAAAAATGCAGTTGCACTATGTAAAAAAGCAAAATTAAAAAAAATAATTTACATCAGTGGCCTTGGAGTTGACAAATCTTCAACTCTTGGATATTTTATTTCAAAATACAAGGCAGAGCAGGAGATAATCCGCTCTGGACTTGACTATACAATTTTTCGGGCATCATATATCATAGGAAGAGATGATCCACTGTCCAAAAATTTGCAGCAACAGATGAAAAAAGGACAAATGATAATTCCTGGTTCTGGAAATTATAGATTCCAACCAATCTTTGTAGATGATGTATCTCGTGTAATCATCAAGGCTATGTCAGACAAAAAATTCTCAAACAAGATAATTGATCTGGTGGGACCTGAAGTGGTAAGCTATGGTACCTTTGTAAAAAAATTCTTGCATGGAAAGAAAATCAAGGTGAAAAAGATAGACTTTGAAAGTGTGTATCATGATGCATTGCATAACAAGAGTTTGTTTGGCGTGGATGACCTTAGTATTATGGCGGGTGACTATGTTGGAAACCATAAAAAACTTGCTAGTCTTGTATCTGTGAAATTTACAAAGTATGAGGAAATTCTACAACTAGACTCTGTTAAAATAGCCTAAAATGTACCTGGTCTGTTATTTTTCTATCTGTTGTCTCTGACCTATCTAGTATGTGCCTAGAGCAAAAAGTAGACATATGATTTATTAAATTCTATGTGTAATTACAAACAGGAAATCATAATGACGCTTAAACTCAAAGAATCAAAAAATTCAGATTCTAATAGTAAAATCGAAGATGATTTGTTTCTTCAAAATATGAAACAGATAATGGATGAGAATCCTAAAATGTATTCTAAACTAGCCAAACTTTGATCTTAACTTCTGTTTTCCACTTTTCTGTTTAGGTATTCTTCTATTTCACTAAATATTGTAGGATCATCTTCAAATTTGTACATCGTTCTAATCAAAAGATCTATCAATTCATCTTCTTCTTGATCTGTTGATAATCTTAAATCAAATCCGTTTTTCTGTAAAAAATACTTGGTAACTATGATTGCTATTGTTTTGTTTCCATTGTTGAATGGTTGTTGCCATGATATGCCTCCTAACACCGCTGTTGATTTTTTAATAATTCTTGTTCTTTGATCTTTAATATCATTAAACGAGTTAGCTTTTGAAAATACCCATTCTATTCTTTCATCATTTACTCCAAACGATTCATTTCTATGATTAACTATGTGTTTATTTCCAAGTATGATACTGTTTATGAGTTCTTTAGAAAAATTCTCTGACATTTAGTATCTCTACATAATTATATTTTCATCTTTAAATAAGTGCCTAAATAATTCGAGTTGATTTTTGGGTTGTAAATCTACAAGCCAGAGGCTTGTTTTAATACGCTGGCCTTGTCAGTCTTTTCCCAGCTAAATTCTGGTTCTGGTCTTCCAAAGTGACCGTATGCTGCACTCTTTCTGTATATTGGATTCTTTAGTTTTAACTGGGAAATAATGGCAGAAGGACGCATGTCAAAGTGTTTTCTTACGATTTCTTCAATCTGTTCTTCTGGAATCTTGCCTGTGTCAAATGTATTGACAGTGAGTGAGACTGGTTCTGCAACTCCGATTGCATATGCGACTTGGACTTCACACTTGTCTGCAAGTCCTGCTGCAACTACGTTTTTAGCAATATATCTGCACATGTAGCATGCAGACCTATCTACCTTTGATGGGTCTTTTCCAGAAAATGCTCCACCTCCATGTCTTCCCATACCACCATATGTATCCACAATTATTTTTCTTCCAGTAAGTCCTGCATCTCCTGGTGGACCGCCTATGACAAATCTGCCTGTTGGGTTTATGTGAATTTTTATCTTGTCATTCCACAACTGACCGCAAACTGGTTTGATTACTTTATCAATAATCTGTTTTCTAATTTCTTCATTTGTTACATCTGGGGAATGTTGTGTTGAAATTACAATTGCATCTATGCGTTTTGGTTTTCCACCTTCGTACTCTACTGTAACCTGCGACTTGCCGTCTGGTCTTGCCCATGGAAGTTCTTTTTTCTTTCTTGCTTCTGCAAGACGTTTTGTAAGCTTGTGTGCAAGCAAGATTGGCATTGGCATCAAGTCTTCGGTTTCATTTGTTGCATATCCAAACATGAGACCCTGGTCTCCTGCTCCTTGATCTTTGTTATCGTTGGCAGTAACTCCCATTGATATGTCTGGGCTTTGTGCATGAAGTGATACTAGAACGCTGCATGATTCTGAATCAAAACCATATTCTGGATCGTCATATCCAATCTCTTTGATTGTTTTTCTAACTGTATCTTGAATGTCAAATCTTGCCTTTGAAGTAACCTCGCCTGCTACTACAACAACACCTGTGGTGGTCAATGTTTCCACTGCGACTCTAGAATCTGGATCTTGTTTTAGAAATTCATCCAAGATTGCATCAGATATTTGATCACAAATCTTGTCTGGATGTCCCTCTGTAACTGATTCTGAAGTAAAAAGATAGCTTCTATGAGAGGCCATGATAAAATTTCCTATAAATCGTTCTCTAATTTAATGAAAAGTACGTTGTTTCCTCTTACAATGACTCTTCCATAATTTGCAATTATTTTTCCATTGCTGATTTCTTCTGCATCTGTCATGATTAAATTCATGTATGAATCAACATTGTTCATCTTACCTTTGTATTCGATTTCACTTTTTAGTCGAACTGTAACTTTTTTGTTAATGCCTTTTTGCAGTGTTGTTAAAGGTCTTTTTGGAGTTGCTGCTTGTGACAATCACAATTCACTTGTTTGCACTGCTTGAAATAGGGAATAAAAGGGTTCTGTTAATGTTAAATTAGCAAGATGTGGTGTACTACTAGAGTTCTGTTAACACTAGTTAATCTAGAAATCTTCTGATCGTCTAAAGGTGATAACAGCATTTTCTTCCCTATCATGACTTATACTCTACAATTTGTGATAACTCTTTGATTAAACTTGATTTCCACTGGTATTTTGGGACTAGATGATCTTTTGGGTGGTGGTATTGCATCTGGTACGATAATCGATATTTTTGGACCCGGAGGTAGTGGTAAAACACAACTTGCAATGCAAATTTCTCTAAATTCATTGCAAGACGGCACTGTGCTATACCTAGATGCTACTGGTGAATTCAGTAGATCAAAAAGAATGCTACAGCTAATCAAGTCGAAAAACTTGGAGTCCTCACTTCTTGATGATGTCATTGTGGCACGGATGAGAAATGTTTCCGAACAACTAGAATATGTCAAAAAAATATCTGAGCTTAGACCAAATCTTGTTGTAATAGACAACATAACAGACTTGTTTGTATTCGAGTATGACCAGACAGTCAATATGCTTGAAAAACATCTTAGATTTATGGAATACATGCATGAGCTTAGCCTGACAGCAATTAACACCAAGGTTCCTGTAATTGTAACCAACATGGTGCGAAACATGGATGGAATGGAGATTGAAAGCTTGAACAAATCAATTAGCATGTTTACCCACAAAAAGATAAAACTTGAAAAACTTGAAAACGATGAAAAAGATGAAAAAGTGTTCAAGGCCCAAGTGTTTCCATCATTTGGAAAAAGAAAAGAGATCCTGTATACTATGACTGAGGCAGGACTTGTGGAATTACCTTAACCTATTTATCACTCTGGTGACACCAAAAACTGTATGGCAGGAATTTTTGACTATATACCAATCATCACTGCTGTCCTACTTGGTATTGGTTTAGTTGGTGTAATAGTATACGAACGATCTAGAACAAGACAAAGCAAAGAACCAGAATCTACCGCTTGAGCTAGAAGAAAAGTTTCGTAATCTTGGTTTTGAACACCTGACCGAGATACAGCAAAAGGCCGTTCCTGTGATATTTCAAAAACTTGATTCTCTAGTGGTTGCTCCAACTGGCTCTGGCAAAACAGAGACTGCAGTAATTCCAATATTTTCCAGAGTTGCACGCTCTAGAAAAAAAGACAAGATCAAGGTACTGTACATCACTCCTCTTCGTGCACTAAACAGAGATGTTTTCAAGAGAATTATCAAATACGCTGAAAACGAGGGACTACGAATTGAGGTGCGACATGGAGATACATCACAGACAATGAGAAAAAAGATAAACCTGTCCCCGCCTGACATTTTGATAACTACCCCTGAGACTCTGATAATACTTCTTACACAGCCTGTAATGTTGCAAGCCCTTGATGAAATTGAATGGATGGTAATAGATGAGGTCCATGAGCTATTGGGAAATGAAAGGGGGGCACAGCTCTCACTTAGCCTTGAAAGACTCCAGGCAAATACAAAATATCCCATAACAAGAATAGGTTTGTCTGCAACTGTAGGAAACACTGCAGAGGCTGCCAAGTTTGTGACTGGCACAAAAAGAAAATGCAAGATAATTGAGGACCACTCGATTCGAAAATATGATGTCGAAGTAAGATACATCGAGGGTACCATTACTGACGTAGTGGACAATGTCATTGAATATGTAACAAAAAATTATCCATCGTCTCCTGTCTTGTTGTTTACAAATACTCGAGGAGAGTCAGAGTATATCGCATCAGTACTAAAGGAGCGCTCTAGCATTACAATCGATCTTCACCACGGTTCTCTCTCACAACAAGTTCGTGAAGAGACTGAAGACACACTGCGAGCTGGAAAACCTGGAATAGTTGTGTGTACATCTTCACTTGAGCTAGGCCTTGACATTGGCTCTGTGGAACTTGTAATTCATTATGGCTCCCCAAGACAAGTTTCAAAACTCATGCAAAGAATTGGTAGAAGTAGGCATACGCGTGGGTCTTCTGCAAAGGGTCTGATTGTTACAAACAATCCTGATGATGAAATTGAGGCGCTTGCAATCCTGGAGCGTGTCAAGGAAAAATCAATTGAGGATCAAATAGTCCACGATGGTGCACTAGATGTTCTTGCACACCACTTGGTTGGGATGAGCATGCAGTTTGGCAAGGTGTCACTTGACTTGGCACTTGATATGATAAAGCAAGCATATTCATTTCGAAATGTATCCATTGAAGAACTCATCGAAGTGCTTGAGGTTTTGCACAATGGCAATATTGTATTCCTAGATAAAGACGAGATGGCCTTTACAAAAAGAGGTCGCTCGTTTAGATATCACTTTGAGAATCTTTCTACCATTCCAGACATTTTAAAATTCAAAGTATTTGATACTGCCTCTAAAAAAATAATCGGAAGCCTAGACCAGAGATTTGTGGGAGACAATGGGGAACAAGGCAGTGTCTTTGTGCTGCGGGGAATGCAATGGAGAATACTAAACGTTGATGACAGTTCACTGAAGGTAAATGTAGAGCCAATCCAGTCTGCTGGAATAAACGTTCCATACTGGGAGGGTGAGAACATTCCAGTTGATTATACCACTGCAAAAAAAGTTGGCATGGTTAGAACCAAGACAATTGTTACACCTTTCACAAATAAGGTAATTGACAACCTAAAGCTTGGGATAATTCCTGATGAGAAAAACATTGTAGTTGAATCACAAAGGGTGCGAAATACTCTGGTGCTGCATTCTTGTTTTGGAACAAGAATAAACTCTACACTTGCAATGCTGCTTTCTGCAATGATCTCTGCAAAGAGTGGATATCTTGTGGACTCGCGGTCTGATGCATATAGGATCATGTTGTCATCAAACGGAAGAATCCTGGAACAATCTGTGCGTGATGTTATAGCAGACGAATATGACTTGCAGGATATAGTCCAGGCCTCGCTTGCAGGAACACACAATGTCAACTGGAGAACATGGTGTGTTGCAAAAAAATTTGGAATCGTCGGAAGAGAAGCAGTCTATGACAGAAAATCTGCAAGATTCTTGTATGAAAAATATTCAAAGACTGCACTTGCAAAAGAGGCACTACGGGAGCTGTATCATGACAAGTATGACTTGGAAAATACTTCACAACTGTTACAAAACATCAAGGCAGGGCAGGTCAAAGTATCCTGGGTTGAAGTCGAGGGCTTTTCAAAACTTGCTGAACCCATACTTGACCATACAACAAAATACTATGCATCTCCTGCAAACATGGACAAGGGAATACTTGACTTGGTAAAAACAAGGCTGATGAAGACACGACACAGATTGGTTTGTGTACGATGTGGCAAGTGGGAAAAAGTAGTAGAAACTGGTCAGGTAAATGATATTCCATCATGTCCATACTGCAAGTCTAGGCAGATCTCTGCAACATTTTACACTGACTATGACCTGCCAAAAATAGTGCAAAAAAAGATTGCAGGAAAAAAGATAACAACTGAAGAAAACCACAAGTTTTCTCGGGCCTGGAAGGTGTCATCGCTTCTTGCAAACTTTGGCAAGACTGCACTTGTTGTGATATCGGGATATGGTGTGGGTGCAGACACTGCAGCAAGAATATTGCGAAACATGGTGGGAGAAGAAGAACTCTACAAGCAAATTTACGAGGCAGAAAGACAATATGTCACAACACGGGGATTCTGGGACTAGTTCTTTCGTGTAATTACTGAATATGCAGACAAGAACAACTCTGTTCTGCCCTCAAGGCCTGCCTTGGCATTTACTGCAGTAACTGAAATTATCTCCCCTTGGGTGAATTGTTCCAACAGTCTTGCCTGTGATCTCCAACCCTTGAGCCAAATCTGTCCAGTGTCATCCTCGATGTATGTCTCAGAAAGCAATACTGTTTCACCAGTCTTTGTTTGGATCTCGCGTTTTTCTGGAGATTTTAGAATTATTGCCTCGATGCAATATGGCGTCTCGGCAGGTTTTATCTCCTTTATTTTTGTCCTAATTTCTTGTAACGTTGGAAGACCTGTATCATCTATCTTTCTTACAAATGAATCATTTTCTAACATGATTGATTTTCCATAAACTTTTGATGGCATGCATTCGATTACATCTCCTAACAAAAGATCTTTTGTAACAAGTGCTGCATCTGAAATGCTTACAAGTTTCTTGTCCTGTGTTGTGCCGAGAATCAATGTATTTCCTGAATCGCTTTTTGTCATGGATAAAATTCTGATAATAACTGGTTGAATCTCTGTTGCTCCCTCTATTTCTAATACTGTACCCTCATCACCGTGAAGCTCAAGTCCCATCTGGCCAACCTTTGTCTTGACTCCAATCAATCTTGTCTTTGCTCCTGTTGTGACAACCTTTGGTACTGTGCTTTCGTCCTTGTTCCACAGTACAACTCGCATTATGTTTCCATCTTTTCCTTTTAGTCTAAGCTGCAATGATTTTCCTGGCTCGCCCTTGAAGTTTGTAAACTCTGAGGTTCGCAAGTTGCCGTCAAGAATTCCTGTAACTACTAAATTTTGTTGATTCTCTTTTACGTTGCTAACATCGTCTGTGATATCATCAAGTGATGGTATTGTACTAGTGGTACCATTTGGTTCAACGTTAGAGCCTGAACCCACATTGATTATTGGGTTTCCCTTCATGTCTGCCTTGACATAGGCCTTGATTATCTTGACCAGGTCGCCTGGCTTGAGATTCTCAATTCCTGGCAAGTTTGCCTTTTCATCCCACAACTTGACCTGTGCCCTTGAATCACCGTCATATACTGTCATGGTACGCAAGAGAAACTGGGAACCGTCCTTGCGGGAAAACTGTTTTACTGGATAAACGTTCATCACTCTGGTTGCTAATGTGATCTCTTTTGCACCTACATAGAGGTCCTTGAGGCCCATCTCTACCTTCAATGGCTCACTTAGTGACACACCCAAGTCTGATGATATTAAAAACAGTGCTCCTTGGTCTGTAAGGTATCCAGCACCGATCTTTTCTTTCTTTCTTAGAATCATTTCATCTATCTGTGCCTTGGTAAGATCTGGTCTTTGTTCCAAAAGTTTACTCAACAATGAATCAAATTCTGACAACGGAAACCTGATGGCAAGTGTATGATATAAAAATTGTTTTAGAACAGCGATCTAATTTTTTGATTCTTTTGTACCATGATTTGGAATACACTGATTGTATTTGTAACAAAGGCCAACAAACTTTGATTGTATTTAATGCCACGATTCTCATGGTTTTCTTCAAGTCTCACAAGTTAAAATTACATTCACTAGACAAACCTTATGTCTGAGAAAATTATCTAAAAATACGATTGAATTTGAGATTTAATGTAAGCAAGGGTAAATTTATAAACATAATATGCGTATATGACAACATAAGGTCAGCGTTGTCCTGCAGGACTTAGGTCTGAAGCGGGGTAAACAATGCTGACATTTTTCATATATCTATGAATTCTGCTATATTCATTGATGCAGGTTATCTCTTAAGAGTTTTAAAAGAGATTGATAAAAAGATCAATCTCCTGAAATTATCTAGTGAGCTAGCGGTTGGAACAAATCGGATTAAAACTATTTTTTATGACTCACTACCAATCATGGGAACTCCTGAAGGCGATTCACTCTACGCAAAAAGACAAAGACTACATAGTGTGATTAGAC
Organism: uncultured Nitrosopumilaceae archaeon; assembly: GCA_964636595.1. Classification (GTDB taxonomy): domain Archaea; phylum Thermoproteota; class Nitrososphaeria; order Nitrososphaerales; family Nitrosopumilaceae; genus Nitrosotalea. The sequence continues at coordinate 9,095 of CAZWSG010000009.1, forward strand.
ATCTCCCAAATTTTGAAGTAAAATTAGGTAGATTGCGAAAACGAAATGGTATATTTGTACAAAAAGGAGTGGATATGAGACTTGGGATAGATCTTGTACAAATGTGCATGAAAAAAGAGATCAATATGGCAATTCTCATAACTGCTGACAGTGATTTTGAATATGCAGTAGAAAAGGCTCAGGAATCTGGTGTCAAAGTAACTCTTGCATATTTTCCTATTTCAAAACTAAGTTCTACATTTCTAAAAAGTGTAGATAAAAAAATTCTTTTGACTGATGATTTACTAAACAGATGTAAATTGTAATTTTTTCAACTTAAACCATACATATTTTCGGTAATTGGATAATTTCTAACAAAAAATAGGCATCTTGAATGATATTTTCGGAAATAGAAAAGTTATGATACGTCAGAATGGAGTCTGTTGAATCTATATTCTGAACCTGATGGAAATCCTGTGTGGATAACTAAATCATGCTCCCAAAAAAGGGATTTATGCAACAATCTTGTAATAAGTAAATATGTCTAATGTCAAAAAAGAATGGAATAGTATATTTCAGAATGTAGACAAAAAGATCTTGAAATTAAACGAAAATAATATTACATCAGAAATCAAGGCATACAGAAAGATAAAGAACAAAGTACTAAGATTATAAAATCACAGAATTTCAGTAGATAAATTAGTGGGCAAAAAGAGATCATGTGTATTGTATACAATTGAAGTAAATTCACTTTCAAAGTCATATGGTACATTTACTGCAGTAGACGGTATTGATCTTAAAGTTGAGAAAGGAAAGATCTTTGGATTTTTGGGTCCAAACGGTGCTGGCAAGACAACAACTATGAAACTTTTAACGACATTGATTCCTCCAAGCGGAGGCAAGATGAGCATTTTAGGAATTGATGCCATAAAATCGCCTCTTGAAATACGAAAAAAAATTGGAGTGGTATTGCAGCAGCCAAGCTACGAGCCAACCCTTAGTGTTGAAAAATCGCTTGAAAAATATGGCATGATGTGGAATGTAGATAAAAAAACACGAAAAACTCGCGTAGAAGAACTACTTTTAGCATTTGATCTTGTAGATATTAGAAAAAAGAAGAACGATGACCTGTCCATTGGACAGAGAAGACGAGTGCAGGTTGCAAGAGAGTTTATGCATGACATGGAGTTGTTGTTTTTGGATGAACCTACTGTAGGACTAGATCCTTCTGCAAGAAGGGGTCTGCTTGATTATATCAAAAACAAAGTAAAGGATGGATTGACAATATTTTTCACTACTCATATCTTGGAGGAAGCCGAATACCTCTGCGATGATATCGCAATAATCAACAAGGGAAAAATTATTGCAGTTGATACTCCGGAGGAGCTAAAAAACAAGTTTGGAAGGCAAAAGACCATAAAAATTCATGTTGGCAAGCACGAAAAGATATCATCTCTCTTGGTAGGCATTCCAGAATGTACCATAGAGCATGATTCTGGTATTGTGATTACGGTCCATTCTACTCAATCAGAGCAGGTTTTACAAAACATATTGCAGATACTTGCCTCAAATGGCATAACAGTAGATGACCTCAGCGTAGTACCAACAAGCTTGGAAGAGATATTTCTTTCAGTGGTGAAAAATTCTAATGAATCCAATAATTCGTCTAGTCAATAGGAATCTTACAATTTCCCTTAACATGGGATTTGTAATATGGCAGATTATCTTTCCCTTGATCTACATCTTTGTTGCAGGCTTTGCATATACTGCACTCATACACCAAGTTCCGTTTGGAAACAAGACACTAGACTATCCTGCCTTTATTGCAACAGGAATGATTGGGTTCAATATAATGAACAGCACACTGATCTCTGGAATAATAATCTGGAATGACAGAAGACATGGTATGTTTGAGCAGATTCTTGTTGGGCCGTTTACACGTGCACAGTATATCTTATCAAATGTGTATACCATTGGAATAATCGGTCTTGTCAGTGCTGCAATGATTACTGCAGTGGGCTATCCGTTGTTCTTCAAGCAAGTAGAGTTTAACGTGTTGACTATACCTCTTGTAGTATTTGCATCAATTACTGGTTCCATTCTGTTTGGTTCCATTGCATCAATCATCTCAACTAGGCTCAAATCAAGTGAGGGGTTTAATGTTGTAATTAATACGGTATTTTTGTTCTTTGCATTTGTAAGCACTGCATTTTATCCAGCACAGGGGGCACCACCGATCCTGTCCACTGCATTTTACTTTAATCCATTGACATATCTTGTTGATGTGGTTCGCGCAGGTATCTTTGGATACTTTAATGGACTTGTGGCAACTGAGATGGCAGTCTTGGGAATAGGTGCTGTTGTCTTGTTTTTGATTGCAACCAAGCTATTGTCAAAGTTGGAACTATAGAATTTCCTTTAAATTAGACGCTGACGTATTATGGTGCCATGCAGGTAAAAAAGCGCAGCAGTTTCTGGTTCTTACTTCCTATCGTGTTCAATGTTATAGGAGGAATAATTGCATTTTTTATCATACGAGAAGACGATCCTAGAAAGGCAAGAAACTGTCTATATCTTGGAATAATACTTGCTGCAATACCAATCCTGCTTGTTGTGGTACCATTACTTGTTGGAATTACTCTGATTCCTCATGTTATACCACCAAGTGTACCAAATTCACACTATGTGTAAAGGTGCTCTTTAGAGTTGTGTGTTGGAAAACCTGAAATATCTGTCATGCTATAAAATAATGAAGAAAACATGCTCAGAACATCAAAGAAACTAGATGATGTGACTCCTGAAGAAAGAGAAGATGTCAAGGAATTCTATGCTGACAAGAAGAATCATAAAGTAAGTTCTCTCAAAGAGTTAATTAAAGAATTAGACAAATAGCCATCGTTTGTGGAATTTCGATTACAAGTCTAAATTTATCAGACAATACAAGCAACTGAGTCCTGATTTACAAAAAAAGGTCAAATCTGCATTAGAAGATTTGACCAATTCTGAAAATCCTTTGAGATTGGGAGATTACAAATCAAGTCTACGAGCCTATGCTTATGTTCTTGATAAAAGCAACAGAATTCTTTACAATGTTAGATTTGGTGACAACATAATAGAGTTAGTCAGAGTTGGGGACCATAAAATGACTTATGGTAAAGACTGAGTCCTTGGCTCATTATTGTAATATGATTAAAGACAAGGCAGAATTTGTATTCTAACGTGCTAAAACGTTAAGTAAATAAAAGATCAAAATAATGTAATGAAATACAGAGTTCTGATACAACAAGATGAAGATGGCATGTTTATAGTAAAATGTCCATCATTACCAGGTTGTATTTCACAGGGAAAAACACGAGAAGAAGCATTGGTTAACATCACAGATGCAGTAAGCGGATATCTGCAAAGTCTGAAAAAACACCATGAATCTGTACCTCACATAGAAGAGGAATTGGTAGAAGTAAGTGCCTAAAATTCCAGTAGTTTCTGCAATCAAGGTTTATCAAAGCACTATCAAAGATTGGTTATGAAGCAGATCATCAAACTGAAAGTCATGTTATTTTAAGACATAATGGGAACACACACAAAAGATTGACAGTTCCAAACCACAAAGAAATAGCCAGAGGTACTCTAAAGGCTATAATTGAAGAAACAGGGTTGACAGTTCAAGAATTTACAGATCTCTTGTAATTTTACATATTTTTTTAATGGATTTTAAAGATAGCCCGGCCCAGATTCGAACTGGGGTCAAGGGCTCCAAAGGCCCCTATGCTTGACCGCTACACTACCGGGCTTCTTTGGAACCTTGATTTGTATTCCTTTATAATGTTACTTTGTGGACACGAGAGGCTTATTAGCCCTGGAATTATTTCCACACTTGAATGCGTTATCTGCTTGTAATCATGATTGTGGCATCTTTTGGGATTGTACCGATTGGAAATTCATATGCGCAGACTGGAAACAACTTGGCAATATTTGTGCAAATAAAAGTTGTAGATTCTGGAGGAAACTTGGTGTCATACTTGGAAGCAACAAAAATACTTGTGGCAAACGTTGCAAAACTCAATTTGTTGCTTGACCAAAACTCGCCTGTATTTTCAAAAAGTTATGTTACAAACGGGGCCCAAAAGTTTGAGGTAATAAAAGCAAATGATACCGTAGTGCACCAGTCTGATACCATAGTATCCCAGAACATGATCTCATCATCTGACGGTTTGCACTCTGAGGTTTTGGCAACAGCAGACCATGATGGATATCCTGTGGTAAAAGGCGATACTGCTATTGCATATTGGACAATAATCCGTCCTGCTTCCTAGTTCTTTTGGATACTAGTACCCCGACACCTATTGCAAAAAATACAACAAGTGAGACAAACCTGTAAGGCTGGTTTGTCTGGTCTGTAAAACCTGAAAGTAAAGGTGATGTAAGCAATATGGAAAATATGAATATCAGTATGGAATCTGCATGCAATATTCTTCTACGTGACGCAAAAAATAGCATTACTGTGACAGGCAGTAAAAAGATTAGCACAAGATAATCGAATCTCATCTGCATTACCATTGCAGAGAAACCCTGCCAAAATTGAAAACTATCAAAAGAAACTGATGTTCCAACTAAGTTTGTCTCAAGTATTACAGAAGCTATTGCTATTAGAATTATGATTATTCCATAAGATGCAAGTGAGTATATCTTTGGTTTTTTTGAAAGGCTGGATCTTGCAATAAAGTAGAAACTCATGGGCAAGAATGCCACAGTCAACGCTTTTGAGAATATTGAAACAAAATATGAAATAGGCGAAGGTGACCAGAACTTTTCTACTAGATATAATGAAAACAGGTATAACAATATCCATGTGTTGTCATAACTTGCAGTAGTGCTATATGAGATAAAGATCTGACTTTGAAGTAATACAATCATTGAGACTATTCCAGCAAATCTACTGCTGGTAATTTTCTTTGTAAAGAAATATGTTAAAAGAAGAAGTGCAATACTTGTAATAAACGGTATTACCCTAATGTTGCCAAATACTTTCAGTGATATTGAAAGAAGCAAGAATTTGATATGAGGTTCAAAGGAATGTGTAAAGTCTGATATACTCCAAGAGTTGACCCTGTCTTTGACTCCTTGATAATCCACCCATGTTTCTTCTTTTCCAAGTGTACTTGCTGTTAGACCTGCAAAGATTGCAAGCAATACAATTACAGCTATTAATGCTTGTTTTTTTGTAAATTCAAAGTTTGATAATTTGTATATCATTGATCTGTACTTGCATTCCTTTTTTTTGTAATATGCTATCGTGATACCTAAGAAGACAAGACTTGTTACAATCAAAGGAACAGCTATAATGCTTGGGTCAAGTGGATTAACAAACTCTGGGCTTGCTACAACTCCTTGGAATGGGCTAGTCGCCCTAGTAAGAAGAGCTGGAAAAACCGCTGGTATTAGACTTAACAGAACAATTGCTATTGTTGGAACAAAGACTGCCCATGAAATTATCTTGTTTCTTGAGAGAATCTTTGGTTTAGAATCTTCTGGCTCTTTCTTGTTCAATTTATGGTATTTCTAGAGCCAAGTAACTTAAAACTTGTGTATGGTATTTCTATGACATTTCTTTTATTTGGAAAATATATTTAGCTAGCTAAATCATTATATTGAAACTATATTTCAAAATCTATATTGAATTATTCTGATATAAAAAAATATGACAAAAGTAACATGCATGAAATCTATGATAAATGGTCTGAGATTGCACAAGAATCATTCCAATCATGTGATGACAGCATTGATTTTGGAAAGATTGATCATGTAATATTTGCAGGTATGGGAGGATCTGGTGCAATCGGAGATATCTTTTCTTCCATCTTATCTAAAACAAATGTTCATGTTTGCGTTGTAAAGGGATATCACTTGCCAAATACTGTTGATTCTAAGACACTTGTTGTGACCACAAGCATATCCGGAAATACTGTAGAAACACTATCTGTACTAAAAGCTGCAAAAGACTTGCACTGTAAAACTATAGCATTCTCTTCTGGTGGCATGATGGAAAAGTTTTCTCGTAAAAATAAGGTTGAACACAGGAACATACCAAAACTTCATTCCCCAAGGGCATCATTTACCAAATATCTGTATTCAGAGCTTGGATATCTTGGGAATGTAATCCCAATAAAAAAATCTGACATTGTAGATTCTATAACACAAATGAAAAAAATATCTTCTACAATATCATCACAAAATCTTACAAATACAAATCAATCACTTGCACTTGCCAAATGGATTACAGGCATTCCAATTATTTACTATCCCTGGGGCCTTCAGGCAGTGGCAATTAGATTCAAGAGCTCACTTCAGGAAAATGCTAAAGTTCATGCAATGGCAGAAGATGTGCTTGAGGCAAGTCATAATGGTATTGTATCTTGGGAAAAGCCATCTGGAGTAAAGCCCATATTGATTGAGGGTCAAAATGACTATTTCAAGACCAAAGAAAGATGGAAAATAATGAGAGAATATTTTGACAAACACAAGATAGACTATAGAGAAATACAGTCAGTCAAGGGAAATATTCTCTCAAAACTCATTGGTTTGATATATCTGCTTGACTATACTTCTATCTATCTTGCAATACTAAACAAGACTAATCCTTCTCCTACCACATCAATTGATTTTGTAAAAGAGAGAATCTAGATTTTCTAATTTTACTGTTTCTTGGTTTGTAACTTTTCCTTTTCTCTTGTAAATATGGTTGTAATTCCTATGATTATGATTGCTATAATCTCAAAGTAGAGCCAGTATGTATGTGGAAATGATATCATTTGATTATACCATGGTGTAAAGATTGGAAATTTGGGATCTCCTGCAAAAATATCAAATGAAATATGTGAGAATACTGCTGCAAAAGCTATTGCACCGAGTTTGAAATCTTTTTTGCCGAATAATATCATCATTGTTACAAGTGCAATTACTGCAAATGATATGGAATGGCTCATCCTTCCCAATGCGTCAATATGTGTAAGGCCAATTAGGTGATCAGAGTCAATTAAAACTGCAAAAACTCCTGCAATAATTGTATACCTTAACGATAGAGTAACTATGCCAACTACTAGACCAAATAGCATATGGCCTGATATTTCGTGAAGAGTTATACCTCCCACTGGATTTGCCAATGGTCCTTTTTCTGCAAGAAATACTCCCACAAATGAAAATGCTGCTGATAATGCACAGTATGTCACTAGTATCTTTACAGTCTTGTTGATATCGTTTTTACAAATCTGGAGCATGGATGAAATCTATCTTGTCCTTTATTGTATTTCTTTTCTTTTTATAAGGTTGTATTATCGTATATCTACCCAAATTTGTTTAGGATGAAATTATCTGTCTATTTTGATTGGTAGAACATTTTTTTGTTGTCATCTATGACATCGGCTACTAACTTTCTTATCTTGTCATAGGATATCTTTTCTGCCTTGTCTGATCTGAGGGCAATCTTTTGTTTTGGTATTGTCTTGGACGATGACAAGTTGCTTGGTATTACATACATGCCGTCAAATATTTTACAATGTTCAAATTCTAGTTCTGTCATCAATTCTTCGTATAGTTTTTCCCCTGTTCTGATTCCTGTTTCCTTTGGCGTTACTCGCTTGATTGAATATCTAGAACAAATTTCATCAATTGTAGCTTGAATCAAATCAATTACGTTAACCGCTGGCATCTTTGGTACAAATATCGCTCCATCTTGTTTCATGGCACTTGCCTTTAGGATGAAACTTGCAGCTTGTTTTTCTGTCAGGAGAAATCTAGTCATTTTTTTATCAGTGATAAACGGACACTCGTTGTGGCGCAACTGCTCTGCAATCAAATGCACTAACGAGCCCTTTGTGCCTATTACGTTTCCAAACCTTACACAACAAAATGATGTCTTTTTGAGTCCAATGTAGTTGTGTGCTGCAATGACCAATCTCTCACTTAGTAGCTTTGATGCCCCAAGTGTATTGATTGCATTTACTACCTTGTCTGTGCTGATGTGAATTAACTGGGAGACATTATTTTCAATTGCTATATCGATGATATTCTGTGTTCCAATCACATTTGTCTTGGCTGCCTCAAATGGATTTTCTTCACATAGTGGAACGTGTTTTAGAGCTGCGGTATGAAATATGATATCAATGTCTTCTGCTGCCCTGTGCAGTCTTTCCTTTTCTCTGATATCTCCAACCAAGAACCTTACATTATCACGATTTTTTAGTTGCTCTTGCAAAAAGAAGAGCTGATTTTCTGATATATCTAGTACACGCACTACATTTGGTGAGTATTCTAATAGTTCCTTTACTATGGCACTCCCAATGGAACCTGTACCGCCTGTGACTAGAATTTTTTTTCCCTTAAAATGCTTTAAAATTTCATTATTGTTCAAAGAAATTTCTTACCTCTTTTGTTACCATGTTCATCTCAATTTTAGTCATGTGGGGGTATAGCGGCAATGTAAGGATTTCTTTTGACATTTTTTCAGTTACAGGAAGCTCCCCACCATTGAATTTGTATATCTTTCTGTAAAATGGTGTGAGGTGGATTGGATCAAAGTAAACTTTTGACATTATCCCTTTTGATTTTAGGTGTTTGGCAAGGCCGTCTCTTTGTTTGTTGTTTATCCTAATTGAATATAGTTGGTATACCTGGTTGTATCCTAGTTTTGGATTTGGAATTGTAATTTGTTTTATGTCCTCAAACTCTTTGTTGTAATGAGATGCAATACTTTGACGCATCTTTATTATTTTATTGACCTTGTTTATTTGTGATAACCCCAGTGCTGCTGTCATGCTTGACATTCTGAAATTATATCCCAAGTCAACATAATCCACTTGTCCTGCATTTGTAAAATAATTGACAGTATCATTTCTGCCATGTGACCTGACAAGCAATAGTCTTTCGTAAATCTCTCTTGAATTTGTAAGGACTGCACCTCCCTCTCCAGTTGTAATTATCTTGTTTGGTGCAAAGCTGAGGATGGCAGAATCACCAAAAGAACCTGTCATTTTTCCTTTATATGTTGCACCAAATGACTGGGCTGCATCTTCAATAACTGGAATTTTTTTCCTTGTTGCTATTTGTACAATTTCATCAATCTTGCAGGAAAGGCCGGAATAATGGACTGGAATTACTGCATCTATCTTTTGCTTGGTTACAGTTGATTGTAATTTTTCTGGGTCCATTCCGAGATTTTCTTCTTCAATATCGACAAAGACTGGTTTTGCATTTACAAATAGTACTGAATTGGCAGTGGCAATGAATGAAAACGAGGGTACTGCAACTCTTGATGGTGACTTTATCTTGTGTGCAATTAGTACTGCATGTAGAGCTGAAGTTCCTGAATTAAAAACGGCGCAATATTTTGTTCCGGTATAATCTGAAATCTTTTTTTCAAATTCCTTGATCTCTTGCCCTACTGCCCAGTCTGTTCCTCTTTTTATGACTCTGGTGACTGTTTTTATGTCATTTTTGTCGTTATAGATCTTAAAGAGGGGTATCTTCCACGACATTCTCAAATTCCAGATGAATACTTTGTGTATTTATGTAATGTCATAAAATTAGATATCTGTTCTTAACATACTTATGAGAAGTGGTATGGTACAATAGAAAATGAAGATTGCATTACTGGTCCAGCGCTTTCCACATGGAGGGGCAGAAAGCTATGTGGAAGAAATTGCACGGAGACTTGCTAAATATGAAGATGTTACAGTAATTAGCTCAACCAACAAGGACTGCGATGATACAAAATACCCGTTTAAGATAATACGATTGTCAAAATTTGTCTCCATTGGGGAATATTCTTTTTGGCGTGGTCTTGGTAAAGTATTGAAAAGTGGCAAATTTGATCTTGTCCATGTAAATACATATGGTTACTTTCATTCTGACTATGCAGCATATCTGAAAAAAAAGTTACATTACAAGTTAGTAATGACAAGCCACGGATTTACTGGCATGGATATACATTCTCTTAAAAAAAATCAGGTAACGATGAAAAAATCGCCGTTTGATATAATACGACCACTTTATGACAAAAAAATTGGCAAAAAGACAATTCAATCATGTGATCATCTTATAGCTTTATCAAAAAAGGATCAAGAATTTTACAAGCAGATTGGTATTGACACATCAAAGATCACTATAATCCCACCTGGAATACAAGAGAATTTTTTTGTTGAACCTGATGTGGACAATATCAAAAAGATCAGATCTCAATATGATGGACCTATATTATTATCAGTTGGAGAATTAAGCTGGATAAAGTCACAAGCTGTTATGGTGAGGGCTATGCAGCTTGTAATAAAGGAGAAACCAGCAACTCTTATTTTGATAGGAAAGGACAGGACAGAGCTTGCTAATCTAAAACAATTGTCAAAGAAATTAGGTATAGACAAGAATGTATTTTTTTTGGGTTTCAAGAATCCAGAAGAGGTAAAAAAATTCATGTACGCATCTGACATTTTGCTAAACACCTCACTTGCAGAAGGGCTCAGTACTGTTCTCCTTGAATCTATGGCCTGCAGTTTACCATTTATCACAACATCTAGCGGGGGAAATGGATACCTTGCACAAGAAAGTGATGCTGGATTAACTGTACCATTTGAGGATGAAAAGGCACTTGCAAATCATATCCTTGCTCTTACATCTGACAAGAAAAAAATGGAAACCATGAAGTCAAAGGGGCATGTTTTTGCCAAAGACCTCAGCTGGGATAAAATATTTGCAAGAATAACAAAGGTATACAGTAATCTGCTATTGGATGGCGACAAAAGTTGAAAAATAAAACTATCTTGTTTATTCCAAGTAATGAAAACCATGTAAGGATGTTTTACTCTATACTGGAACATCTACAGGGATATAATGTACTTTTTTTATCGCAAGGAAAATACAAGAACGAAGGAGCAGAGAAAACACTTGCTGAACTAGGAATTAAATTTACAAAATTTGATCAATATGAAAAAAATAATCCAGAATTTGTTATAAAAAAAGAAAACATTGGAGTGGTTGTAATTGGAAATGACAGTGATGTGATTCCGCAGTGGTTTATCAATTATTCCAACAAGGCTAGAATTCCCACGATCCTAATACAAGATGGTGTGATGGTTTCTATAAAAACAAATGATCCATCGTTTTTGGAACATCTGCGTTTTAGATTACAAAATTTTCATCCAAATCTTTTAGCTCTGTCTGCACGTTTGACTGCCTCCAAACAATACAAAAAACTAACTTTGGGTATGGGTGGGTGTACACAAATTCATGTTTGGGGAAAAACTTCTCAATCATACTTTATTGATAAGGGAATTGATGCAAATTCAATTGTCATAACCGGGAATCCTAAGCTTGATGGTATGAAAAATGTGAAACAATCAAAAAATCTTGGAGAAAAAATTATCCTTTATGCACCAACAGATCTTGTTCGATGTAACATCATTGAACCTGAAACCATGGATAAATTAACAACTGATCTCTGCTCTACTGTTTCCTCCCTTGAAAATGTAAAATTAATAATAAAACACCACCCACGAGAGGATTCCAAGTTTTACATTGCGTTGCCTGGTAGGTTTGGATCAAAAATTGAAATTTCTGACAAGGAAATCTGTTCCCTCATGGGTTTATCTGATGTTGTGATTACAGATCTCTCAAGTGTGGCAATAGAGGCGCTGGCTGCAAAAAAACCTGTTATAATTTACCTGCCAAACATTGAAAAATTTACAGACTCGAATTATTTTCCCAATGATCTTATACGAAAAAATGTTTTTTTGTATGCATGTGATAAAAAATCCCTTTTTGAACAAATAGACAAGATTCTTCATAGTGACACTTCTACGCTTGAGATGCACATGGAAAATGCTGCGAAAGACTATCTAGGTTTGGCAGATGACAAGGCCTCTCTCAGGTCGGCTAATAATATTATAAAATTACTAAATGAGAGTTAGATTTCCTTACTTTAACTCTGAGGGTAATGAATCAATCACTGTACTTGCTTCATCTAGAGTCATAGAATTGTAAATTGGAAGTAAAAATGATCTCTCAAATACCTGTTCTGCATTTTTACAGGATATGTTGTGCATCTCTGGATTACATGGCTGCATATGAATAGGTCTCCATGGAACTCTTGCATCAATTTTCTTTTTTATGAAATGTTTCACATACTTGTTCCTTTCACTTTCATTTTCGGTTATGGCAAAAAATAATGTTTGTGTATGTCTTGTGCTATATTCTGGAATTTCTTGGAATTTTACATTTTTAATTTTCTTTCTATATTGATTTGCAATTATTTTTCTTTGAGAAATATATTGTTCTATTTTTTTTAATTGTTGAATTCCTATAGCGGATTGTAAATCAGTCGTTCTAAAGTTTGTTCCTATGATGTCATGCACATATCTCTCATTTTTGTTGCGGCCATAATCTTTGATCTGCTTTATTCTTTTGATTATTTTCTTATCTTTTGTTGATACGCATCCACCTTCTATTGTAGTAAGTAGCTTTATGGTTTGAAAGCTAAAGATAGTAGTATGATCAAACGATCCTACTTTCTTATTTTTGTAAGTGGAACCAAACGCCTGTGCCGCATCCTCTATTAAAACAAATTTGTATCTCTTTGATAATTCTCTAAACGCTTCAATATCAACTGTTAAACCACCAACATCAACTACAATTACCATCTTTATGTTATTCTTCTTGACTAATTCCTCTACACTTTCAAGGCTGATATTGAGAGTAGTTTTATCCACATCTGCTACATGCACTTTGGCTCCTAGTATCTTGGGGATGGACGAAGTAGCTACAAATGTAAAGGCTGGAACTACAACTCTATCACCAGGTTTTAGTCCATGAGCTAATAATGCAGCCATGAGGGCTGAAGAGCCATTGTTGACAACTACTGTATCTGAAGATAAGTAATCTGAAAGAAGTGATTCAAATTTTTCTGTAGTCTCTCCTTGACTTGGCCAGTCGCTTTTTAGTACATCTAAAATTGCCTTTTTTTCTTCCTTGTCTATGTCAGGTTGGCTGAAAGGGATACTGAATTGGTTTTTCATACCTTTTTTCCTATGATATAATGGCATCTTTTAACATATTTAAGATAATTTTAGAATGTTAATACCGCATATCTTCATAACTTTTTAATCAACTCTAGGTTAGATTTCAATAATGAGGCATAATGATGATTATGAAAAACTGGTGGATATGCATTATGTTAAACAAGCAAAACAACACAAACTATCCTTGTCTAGCACCATGCCCGATCTGAACATAAGACGGCTTGAATTACAAAACATTGTAAAATACTTGGAGAATGGGAGAAGTTGTCTTGAGGTTGGATGCGGCAATGGTGCCGCATCAATTGAAATTTCTAAATTCATGAAAATTAATCTGTTTAGTATTGACTCTAACCGTGAAATGATTCGACTAGCAAACAAACAACGCAAATCAGGTATAAAAGGGAAAATTGAATTCAAACAAAAAAACATCCTGAAATTCAACCAAAAAGAGTCATTTGATATTGTTTTTACAATACGCTGCATCATTAATTTACTCAAATGGGGCGATCAAAAATTAGCATTGCAAAATATGGCAAATGCATTAAAACATAAAGGAAATCTAATTTTGCTTGAAGCATTTTCAGATGGGCTTGAGGAAGTAAATCAAGCTCGCAAAGAATTTGGACTGGATCCTATACCACCGGCTTATCACAATCTACACTTGAAAAAAGATGATGTTATAAAATTCCTCTCCAAAAATGATCTAAAAATTGTAAAGGAAGATAATTTTCTAAGCAGTTATTATTTTTGGACACGTGTAATTTATCCTGTATTGGCAAAGGCAAATAATGTGGAGTCTACTTACAATTCAAAATTTGATGACTTTTTTAGCCATTTTCCGCCATATGGAAATTTTTCACATATCAAAATCCTAGTATTTCAGAAAAATTATTAATATTCAAAAATAATTTTTTTAATTACTTTTTTAACTGTATTTTCTTCTTGGACGAATCAATATTTTCCTGACTACGTCTAGTAATTATCTTGGATTCATCTGGGTACAAGGGAGCATCCCACGGAAAAGATTTTCCATCTAGAAACATTCTCCACCGTTTTATGTCGTCATTTACCATGATTTTTACTAGATTTTCAAAATTTGTCTTTGGATACCAACCCAATTTCTTTTTTGCTTTATTATAATCTCCACAAAGATAATCCACGTCAATTGGCCTGAAAAATCTCTTGTCTGTCTTTACATATTTTTTCCAATCCAAACCTACTATTTCAAATGCAAGTTTTACAAAATCTTTAACGCTATGTGATTCCCCCGTAGCTATGACGAAATCATCAGGCTTGTCTTGCTGTAGCATAAGATGAACTGCCTCCATATATTCAGGAGCATAACCCCAATCTCTTTTTGTATTCAGATTTCCTAAAACTAGCTGATTTTTTAAACCAAGAAGTATTTCAGCTACTCCATTAGTTATTTTTCTAGACACAAACTCCATGCCCCTTAATGGTGATTCATGATTGAACAATATCCCATTAGTAGCAAAAATTCCATATCCCTCTCTGTATATTTTGGTTATCCAATGAGCATATAATTTTGAAATTGCATAGGGGCTTGCTGGACTAAATGGCGTATTCTCATTTTGAGTCTTTTGATGGCTATTGCCAAACATCTCACTGCTTGAAGCTTGGTAAAATTTTATTTTTGAATTTAGAAATCTAACTGATTCTAGTAGTTTGGTCACTGCCGTTCCAGTAATTTCCGTATTGCTTACTGGTTGTTCAAACGCTGTACTTACATAGCTTGCAGCAGCCAAGTTGTAAACTTCATCAGGATCTGACACTTTAATTGCTTCAATCAGAGAACCCATGTCGAGTAGATCTGCTGGTATGAGATTTAATTTTGAGTATATGTCAAGTGCTTGTAATCTCCAAAAATTTGGTGTTGATGTGCGTCTGAATGTTCCATATACTTTGTAACCTTTTGACAGTAGTAACTTTGCAAGATATGCTCCATCCTGACCTGTAATTCCTGTCACTAATGCTTTCTTAATTTTTCCATCACTTAGATACTAAAAGTAAACATGTATTAATTTAATTTACCTGTATATTGCAAAAAATTACAATCTTAGGAAATCTTTTGCTAATTCATTAGACCAAATTATGCCTATAGCTTTTCGATAATCTGAAAATTTGGTAGCGGTACTATGAACTTGCCCCCCTCTTCAAGGTATTTGCTCTCTCTTACTGTAAATTCTCCTATAAAATACCACGGTAAAATGAGTAAGTAATCTGGTTTTTCTGTTCTTGCATGTTCTTCTGATATTATTGGTATTTCAGTTCCTACTGTTTTTTTACCCCATTTACTTGGGTTTCTATCTACAGATGCTCTAATTAATTTATGATCCAAGCCGTAAAACTGCAATAATGTGTTTCCTCTAGTGGATGCTCCATAGGCATAAACAGTTTTACCTTTTTCTACTTCGGATTTTATGAACCTAAATGTTATTTCTTTAAGACTAGTTATTCTTTTGAAAAATTTATGATAAGTTTTATCCTCATCAAGTCCCATTTTTCTTTCATAATTTCTTAGTTCAGGTACTCTCTTGGTTATAGTATATTTTCCACAATTTTTGTGTTTGACGTATACACGGAAACTTCCTCCATTTACTTCATTAAGTAGTACATCAAAAATCTCCAAGTTGTGTTTATTAAGTAAATATTCTAGAGAATTAAGTGAATAATATTCTAAATGTTCATGTACAATATTGTCAAAAGCATTATTTTCTATCATTGTGCCAAGATAATTCATTTGAATTATCCACATACCGTTTTCATCTAATGTGTCTACAATATCTTTTACAAACTTGTTAGGATCTTCAAGATCATAAAACATAGCAATTGTAGTTATTACTTTAGCTTTTTTTATTCCTAATCTTTCTTTGAATTTCTCATAGCTAAAAAAATCATTGATTATCTCATTGGTGTCAACTTTTGCTTCATCTATCAAGTTAGATGCTGGTTCAAAGCCAATTAACTGCAAACCTGATGTGTTATAACTACGAAGTAGTGTTCCATCATTAGAACCAATATCTACTATGATATCTCCAATTTGCAGTTTTATTAAATTCTCAATACTAGTTGTTATCTCCGCCAGTGCATTTCTCATGATCTGATTAATACCGCTTTTATACCAAAATTTTCTATAAAGCAATTCTGGAGAAACAGTATGCTTCATTTGCAGTAGGCCACAACCACCATTTTTCTTTTTACATAAAACAAGATCTAAGGGCACTGCAAAAATACTACTTTTATTTTCAATAAAATTAGTTATGTATTGTACCCCGAGAGAAAAAATAGGCTCTAATGCACCATTACATATCCTGCAACTATCTACCATGGTGAAATTCTTTGGTCTCATACTTTCTTTCATTTCAATGAATATTCCAATTGTCACTCATAACAACATTGTTTAGAATAGATTAGTCTTATATAAAAAAGAAAATATTTGTGTATGTAATTACTGGAAGCGGATATCTAATACTAGACTTTCTAATCTCTAACCTCTATATAGATAATATTTCGAAATTATATAGTTGGATATGGATCTTGGATGTATTTCAAAAGGCTATTTTCGAATAAGAGATGCTGTGAATAATAAAAATTCTAGTCTTCATGAACGCCCAATCTTGATTGTGGGATTGATGAGATCTGGTACTACCTTATTAGATAGAGTAATAGATGCACATCCAACAATAAAGATTTTTTACGTGAGAACTCAATTTTTAAGAAAATTGAATGGCAAATTTGATCCATTGGATGAAGATAATTTAAATAAGTTACTTTCTGAAGTAGCAAATTTTCTACATGAATGGGGTAGGAAAACTACAGAATCTGAAATTACAGAAGTCAAAAAATATGTAAAAAATCACAAATTAAATTACAAGACTGTATATCTTGGGCTCGCCAAAATTCTTCTACAACTTTCTAATGATGAACGTTGGGGTGAAAAATATGATGGTCATGGTGGAGAAATAAAATATTTCATGAAAATGTTCCCAAAAGGACAAGTCATATTGATTACAAGAGATCTACGCGATTCGTATGCCTCCAATAAAAAAAGAACAAGGGAAGTATTAGGAGATGATTCATTTTCACGTGGGGATCATTTGATGTTACTTGACGATTGGAAAAAAATGACTATGTATTGGAATGAATTTACAACTAATTATGGTAACGAAAGTCATCTACACATAACCTATGAAGAATTAATTGAAAATCCTGAAACAACTACTAGAAAAATCTGTAAATTTCTTAAGATAGATTGGAACGAAGACATGATAAATCCAAAAAAATTTATTGATTGGGATGGAAACCAATGGAAATCTAATACTAGCTTTGGCACTAAAGTAACTCCTGAGATCTATAAGAATAACATAAACAAACATAGGGATGAGTTATCTGAGGAAGAAATGGTACTAGTGGAATCTTTTATGCGTAAATATACTATACATGATGATCCGCATAATTACAAATATGTAACTGAAGGATCATTTGAAAATACAACACACCTAGAAGAAAAATTGAAAAATGTGGTTGATCTATGGAAAGAAGCCCGTGATTTCTAACATCTGTTGAAAATTACATTGTTTTATAATTTGATATGATATTGATTATTTGCTCATCTTTAATTTTTCTATGAAATTCAAGATTGATTTTACAGATTCTTCGAGAATCTCTGTTTCTGTATTTAATATTAAATCTGGATTTGTGGGTTCTTCATATGGATCTTGAATTCCCGTCATTTCTTTTATCTCGCCCTTTAATGCTTGTTTGTAATGTCCTTTTGGATCTCGTTTCATACAAGTTTCGATTGAACATTTGACGTAGATCTCTTTGAAACATTCTCCAAGCATTCTTCTAGCTTCTTCTCTTATTTCTCTATAAGGTGATACTAATGCAACCAGAACTATTATATCATTTCTTGATAAGATTGAACTTATTCTAATTACTCGTGTAATGTGTCGTACTCTTCCTTCTCTACTAAATCCAGCTTCTGGACTTAACCACTCACGAAGATCATCCCCATCTAATATTTCCACTTTGTTGTTTTTTCTTAGAATTTGATATATCTGATTGACCAAAGTAGTTTTTCCCGAACCTGGTCTTCCTGTAAACCAAAGAATCAATCCTTTCTCATTCATGTTGAAACATTGATTCCAATCCTAATAATTTGTATTTGTTAATTTTACTTCCTACCAAGAGCCTTATCCCTGATTTTGTCATATTTTCGTAATGTTCTCCACGTGAAACTATTTTGAATGGACTCTATGATATTCTGATATTCTGCATTAGTCTTCTTCAAATCAGTCATTTCCTTGACAAGCCCTTTCATCTTTTCACTATCTGATTGAATGATATTCTGATATTCTGCATTAGTCTTCTTCAAATCAGTCATTTCCTTGACAAGCCCTTTCATCTTTTCACTATCTGATTGAATGATATTCTGATATTCTGCATTAGTCTTCTTCAAATCAGTCATTTCCTTGACAAGATTATTCTTCAAATCAGTCATTTCCTTGACAAGCCCTTTCATCTTTTCACTATCTGATTGAATGATATTCTGATATTCTGCATTAGTCTTCTTCAAATCATCAATTTCTTTTAGCAATTTTTCTTTATCTACTAACAAACTTTCGATGGAAGGAACTGGTCTTGAAATATCCATCATGGGTGATATCTTATATCTAGCCCACTTAGGCCCATTCTTTGCAACCCATTCCATATCGTGAATTATTGTAAGTACTTCATCCCCCATATTCATGGCAGTAACTATTGGATGATCGGGATCAAGATATTTTACTACCGCCTTTGCATGTTTTATTTTCCAATCGTTCAATTTTTTTTGATTAGTGATCACATATTGCGGTTCTGTAAACACAATCTTCTCATAATTTTTAGTATCATCTGATGAGTATCGCATTACTTCAGTTTCATTATGTAAATGTGAGGCAGTATCTATTTTCTTATATTTGAAACCAGAATTTTCAACTACTTGTCGTAGTAAAATATCTGTGAATCTCCACATGTAATCGTCCTCACAATGAAAGTTTTTTACTGCTGATTTTCGCATAATGTGACAAAAATCAAGAGCTCTACAATCTTCTTGTAATTTTCGTTTATCCTCACGATAAAAATGATAACCTCTAAGCCTTCTACTATTCTCTAATACATCGTAACTGTCTCTATACTTAGACATTTCATCATACCATCCCGAAAATAATTCTATGTCTGCATCAACAATTACAAACCATTCTGTTTCTACTAATGAGAGTAAGAATTCTAGGGCTTTGCCAGTGGTGTTGAAATCTGGTCTTACATGAATCTCGATTCTAGGAAATTTTTTCAATATTTCTAAAGTTTGATCTTTTGATCCACCCTCACAAACAAATAATTTTCGTACTGGAATTTCCCTGTAAATTGTGTATAATGATTTTTCAAGAAAGTCTTCTGCATCCAAAGTTAACATTATCACATCATCTGTTTCAAGATTGGGTTCGTTAACATGTCTATCGACAAAACATCCTAGCGGTTTATCGATGTACTTCAATCTGAAATTAGCTAAATGCAATTCTCTATTAAAGTTCTTAGCTATGTATCTATTTCATCCTGTATTTGATTGAAGTTATTGGACTATTATTTAAAACTCTGATATGTTGTTATCTTTAAGGAGATATTTTTGTAATCCTACATTTCCGTATGTATCTGATGATGCTATTGCTATGATGCATTCATTTGGTAACCTATTCAGATCTAATTCCCATATGCAATATCCTATGTTGTCTACAGAATGATGGTCATATTCATTAGTTGTACTATCCTTACTTGCAATATATGGCATATTACCAAACAATGGTTTTGAGGATTTTATTCGTAGTACGTATTTATCACGTACTTCGTCTTTGAGGATCCTCACATCAAATGTAAGCTGATCTCTATTCATATATCCGCAAACTTCCTGAGCGGCATACTGCGCATTTCCGTAAAACCATTTAATATCAGGATATTTCTTGGCCATGTCTACTATAGGCTGTATGAAATTTGTTATTATTACTTCTGCCTTATCTCTGAAATCATGCTCAAAGGCTGCAATTATGGTATCATTTCCATTCATACATCGGATAAACGCTTTTTCAATTTCTTTTTCACTTAATTGGTAGAGCCGTGTCTTTATGTCTAAAACTCTAAAAACAAATCTCTTCATTGTTCCTTTTAGCCTATAGTCTTCATGAGCAGGATTGTAATGCTGCCAATCAGTTGGAGCTCCTCGCCAATCAAGAACATCCGAAACTTTCTTTCCTTCTTCCTGCTTAGCATCAAGATCTAATTCATCGACATTTCTATTAGAAAAGTCAAAAGGAAACCAATTTTCAATCCAGTTTGATGCATCGTTTTTTTCAGGCACCGCTTCTATTATGGGCGGGAAATAATTTCTCTCTATAATATACCTGTTTAAAATCTCAAAATAATGACTGTTGTTTAGCCAATCCAATCCCCACTCATTAGCTATGCCAGAAGCCGGTGGGTGATTATACATCCAATATGCTCCATCTCCAAATTTTTGCATTTCTCTGCCAAATTTTTGCATGTAATGATCATAAACCGTATGCCAACCCATATCTCGCTTAACAGGATTAGTTTTGAATCCAGACCAGCTTATGAAAAACCAATTTAGGACAAGATGATTTCCTTCAGAATCTAGAAATCTATTACGATATGAATCATCAAAAATTTT
The DNA here is from genome assembly GCA_964636595.1 of uncultured Nitrosopumilaceae archaeon. Taxonomy (GTDB): domain Archaea; phylum Thermoproteota; class Nitrososphaeria; order Nitrososphaerales; family Nitrosopumilaceae; genus Nitrosotalea. Next base: position 29,879 of record CAZWSG010000009.1, read on the forward strand.
GGAAATACACTTGTCAATCTGATCCCAATTATTTAGAAGATCATCATGACGCGAGTCTGTCACTGGACCCATCGTGTTTATCATCGGAATTACGAATAATCTTCCTCGTTTCAATTTTTCTTAATGCCTCTAATCATGCAATAGGCCATCTATATTTGAGTTTTAGTCAGTAATTCATAAATCCGTGATGCAGCCATACCATCATTTTTGTAATTGTAATAATGTTCATATTTTTTCCTCATTGCTCTTAGTTCATCTTGAGTTTGTTTATCTCTCAAAATTCTATCTAGTTTCAATACTATGTCTTCTATAGATGTAGCTAGAAGAGCTACTTTTAGTTCATCATATCGATTGTTTGGAAATGGTTTTCCCATAAGGTTGGCAATCATCAGGGGCTTATCGAACAATATGGCTAATAGTCCAACATTTGAGTAATCTGTTATCACTAAATTTGATATTGACAATAATTCAAGAATGTCCACATTTTGGATTAGATGAAAATGAAGTTTGTCTGGATTGTCTTGAAGATGGACAAAGTCAGAAATTTTTTTATCTGGATGTACTTTTACAATAACCTGATAATTTTTCTTATTTGCATATTTTATAGTTTCATACATCCAGAATGATTCATTTTTATCTAGTCCTGAAGTTGCTATCAAAATAATAGGAATATCAAAATCTAACTTCATTACTTTTGTTAAACTTACTTGTGCTTCTGAAATTTTTATTTTCTTGATCTTATCAAAAAAAGCATTACCAGTAAGTATGAGCCGATTCTTGTCATAACCCATCTTTATAAAAGCCTCATTACATTCTTCTCCATAAGAAGCAATGTAGTCAGCATTATGAGATAATATTGATCTTCTACTTGCGGTTACTGAAGCAGCTATTATTGTAATAGTTCTTATCTTGTTTCTCTTTGCAACTGCGCACATTATATCTGATAAATCTATTCCACTGGGCATCACTAAAACTGACTCAGGTTTTGTTTCCGAAATAATCTCTTCAAAAAACACTATTGCTTTGAGATTTTGTACTAGTTCATTATAAAATGCATCATTCAACAAATACTTACAAAGAATGGTCACTATACTGTTATCCTTACGTATGGCAATATCTCTAATGCTCAACAATGCTTGTCTGATTATGCCTGTATCGCTAAGACTGGTTTTTTCTAAATGCGACGAAAAGTCTATAAAATTAATTTTCTTTTGTTTAAGATTTTCCGCAGCTCTCCAATCCGCAGTCATTACAACAAAAGGATGATGTCTATGCTGGAACTCTTCAATTACAGGATATACCGGTCTGAGATAAAGATCAGCTGTATTTGTCTGCACCAAAAATATGCAGGAACCCTTTGTTATGTCTAATCTAGGACTAATTGAAGTATTTTTATTTCTAAATATTTTGTGTAGTAAAGATACATCTTTCTTCTTGGTTGAACCTATATCAGATAATGTCTTCAAAATAAGTTTGTGTTCAGTAACTGTGAGAGGATCAATTGGTGATATTTCATCATTCTTGATTGACATGGGTGAAGAAATATGATAACCCAAGTTTGAAGCTAGATCATGGTATGCAAAGTAGTAGTAGCTTGTATATTCGCGACATATTAGTACATGAAATTCTTTTTTTGATTTTAATACAAAATTAATTATCTCCAAGAATTCTAACTCAGCTCGTATTTTATTTGTGAAAGCAGCAGAAATTTCAATACCATTATGAGTTACTTTGGAAAAATCTCTCTTTATTGATTCAGCACCAATATGCGCCCTTTCATAGGCATCTATTTCTTGATCACTATCAGTAGGAATTATTTCAAAGATTGTTTGTGCAGAAATTCCATATCTATCAAGCTCATTTTTTAAGAGGCGATTATCGGTAATTACTACATAATTTGATGAAAAACTCTTTTTAACATAATCTGAAATTATCTGAGCATTTTCTACCTTGCAATCTAAGATTAATCTAAAGTTCAATTCTATCACCTGTTAATTATTGAGTCATAATTTTAGATGTTGTTTAGTAAGTAGATCATAAATTCTAGAAGCAGCCATACCGTCATTTTTATAGTAATAGTGGTATCCTTGTTTTTTCCGCATTATCTTTAATTCCTCCTGTACATCCTTATCAGTCAAAATTGTATTCAATTTGGATTCTATTTCTTTTATGGAAGTTGCTAGCAAAGCTACTCCCATTTCATCATATCTATTATTCAGAAAAGCCTTTCCAGTAAGATTGGCAACCATGAGAGGTTTCTCAAATAATATTGCTAAAAGTCCTACCGTAGAATTATCAGTTATCACTATATCTGCCACTGCCAATAATTCTAAGATGTCTACATTTTGAATAATTTGAAAACTAAGTTTGTCTGGATTATTATGAATCTTAACATAGTCAGATAATTCCACTGCAGGATGTACTTTTACAATAACCTGATAATTTTTCTTATTTGCATATTTTATAGTTTCATACATCCAGAATGATTCATTTCTATCGACCCCACCAGTTGCTATTAGAATAATAGGTGATTCAAAGTTTATCGCTATGAATTTTGACAAATTATTCTTTGCATCTTTTTTTGTAATCTTCATGATCTTATCAAAAAAAGGATTTCCAGTTAATACCAATCTATTCTTGTCGTAATTCATTTTTAGGAAAGCCTCATTGCATTGTTCACCGTATGAGAAAATGAGATCTGCACTATGGGGAGTTATTGATCTAATAGATGGTGCTACTACGGCAGCTACTGTAGTAGATGTTTGTATTCCACCCTTCCTTGCTACAGCGCACATTATAGTTGAAAAATCTGTTCCATCAGGCATAACGAAAATAGATACTGGGTTAACTTCCGAAATTACTTTTTTAAAGAATTCTATTACCTTACAATTCCTTGTTAATTCAGAATGAAATGCATCATTTAATAAATATCTAGATAATACTCCAATGATATTATTCAAGGAAGCGATATTCCTAAAGACTAGGATTGATTCTTTTATTATGTTTGAATCTTCTAGATTAATTTCGTCTATATGTGATGAGAAATCTACAAACTGCATGTTTCGTTTCTTAATATTTTCCGCAGTTCTCCAATCTGCAGTCAATATTAAAAAAGGATATTGTCTGCGCTGAAACTCTTCGATCACTGGATAAACAGGTTTTAGGTATAGATCTGCAGCATTTGTTTGTAGTAAAAAAATACAAGAGTTTTTTTCCATATTTGTAATCAACTTATCGGTAATCAGCTTATCTGTAGTGGTTATTCTGTTAATGAATGATTTGAGAAAAGAAAATCTTGGTTTTTTATAGTTGCCAAGTTTATCTGAATACAGGGATTTGAAAACGAGATTATGTGATACGATTGATGAGGGATCAACAGACAATATGCTATCGTGCTTTACCATGTTTGGTAAAAGAATTCTATATCCAAGTATTTCTGCAAGGTCACTATATGCAAAATGATAATAATTGTAATCTGTCAGACATACAATTACATTGACTTCTGTCTTGGATCTTAGGATAACATTAATTTTTTCCAGATGATGCAACTCATCTCTTATTTTATTCATGAATGTTGAAGAAATTTCAACCCCCTTGTAGGTAGTATTTGAAAAGTGCTTTGCGATAGATTCTGCTCCCGCATGCGCTCTTTCAAATGCCTGCGTTTCTTGAATGGTGCCCACCGGAATTGTATCATCAATAGTTTCAGCAAAATTCCCATTTTTGTTTAACTCTATCTTGAGCATCAAGTTGTTTGTAATAATTACAAAATTTGAGTCGAAATTTTCTTTTGCATAATCTAGAATTTTCTCGGCGTCTTCAACTCTACAATCTACTATTAACCTAAATTCCATTTTTTGACCTGTTCTATCTATTGTCATATGGCAAGCTATGTTGAACGCTGAATTTTATCTTATTTTCATTATCTGTCACAGTCTCTTTTTTCTGGAAAACTATTAACCATTCATAAAAGTGTAAGGGCTTCTTATTTTCTACCTTGTTTTCTGCAAAATAACCACGTCTCTCAAAAAATCTCTGATGTAACGGTGTCAACCCTATGGATTTGCCAAATTGCAAAAGTTTGTCATAATTACTAAAACTATGGCAGATCTTTTTTTCAGTTATGCCAACCTCTGCTGAATATGCATCTGAGTCATCTTTATGATAATCATGTGATTTACCCGTGATAAGTATCTGACCTCCTATCTTAAGACATCTTGTCATATCGATAAGAGCTTTTTCTTGATCACACAGCTCAAAAACACCCCAACAAATTATGAAATCGAAAAATTCTTGAGGAAAACAAATACTTTCAGCACCACAATTTTTTAGAGCCTTGCAAATTGAACCAACTCTTACTTGAGCTAATTCTATGGCTTTAGAGCTATTATCTATTCCATATAATTCACATTTGTAAACATCGAACAATTCTTTTAGTAATCTACCTAAACCACAACCTATCTCTAATCCTTTCTGATCTTTTTGAATTTTTAAAAGTTTGATATATTCTAGAAAAATATCAATACCTGCACCTGTGAAATTAGCTTCTCTTCCCTGATCATCATATCCACGTACTCCATAATTTTTTTTTAGATATTCAACATACTCATTTGATTGAAGATAATCCATTATTATCACAAATTATGATTATCTATTGACTCTTTTGGTGTGATTGAGTAACACGATATCTGTCACATATCTGTAAATTCAAATATGCATTGAAGTTTAGTCTAGTTATCATATTTAATCAGGTAATTTTGTTCTGGTTTATAAATACGATTTGAATTTATATTGGTGATATATTTGTCGAAAATCTTATCGTCTTTTTTTGTAAATCCTGTTAAGGAATTTTTGAACAACAGAGAGCTAATTTTCTATATGGTAAAAGCAGATCTAAAATCTAGACATTTTCGAAAACTATTAGGTCCCTTGTGGTGGCTTTTTGAACCATTAATGATGTCTTTCGTTTATCTATTTCTCACAACTATATTGTTAAAGTCATCGTCAGGTTCTAATCAACTACTTTTTATTTTAATTGCAGTCATTTCTTGGAGATGGTTTTCAAAATCTGTTGATGAATCACCCGCGATGTTGACTTCATATGGAAGCGTCTTGAGCAGAACAAATCTACCATTACTTCCTTTTGTTTACGTATCTACAATTGTAAATTTGATATATTTTTTGGCCGGTCTATCTGTGGTCTTTGCTATAATTCTATTATTTGGTGTACATATTACCTCTAACATCATCTACCTTCCATTTGTAATGCTTGTTCAAATTTCATTCATAATTGGAGTTACTAGCATATTGGCACGGGCAGGTGTTTTCCTTAAAGACTTGGTTAGCGCAACATGGGTGTTTACGAGTATTTGGTTTTATTTATCTCCAGGAATTTATTCTGAATCGTTGATTCCAGCTGGATGGAAATTTTATTATAATTTGAATCCATGGGCTACAATTTTGCCTGCATATCGTTCTATATTGTTGGGAGGAGATCTTCCAGACTTTGCTAGGCTAGCTATATGGTTTGGTATATTTCTAGTCATGGCTATAATAGGATTGAAGATTGTTAGCAGAAATAGGGGGAGAATCTACAAGGTACTTTAAGATATGTTGGAACAAGAATCTGAAATAAAATTATACGCAAACGCCCTTGTTAATATGAAAAGGGGAGAAATTACAGGCGGGTTAAAACAGCTTCATGACTTGCTATCAAAAAACTATGATGGACTATCAACAATTTTAGAATATGATGCTATGACTAGCAACAAATTACCTGAAAATATTGACAACAATTGGATCCATGCTGGAGATGGCGAGACAAGGATGGTGGGAAGACAACTACAACTAGTAATTGCAGGCGGGAAAACTGAATCTGTTTACGAGTACGTCTTGAATGTCTCAGAAGGGGGAATCATGGTCGATTTCATAATGCAAAGATTTGGTGGGGGAGAAGAAAATTGTCACCTCTTAATTGATACAAAAATTGGTTCCGAATTAATAAGATTCAATCAACATCATGTTCATTTATCTAGTAATCACACCACAACAGAAATTGACTTTAGTATTTTTCATGCATTTAGATTAATAATAGAAAATGGAGTCGTGGCATTAATAATTGATGGTAAGTTATCTCTTTTTTCAAAAGCTGTTGATAATAAATCTCTGAATAAAATTGCCTTTGGTTGTACTAAAGGTCTTACCAATGCTGATGTCGAAAGTGCATGGACTCTATTTCGCATAAGTCATGGCAACAATATCTTAAACAAAGTGATGCAAAAAGGAATATCGGATATATTTCTGACTGAGGCATCCAAATTCTATGACTTGGGCAGAAATGCTTCTGCAGTTAGAGAGTTATCAAAACTATTATTATTTGAACCTCAAAATCAACGAGGCATAGAATTATTGTATGCAATCATGACTAGAATCCAGGTCCGAGATCCTGCACTTTATCTTTTAGATGAATTAATTGATCTATTAAATAATCCAAATCTTTCTCTACACTGGAAAGAAAAAAGAAGTATTGTAACTAGTCATACGGTAATAGAAGTAAATGATGTTGGAGTAAAGTTCTTGACAAATATTGAGAGTGGAACCCTTGCAGGCAAGTGGGATTCTTTTTTTTCAAGAAATCGAAAACAAGCAAAGTATTTCTGGGCACTCCGCAATGTTTCCTTTTCAGTTTTGCAAGGTGAAATAGTGGGAATTATAGGTTTGAATGGTTCAGGCAAATCTACTCTACTGCGGGTGATTGCACAAATTTTGGTTCCTGATGAAGGTATGGTTAAGGTTAGTGGACATCCAATCCTATTGGCTCCTGGAATGGCCTTTCGAGAAGAATTATCTGGTAGAGAAAATATCTATCTTGGATGTCTTTTCATGGGCATGAAGAAAAAGGAAGTCACTGAACAATTTGATGATATTGTAAAATTTGCTGAATTGGAAGACCACATCGATAGGACATTCAAATATTATTCAGATGGTATGAAATCAAGACTGAATTTTGCAGTTGCAACTCATTTACGTCATGATATATTATTATTAGATGAACTTCTCGGTGCGGGGGATATCACATTTAACAGAAAAGCTGCACAAAGAATGGAGGAGATGGTATTGGAATCTAAGACTGCGGTAATAGTAACTCATTCTACTCAATTTGTGCGTGAACATTGTACAAAGGCAATTTACATGCAAAAAGGTAATGTAAAATATCTTGGAGATCCAGATAGAGCTGTGGATATGTATCTATTAGATGGCAGAACTGACGCTCCAATATGATGACTTGCGAAGTTGTTAATTTGGTCAAAAATTATAGTATGAAGAAAGCAACAAGAAACATGATCTGATTCTGATTGTTATATGTTGACAGATATTGTGAAGACATTATTTTTATCTACATTCATTCAAGATCATATTTTTATTTTTGAAAAGTATGTGACATGCTTATATAAGCGCCAAAATATTTTGCAGATATGACGAATGTTTCACGTTCTAGACTGGATGATATCTATTCACTTTCAAGCAAGATTACATGCAAAGAATTTGTTGAACGTGTTTCTGGAGGACAAAGAATATTTGAAAAAGTTCTACATGAATATACAAAATATGTAGACCCTTACACCGGCAAAGTCAAAAATGAATACATTACTATGAGAGACAAATGTCCACTTTGCTTTTCAAAGAGTTTTGGTTATCTTTTCACAAAAGATGGATTTGATCACATGCTCTGTAGTTCTTGTGATATGATATTTACACTACAGATACTTGATAATGCCAAAACCCACTACCTGGAAGAAGGTGGTGAGGGTAACGCCTATGGGGAATTAAAAGAAAAACCAATCATCGGTGAAAATGACAAGAAGAAATATGAAATCGTTTTTGAGGATCTTGAAAAATATGCAAAAATTAAAGACATTTTAGATGTCGGAAGTCAAGTTGGAACTTTCCTACAATGGGCAACTGAAAAGAAAATGAATATAATTGGACATGAATATCATAATCCACTTCGTACAGAGGCTCAAAGAAGAGGCTTTTCTGTATTATCTGATAATTTAGAAAAAGTGTCATTTGACAAACAGTTTGACCTGATCACAATGTGGGACTACATTGATCACGTCTTAAATCCACATGATGTGATAAAAAACCTAACAAAATATCTCAAAAAAGGTGGCCTATTTTTTTACGCAATTAATAATTTGGATAGTCTATCTGTAAAAATTCTACATGAATACAGTCCTAATTTCATAGGACCACATCATACCATGCATTATGGAATAAACCAACTCAAGAGGTTGATGGGTAATGAGTATGAGTTATTGGAATCAGAGTCGTATGTATCAGAACTAAACTGGATTTCTAATTGGTTATCATTTAAGAGTCCGATGTTTGGAGATGCACCATTGGCATTTGATCTTTTTGATCCAAAGAAAATTTGTGAACTTGGTATGGGTATCAAACTTAACGCTATTTTTAGAAAAAAGTAATCTATTTTTAGATATTATGTAATGGAAATCAAAGATGTATCAAGATATTTTGATACTGAATGATGTATAACCTACACAAATTTTTCAATTAATAGTAGGAATTCTTAATAAATTAACTTACTTAATCGGAAATACAATGCGTTTTAAAAACTGGAAACAAACAATCAAGATTGGAAAGCATGTTCTGGGAAAAAATAAACCTGTATTCATAATTGCTGAAGCTGGAGTAAATCATAATGGAAAAATTAGTCTAGCAAAAAATCTAATTAATGCAGCCATTGATTCAAACGCTGATGCCATAAAGTTTCAAACTTATATCACGAACAAGCTTGTCTCAAGGAAACTTGCTCCACAAATGTACAAAATGCTTGAAAAATATGAATTTGGAAAAGAAGATTTTGCAGAGCTTAGGGATTACGCAAAAAGTAACAGAATTATTTTTAGTTCGACTCCATTTGATATCAAAAGCTGTGACTTGCTTGAAACGTTAGGTGTACCATTCTACAAGCTTGGGTCTGGAGATGTAGAAAACATCACATTGATAATACATGCATCAAAAAAGAAAAAACCCATTCTTCTCTCTACTGGAATGAGTAACAATCAGGAAATCACAGAGGCACTTCAATCTATTTCATCATACAACAACAATGTTATCTTGATGCACTGTACCTCATTATATCCAGCCAATTTTAATGAAGCAAACTTGAATGTAATTCCTACAATGAAAAAGAACTTTGGAATTCCTGTAGGGTATTCTGATCATACATTAGGATGTGAGGTTAGTCTTGCAGCGGTCTCACTTGGAGCATGTGTGATTGAAAAACATCTTACACTTGACAACAAGATGCAAGGGCCAGATCACAAGGCCTCCCTTGATCCCAAAACTTTCAAAAAAATGGTGGAATCAATCCGAAACATAGAAGAATCGTTTGGAAGTAGCGCCAAAAAAGTACTACCAAGAGAGGAGAACACAAAAAAGATTGCACGACGAAGTATAATGTCTATCCGTGACATCCCAAAAGGTAAGAAGATTGACCAATTTGATGTTGATATCCTAAGACCTTATGGAGGGATTAAACCCAAATATTTCAATAAAATTATTGGAAAAAAATCAAAGACTTTCATCCGGAGTGGGATCTTTATCTCTTGGAAAATGCTATAGCTCAAACAGTCCTACTTTTCCTTTTGTGATTCTTTCAAATGCGTCTCATATAATACTTGGGCATCTTTGTTAATTTCTAGAAGCTTTGGATTGTCAGTGAGAAAATCAACTATTGCATCCAGAGTTATTATCTCATTTTCTTGGTACAATTCATTAAAGATCTTCTCTATTAGATCAAAGTCTTCCTTGTAATCCAAAGTTAGTCTTATCTCTGGCCTTTGGAGTTTTTTTTCAGGAACTACAAATGATTTTGTTAATTCTTTTCTCTCTGTAAACAGACTTCCCCATACCTCAGTATTAGTTACAGTCTTTGTCTTGCAGACCTTCTCTAATGCCTCTCTTTTGATACAAAACGGTGTTGCCCCAAGTGGTGCATCTTTTACAATGATATAGTCAGCACCAGTTCGTTCAAACTCATTAACACACATGTCTACAAGTTCTGGGTCGCAAAATATGTCATCTCCATCCACTACTATGATAAAATCCGTTGAAAATTTGTATGCTGCATTTAGATATCTGTCAAGCTTGTCATCCTCACTTCCCCTAAAGAAATCTATCTTGTTTTTCTTTGCAATATCTACAAGAATATCATCATCGGGGTTGGTAGATGTGCACAGGACTATCTGTGATACTTTAGTTGAAAATTTCAATCTACTTATGAGATGGTCTGTAAGGGTTTTGCCCTTTACAACCTTCAATACTTTGCCAGGAAATCTTTTTGCTTTGTTTCTTACAGATAAATAAATGGCGTATCTCAATTAATTAAACGACCTTTTCCAGAGTGATTCCATCATCTTTTTTGATATCTCTATTTGCAGTTCGTCCAATTATGGAATTTCTATGGTCTAATTCCAGTCCTTCATCAGATCTTTTAGCTGTTATCTTTTCAGCTGTAATCTTTTCACCTTTTGCAATATCTGTCAAGGCAACTATCCTCTTCATTGATACTGATCTGTAAAATAATTCGTCTTTGCTTAACTGTTTGATATGTGGATTTTTTAACGAGTCTTCTATCTTTCTAATCCATTCTACTAGCTTGATTATTCCGTCCCTGTCAAGTGCAGCTTCATAGTCTTCCCCCTTTAGACTTCGGTCGTGAGTCACATGTTTTTCTATTAAATTTGAACCTGCCACCACCCCTGCAATTGGAACTACGAGGGCAAGTTCAGAGCCTCCATCTGTATGGTCTGCCATCCCTGCAGGTAGACCAAATGTACTTTGTAGTGTCTTGATGTATCCAATCTTTGCATTTTCTATAGATGTTGGATATGTCTGAATTCCATAAAGTAAACAAATGTCCAAATTTCCGGTCTCTCTTATCCATCCTATTGCTCGGTCTATCTCCCCAATGGAGCATCCTCCAACATTGAGTATGACTGGCTTGTTATTTTTGGCAACTTTCTTAATCAATTCTTCTTCTGCCATGCAAGAAGGATGCAATGCATAAAGATCCGGTTCTAATGTGGAGACAAATTTCTCACTTGGAATGTCATTGCACAATGCACTAACTAAAAGTCCCTTTGACTTTGCGTATGGTATCAAAACCTTCCAAGCATCTTGTGATAGATTGATCTGTTCTAGATATTCATACAGTGGTTTTGTATTTGATGTCGAGGAGCTTTTTCCAACTCCAGCAGTATAATTTCGAACCATGTAATCTGGCATTGAGGTGATATGAAAATTAATTGCATCAGTTTTTGCATCTACTGCATTGTCAATGATCTTTTTAGCCTTGTCAATAGAGCCATCATGACCCCACGCCGTTTCTACTATTATGAATGTAGGATGTCCCGAACCAATGATCTTGTTTTTTATCTTTATCTCTCGCATGCTTGACGTAATAATCTAGAGAATATAATAGTTAACCAGATTTCTAAGTTGAAAGCAAAAATCCTCTTATGTTCTAGTTCTTTGCTAATGATATTGCAATCTCTGCAATTCTTCTTGATGATTGTCCATCTAATGGACCAAATACATCTGTAAATGCATCACTAACAAAACCGTTCTTTTTACTGTCCAGTAATTTTATCACATATTCATAAATTTGATCTGGTCTTTCTATTTTTGTTACCAAGTCTTTAACTAACTTGATATGATTTGACTCATCATAAAATTGAGATTCGGGATAATCCATAAATATTACGGGACAATTCATGGCAATCGCTTCTGAAAATATGCTACTGAAGCTTCCTACTAGAACATCTGATATTGCCAAGAGTTCAACATTGTGTATGTCTGTACTGGGATGAACAAATACAAATTTCTCATTGCCAAATTTTTGTACAAGTTCGATTATGTGATTTATTTTATCGCCAGACCATGGCTTTACCAATACAAAAGTCTGAGGAATCTCCTGAGTGATTTTTACCAATTGTTTTATGGTCTTGATAAAATTGTCTTCAAGGGTTACATAAACTCCAGGTGGGTGAAATGTACCAGCAAAAATTATGATTCTGCAATTTTTTGGTAATCCTAATCTTTCCTTGAGGAGTCCTTGGTATAGACTTGATTTTTCATTTACAAACGTATCCAATCTACAATATCCAGTTACATCTAACATATTTGGTTTGAATCCATATGATAAGAAATTTTTCTCATGAGTTTTCCCCCAAAGAGCTATTTTTTCTGGTATGGGAAATCCCAGTTTATTTTTACTTTCGATGTTTTGTAGTCCAAATTCTAGTTTGTTTAAAGCATGAATATATGGTCCTAATGCCTGTTGAACCCCCACGGTTGGAATCTGATTTAAAATACATGCTGCAACTATATTTCTAAATGTGCCCTCGTAATTGTTCATGACCACTACTAACGGCTTGATCTTTTCTACAATGTCTACAAAGATTTCAAAACTAAGTATTGATTTTATTGTATTTGTATAACAATCACAAAGATCTTTGATTAAAAATTCGGAGATGTCTATCCCTTTGAAAATAAATGATTTTTTGAAATTCTCATCATCATTTAATTCATTATTGAATTCGGAAATCAATCTAGTAAATTCGTTCTCAGCCTCAAAATGCTTCTTTTTTAGAAAGCCACTAAACGTTAGAGAATGTTTACCGTCTATTAATTTTGGAATTTTCAGAAAGCTTGTTCCGTGATACAAGCAAAATACCTCAAGTTTCTCACGTTGTGCAACAATTTGTAATGCTTGTGGAAGATTCTCCAGATATGGGTGATACTGACTTTTCTTATAATTCACAAGGGATCTGCGATTTTTTATCGCATCTGCCTCACAAATTATCAATATGGGGCGAATTACAGATTTTTTACCTGATAGAAAATTTGCAATTTTATTTATATAATTCCTCGGCAAGTTTCCTAATCTCTTATTGAAATTTTGTATTTTTTTATCGGTTTTTGCTATTGATGAATTCAAATAATCTGTGGCACCAGTATTGTGTGCAGTCAAACTTCCACTTTGGGATAAGGTAAGATCTGGTGAAACTCTCATGTTGGCTATAGTTAACGAGCCAATCAAGGCTGGCAATGAAACTAAACGTGAGACAAGTGATTTGTTTTGCGTTATTATTAATGAGAACGGTATTGCAATTGGAAGACTGAGCAAGACTGATCGTAATTTTACTAACCTTCGTTCATTATTTTTTAATAGTTTGCCTATTATGCGAATATCATTAGATCTATTTTCATTTTCCTCTACATGTATTTGTCCTTGTACATAGTCAAGATGTTTCATTTTTCTATGAAGATTTATCTTTACTAATATGGGCTTGTTCCATTTTTCTTCGCCATCCCCTACTGTGACAAAGGAATCAGCAGGATTTGTATCCAAAATGTAGTTTACTATTTCCATGAATCGAATAACCCTAAACGATTTTTCCTGTAATCCAATTTCTGCTAGCCACCAGATGGGAATTTCTTTGTAGACTAGTGATTCTATTAGAGATTTGCCTGTTTTAAGATTCGAATGTCCCAAATTGAGAATCCATTGATTTGATATTTCTCTAAATTCCTTACCATATTCTAGACCGTATTGTGATATGTGTTTTGAATTGTATGATGTGGGCAATTCTATTTCGGCATTTTTGGATAGGTTTACAATAGTTGTGACGGAATAATTCTTTTGGGTTAGTTTCTCAAGTACCTCTATCAAATGTCGTTTATCAGAAGTGAAGGTAAATAGTATGCAATTCATTATTACACAATTCTCCAAGATTCTAATTATTGAGTCTACTGGATTTGTGACAATGTTAATTTCTAAATTAGAATTTTTGCTTTACCGAAACGTGATGGTATAATTTTTTGATACTGTGTAATGCAAAACACGTACAAATTTTTCAATCAACAGATAGGAATTCTTAATAAATTAACTCATCTAATCAAAAATATAATGCGTTTTAAAAATTGGAAACAACCAACAATACGGGAAGGCAAACTGACAAAATGGAATTGGATGGTACAACATGCACAAAATTTGAAAATTGGAAAGTATGTTGATATTGGAGCTTTTACTTACATAAATGCCAAGTTTGCAGTCATAATGGAAGAGAATGTCGAGATTGGATCACATTGTTCAATTTACTCTTACTCTTCAATTGACAATAAAAAAGGTCCAGTTATACTCAAAAAGAATTGTAAGATAGGAACTCATTCAGTTGTGATGCCGAATGTTACAGTGGGAGAAAACTCTACTGTTGCAGCATTTAGCTTTGTTAACAAAGATGTGCCTCCAAATGTAATTGTTGGAGGCGTGCCTGCAAAAATAATAAAAAATATGAACAAACTACAAACATGACAAAAAAATATTCCAGGAGAAAAATTGCTGTAGTTACAGGAACAAGGGCTGAATATGGAATTTTAACATCGCTTTTACATGAAATAAAACAGAGTAAAAAACTTGAACTTTATCTGATTGTGGCAGGAACACATTTAGAAAAAAAATTCGGTTATTCCATTGAAGGAATAATCAAAGACGGATTCAAAATATCTAATACTGTACAAATGACTTCTGGAAATACTGGTTATGACATGTCTATGGCAACATCACAAGGAATTACACAATTTTCAAAAGTTTACGAAAAAATCAAGCCTGACTTTAATATCATACTTGGAGATCGAGATGAACCATTTGCAGCAGCTATTGCAGCTATGCACATGAACATGATCAATATACACATTCACGGAGGCGAGAGCTCAAAAGGTGGAATAGACGAATACATAAGACATGCAATAACTAAGATCTCAAATATTCACTTTGCAGCAACCAAACAAAGTGCACAGCGAATAATAAAAATGGGTGAAAACAAAAAATATGTTTTTGTGACAGGCTCACCTTCAATTGATGGTATAATGAATACTGAATATCTTACAAAGGATCAAGTTCTTGAAAAATTTGGATTAAAGGATAACTATGTACTTGCAGTGCAACATCCAGTTACTACTCAAACAAAAGATGCAGGCAACCAAATGAAAAAAACTCTTGATGCTCTAGTAAAATGGGGACAAGATGCAGTAATCATAGGGCCAAACTCTGATGCAGGACATCGTGAAATATTTCAATTGATAAAACAATATATTCAAACTTACAAATTTTTAAAATTCCACGTAAACCTATCACGAAAGGATTATCTCTCTTTACTAAAATATTGTGATTTTATAATCGGGAATTCAAGTAGTGGAATAATTGATGCGCCATCATTTAAGAAACCCACAATTAACATAGGCATACGCCAGATTGGAAGAGAGTCTGCATCCAACATAATAAACACACAACACAATGTAAATTCAATCATATTAGCCATAAGACATGCTCATTCTATTCCATTCCAAAAAACTTTACAAAAATGTACAAACCCCTATGGGGATGGAAAGGCTTCTAAGAGAATTGTCAAAATACTTGAAACTATACAAATCACTGATGATATGATTCAAAAGAAAATATCGTATTAGCGTATGGAAATCTTTTTACTTGTATCGATTATATCGAGAACACATTAGTTTGAAGATTACTAAATCACTCAAATATCTAAAACATGCAGAAAAGAGGATACCTGCTCTAACTCAGACATTTAGCAAGGCAGCATTTACCTTTGTCAAGGGGGTTTATCCTGTTTACGTAGACCATGCTTATGGAAGTCATATGGTTGACGTTGATGGCAATGACTACATTGACTATCTCTGTGGTCTTGGTCCGATAATTCTAGGATATGGTTACAAGTCCGTAAATGACGCCATAAAGGAGCAGCTAAAAAATGGCATACTATTTTCATTGCCACATAAACTAGAGCTTGACCTTGCAGATACAATATGCAATACTATTCCATGTGCAGAGATGGTAAAATATTCAAAGACTGGTTCTGATGCAGTAACACTTGCAATAAGGGCTGCAAGGGCAATCACAAAAAGAGACAAAATTGCGTACTGTGGAACCATGGGAGTACAACATGATTGGCAGACTACGCTGACTACAAGAGATTATGGAATCCCGAAATGGAACAGAAAACAGATCGAGGTCTTTGAATATAACAAAATTGAAACACTTGAAGAAATTTTTGAAAGAGATGGAAAAAATATTGCAGCAGTATGTATGGAACCCACAATGTTTGAACTACCAAAGGAAAACTTTCTCAAGAAAGCAAAAGAGATTGCTCATAAAAATGGAGCCGTATTGATCTTTGATGAAATTGTGACAGGATATCGTTTTGCAGTTGGAGGAGGGCAGGAAAAATTTGGTGTTATACCTGACATTACCACATTGGGCAAGGGACTTGCTAATGGTATGCCACTTGGAGCAGTAGTTGGAAAAACTGAATTTATGAAGATATTTGACGACGTGTTCTTTTCATCAACAAACCAAGGTGAGACATTGTCTTTGGCAGCTGGCAAGGCAACTATAGATGAAATTAAAACCAAAAATGTTCCAAAATATCTCTGGAATATTGGAACAAAACTGATGGACGGTTATAATAAAATAGCAAAAGAAAATGAAACAGGAATTAGCTTTACTGGCTATCCAATTAGGATGAAGCCTATTTGTATAGATTCTGATGGAAAAGAGTCACTTGAAATCAAGAGCTTGTTACTACAAGAAATGGTAACACGTGGAGTATTCCTTCATCCTGGAGTTGACTATATTGGATTCTCTCATACCTCTGATGATGTCAAAAAAACACTTGATGCCTTTGAAGAGTCAGTCGAGGTTATCAAAAAAGCTGTCAAAACTAATACTGTGAAAAAACAACTTCGTGGAGACATAATAAAACCAGTATTTCCTCCAAAGAAAAAAGGTGGCAAGAAATGAAGTTTTTAGTTGTGGGATTGGGAAGTATGGGCAAGCGAAGGATCCGCAACTTGATGTATCTTAATCATACTGACATAATTGGATGTGATACATCCCAAGAAAGAAGATCAGAAGTAGAATCCAAATATTCTATCAAGACTTTTTCAAATCTGGATGAAGCCTTTGCACAAAAACCGGATGCTGTGATTATATCAACTCCTCCTGAAAAACATTATGATATTGCAGTAAAGACTGCAGAACAAGGATTTCCATTCTTTATGGAGGCAAATGTAATTCCAGATGGTTTTGAAAAAGTTGTATTAACATGTTCCAAGAAAGATGTATTCTATGCACCATCATGTACCATGCGATTTAATCCTAGTCTAAGAAAAGTAAATGAACTTGTTAAAAATAACAGCATAGGCAAAGTCTTGGCATTTGTGTATCATGTTGGACAATACCTTCCTGACTGGCATCCATATGAAGATTATAGAACATTTTATGTTAGTAAAAAAGAAACGGGTGCTTGCAGAGAGATAGTTCCATTTGAACTAAACTGGTTATCTTGGACATTTGGAGATATAACAAATCTTGCTGCAATGAAAAGAAAAGTATCAAAATTAGAATCTGATATAGATGATATCTATGCCACAATTTTAGAATTTGACTCTGGCATTGTGGGAAATTTAGTAGTTGATGTGTTAAGCAGAGTACCATATCGTACTTTGAAGATAATTGGTGAGGAGGGTGTAATAACATGGGAGTGGATAGAAAAGAAGGTCCGTGTATATCATACATCTACAAAATCATGGGATGAACATGTAGAGCCTCCTGGAATTAAGATAGAAGGATACGTTGCAGAAGAAAACCAGTACATAGATGAAATGTCCTCGTTTGTATCAGGACTACATGATCCATCAAATTATTCACATAATCCACAAAGTGAGCAGAGAATACTTGATATTTTAAAGAAGATAGAAGAGAGCTCTGAACAGGGGATGCACACAACAGTAAAACAAAAAATCAAATGAGAATTCTCTACTTTACACAGCTATTCTATCCTGTACTCTTTGGTGGTGGCGAGTACATCTTTTACCAGTGGGCAAAAGATCTCTCAAAAAAAGGCCACCAAGTTTTTGTCATAACACAGCGATTGGAAAATACCTCACCTCACGAAACAGTAAACGGAATTGAGATATTTCGAGTAGGATCTCCAGTAAAACTATCTGGAACATTACCTATAGGGATTACATCAAACCTATCATTTTTGATATCATCGTTTTTCAAAGGAATTGATATCGTAAAAAAGAACAAAATAGATCTAATCCACTCAAATACATACATTCCAGTATTTGCAGCCCACTTGTGTTCTAAACTGACAAACAGGCCGCACATTGTTACAATGCACGATGTTTACTATTCCGCCAAGGACAATTTTTGGAAGTCTTGGTCAAAACAAGAAAAAATATCTCCAGTTTCCGGAATCCTAGGCCCAATAATCGAAAAACTGATAGCAAAACTGTCTGTCACATTTCATACTGTAAGTGAACAAAGCAAACAAGATATGCAGTCTTCTCTTGGAATAAAAAAGAAAATCATGGTGATTCCAAACGGTATTGATCTAGACGAATATGACATACAAAATAAAAACACTGAAAATCAAGTCATATTTATCGGTAGACTGGTATTTTACAAGAATGTAGAGATGCTACTTGGGGCATTTGCAAAGGTTATACAAAAAATTCCAAACTCTAAATTAATTATAATTGGAGATGGACCTCTAAAAATATTTCTTGAGAAAAAGGCAGAATCATTGAAAATCAAAAACAACATAAAATTTACAGGAAATATACCTGATTCAGAAAAAATTGACCTGTTATCTAAATCAAGATTTTTATTAAATCCAAGCCTTGTGGAAGGATTTGGCATTGTGGTACTTGAGGCATTTGCCTGCAGAAAACCAGTTCTCGTATCTGACACAAAACCCCTCTCAGATCTTGTGGCAAATTCTGTAGATGGATTCATTGTATCCTCTCATGATGTAGATGCCTGGGCTGAAAAAATAATCCAGTTACTGTCTAATCCCAAACTGTGTGATACCATGGGAGAAAAGGGAAGAATCAAGGCATCCGACTATTCAATTTCCAAATTGTCTGGTAAAATGTTGGAATTGTACCAGTCCGTGATTTGACGGGATTCGATTTTATTCTGTATCTTGCCTAGCCTTTATCGCATTGGAATACATTTCTATGATCTTCTGACTCATCAATTGCTCGCTGTATAGGCTATCGAGGGTCTTGTTGCCATTTTTCCCCATTATTGATGATTCTTGTAGATTACTTGACATCCTCAACAAATACTCTGCCCAAATTGCATCATCATGAGAATCCAAGACATAACCAGTGGTACCGTGTGATACTATGCTAGACATGGGTCTAACGTTTGAAACCAAAACTGGCCTAGATTGAGAAAATGCCTCCAAAATTACAAGCCCAAATCCTTCGCACAAGCTAGGAAATACAAGTGCATTGGAAGATGCGATCATCTCCATCTTTTCATTTGAGGTCACATATCCTATAAATTCTACATTTGATTCCAGTCCTAGACTTTTCACAAGTTTCTCCAAGGTTTTTCTGTAAGGCCCGTCACCAACTATGGATAGTTTTATCCTGGGTTCTTTCTTTTTTGCAATGCTAATTGCCTTGATTATAACTTCAAGATTTTTATAAAATACCAGTCTACCTACATGCACAAACCTCAAAGGATCTATCTCAATCTGTTTCTCTTGTGATCTATTTTCTATTGCATTGTAAATTATATGGATTGGATCTCTTGCACCAAATTGTATCAAATCATCCCTTGTTGCCTCGCTTACGGTATGAATGCAGTCATGCCTGATCTTTACCATTAATTTTTCAAAAAATGGAGCCAAGGCTACATTTATTCTTGATACGTTGCTTTGTATGCCCCATTGTTTCCAATAGTTTCTTCCACAAAGCGAAAACACATCATGTATTGCTATGATGTGCGGTGCTGAGGTAAGACTTGACAATATGGATCCAGCAAGAGATGGCGCAAAATTATTCGAGTGAACAACATCTATCTTTTCTTTTTTTATTACTTTCAAACCTGCTCTAATGGCATTAATGGCATATCTTGCATTGTCTACAAATCCTGGCGGAAGTCCTCCCTTGTATTGCAGAGTGGGTGCAACAAAAATTAATTGTACATTTTTGTGAACCTTGTAATCTTCATCTATTATTTTATTTGTTATAACAAATACATTGTGTCCTTTTTCTGCAAGATTTTTTGCAATCAAGCTAAAGATATGTTCTCCACCTCCTCTAGTGGTTGAAAAAAACTGGGTCAAAAGAAGTATGTTCATTTTGATCTCATTTTACTTTTGTATGTCATATAACTATGCTTTTGGGTAAATGTTACCAAATCTCAAAGATGAAACTAGAAAGATCTGAAGAGTAATTAACTACGCATGGAACTAAAAATCATGACAGCCCCAGTCATCTGGCTTACAGGCATCCCGGCTTCTGGAAAAACCACTCTCTCAATACTTTTACAAGACTATTACAAAAGCAAAAACATACCAGTTGACATACTAGACGGTGACGAAATAAGAAAAACACTAAGCTCAGATTTGGGATTCTCACCCAAAGACAGAAAGGAGCACAATAGACGAGTAATCATTCTAGCAAAACTGTTATCAAAAAATGGTATTACTACAATTGTTCCACTGATATCACCATACGAAGAAACAAGGCAAAACGCAAGAAAAGAGATTCCAAACTTTGTCGAAGTATACGTAAAAGCTTCTCTGGAAACATGCCAAAAAAGAGACCCAAAGGGATTGTACAAAAAAGCTAAAGCAGGCGAGATACAAAACCTAACTGGACTCTCATCACCATATGAAGAGCCAGAAAACCCAGAACTGGTCCTTGATACTGAAAAACACTCAAAAGAAAAATGCCTTGACATGATTCTATCCAAGCTAAAAACTCTTGGATATCTGTAAAACTCTATTCCTTGTCTAGTAATAAAATTAGAGATTCTGGTACCTTCACGGGTCATAATTCTCCGTGTTACCAGTCGGGACAGACGGTTTTCGTCTTTTCCAAGTCTGAAAGAACTTTAATCCTTTTTCCTTGTGAATTTTCCTTTGATAAATCCTGCATTTACTTCAAACGAGTCCAATTCGAATGGAAATCTGCCTTGCGGTTTCTTGATTTTGAATTTGAACAGATCAATATCACCTTGAAATCCATTGGCTGTGGTGAAACTAATTGTGCCATTTTTCTTACCACCTTTTTTGTCAAGAATCAGATGAACTGTTCCATTATCTACTACTAATCGTACAGATATCTCACTTCCATGTTCTAGAAATTCATCATAGTCAGTCAATTCAGATTTGGCTTTTTTGATTGCCATGAAAGAAAAATGGCTTTCATCTATTAAAACTTCAAAAGCCCCGTAATTGAACATCTATCCAAAACACTCCTAAAGTTAACAAGACCTTGTTTTGACACAGATTGACGCAGTTATCCTTCCCATATGATGATAGTCTAATGCTATGAGACACGAGTTGTTGAGTATGACAAAAACGTGATCTAATATTGATTCTATGAATTTCATATTAGAAATAGTATGTCTTCCTAATTGTTAAATAATAGATATTGTAACCTCACATCGTTGTTTGGGATTGTGCCGTACGTCAGGCATTTTAGAACAATGTTAGCTAGTCCTTTTATGCAAATTTCGCCTATTATAAGTATGAACTGTGATGAACTACCTCATTCTATGACTTTGGAATTTAGGAATCTAGGATATGTTTATAGGACGAATTTTAATCATGGAGCGTACGGTGTATAAAAAATGATGCGTTTAGGACTCACACAAGATGAAGTAATTGCAAAAGAAGTATGTGCCAAGATAACTCGTGTAATGGGTGTAGAACAATTTGGCAATGAGATTGCCATACGAAGTGCAAAGGAAATTGTTGAAAAAATCAGAACACAAATAGGAAACGAACATCTGGTACAAGCAATAGAAACAGAACTAAAGAATTGTCACACAAACGTTCAATGGCAATTTGCGTAGAAATATTTTTTATAATCTTTAATTTTTAATGTTATTTTACTGTGAAGATTGATGTTCAATTTTAACTTGTATAGTGTTTGATTCTATCGTTGTATCAGTAATGTGTCCTACTGCAGATGCTGTAGCTTTGAAACCATGTTGAAAAACAGCGATGAGTCCAAAACAAACTACTATTGCAGTAACACAAAGCATTGTTAGAACCATTATGGATGCATATGTGTATTGAGAAAGGTCATTGACAAATGCAGACCAAATGACATAGAGATGCAACAAAATTTCACATAATATTGCTGCGTAGATTATCATACTACATAAAAGTTGATGATTTATTGTAGCACTTGGTTTAAAATTAATTGCAAGAATAGACCCAAAACCTGCAAACCCTATGATAGTTGCAGAACTGATCATCACTTCACCGCTTGGTATTTCATTTGAATTGGTATTGTTTGAGGTTGTGTCTGCATAACTCTGTGAAAAGGAGAAACAGACAAGCACTAATGTTGAAAATATTATAATTGAATTAATCTTATACAAACTCATTCACATCTCCAAAATGGAGAAGTTAAACCTTGTGAGTATTTTTGCCAAACATACTTGTATTTTGTACCGTAATTGATCATAAACTCGCCCGCTGAATCAAAGTTTTCCACTTGTCTTGTCCCTGAATCTCTATACCACAAGCTTGTGCAGGTGTCTTACTGTCCAAGCTCATGTGTGGTCTAATGTAGTTATGGTATAGTTGATAGCCATTAATCATGACTGAATCAGGCTTTTTCAAACCCCTGACTACTTTCTCTCTGTCTCGAAATTCACCGTTTAGACGTTCCATCTTGTTATTGTTCATGTCGCCTTTGAAGTGAATATGTCGTATGTGTTTTGACTGGGGTTTTTCCCTAGTGTAAAATTCTTTTGTGAATGCTTCTGCAAAGTTTCTAGCTCCATCGGTAATCAGGATTTCAGGTCTTTTACCAGCTACTTGCTTCGCCTTGACGAATAACGGTCTTACATCCTCTGTATACTTGCTATCTGATACCTGTTTTGCTATCCAATAACGAGTTTCGTCATCCATTAGGGCATAAAGATATTTTGTATTCCCTCTTACTTTGATGAAGATCTCATCAGCTCTCCATGTACTTGACACTTGTGGAGTTATCTGTTCAAGATACTTTTCCATCAATCCAATGTATTTTTTGATCCACTTGTAGACTGTTTTGTGTGAAATCTCAACGCCTTGTAATCTTAGAAACTTTTGGACATTCCTTAGAGATTCACCAGTAAAGTACAACTGCATCGCTGAAGTAATAGTTTGAGGGCTTGATCTCATTCCTTCAAAACCTAGATTGATTGTAAACCGTTTGTTGCAATCTTTACAGGAAAATCTCTGCAAGTTGCCATACTTGTTGTGTCTTAATCCGTGTTTTACAATTCTGTCAGAATGACATTTTGGACAGATTGAAGTGTTAAGCTGTTCAATTACAACCTGTTTTCGTTCAACTGTATTTCTTATGGTTAAGCTGATTTCTAGACAGTGTGTATGTTTGCAACAGACTTTGCGATAAATGCTATCAGGACAGGTACAAACCCAGCCTGATTTTGTGCTAAAGAGGTCATACCAAGTATCAGAACTTTGGGACTTGACCTGATAGTGAAGCTCATCTACTCGCCTGACCTGATCTGGTTTGTCAGCGATTTCTTTTCCTTTTGTTTGTCTATTATTTTGTTTCATTTTCGGTACCTAATATTAGGTACCTAATAATATAAACTTTTAGGTACCGAAGATTTATCTAAGTGTCTGACATAGGAATAATGTGAAATTACAAAAACAATCATCAAGAAAATATAATGAAAAAGAATATGAAAAATGGGTTGTTGTCATACCGACTGAAAAGATCAAAGAATCAGGTTGGAAAGCAGGTGAAGAATTAGAAGTGGACTTTAAAGGAGATAAACTACTAATAAAACGTAAAAGCTCCAATTAATTATTTAGTTTGCTTTTGTTTTGATATAAATCCATTTAGAAAAGATGTAAGTTTTTCATATGATTCTATTGCTTCAATTCTTATCTTCTCACTATCTTCCTCACTTGCCATGTGAATATCGCCATCAAAAGGAATGTACCAAATCTGTGCAACAGAATCTACAGATTTGTCCATTCCCTGCATAAAAATTGTATATATGATGGTTTTTGCAAGTACGGCTGTTTCTCTCATAGTTTTACCACTGTGCCATGCAGTTTTTAGAAATAATGAACCATATGGTTCACCATGACCAATAGCAAGGAATGTTGTTATTTCCTCAGAAATTCCAGTACTTGTGACATGATAAAGTTCAGCAGTATTCTGTGAGTTCTTTATTGCCATTAGAATCTCAAGTGAATCACCATGTACCCTGTCCTTGTATCTTTCATTTAGATGCAAACTCAAATCTTCTACAACATTGATCAGTTCATCCAATGATTTGATCTGTTTACTCTCAACATGTTCTGCTACCTGTTTTAAGAATTTCAAAAATACTCCTGTAATTCCAGCTGCACCGATTACTGCATTTGGCATAGCTTGGAATATTTTATCACCTTTCTCCTCATTATTATCTCGCAAGATTTGACTATCACTAACAAGTATTATTCCATCTTTACAAGTCGCACCCAAAATATAGGTCAAATCTCGTTTCTTATTATTTCGGTACCTAATAAAATGATCCTTGTTTACACTAATCATTGAAAATCATGTCCCGACTGGTAACACGGAGAATTATGACCCGTGAAGGTACCAGAATCAAATTAGAATATCGATAAATATCATAACAATCTCTGATACCTGTTGAATAACCAAAAAACGGTATGTATTATTTTTGTTGTAATAGTATGTTCTATCTTTTCTCAGGCAGCATATGCTGCAAATACCTTGATTGCAACAATTCCAGCTGTTGGTTTACATCCTCGGGGTATGGCATACGACTCTGCCAAGGGAGAAATTTTTGTGGCAAATATTGGAGACAACACCGTATCCATAATAGATGACACCACAAATACCGTAATTACAACAATTCCAGTAGGTTTACGTGCTTTTGGAGTAGCATACGACTCTGTCAAGGGAGAAATTTTTGTGACAAACCAAGGTGACAACACCGTATCCATAATAGATGACACCACAAATACTGTAATTGCAACAATTCTAGTCGGCACATCTCCGGAAGGAGTAGCATACGACTCTGCCAAGGGAGAAATTTTTGTGACAAATTTTGTTAGTAATTCTGTATCAGTAATAGATGACACCACAAATACTATAATTGCAACAATTCCAGTCGGCACATCTCCAGGCGGCGCAGCATACGACTCTGCCAAGGGAGAGATTTTTGTGACAAACGAAGCTGACAACACTGTATCAGTAATAGATGATGCCACAAATACCGTAATTGCAACAATTCCAGTCGGCGCAGCTCCAGAAGGAGTAGCATACGACTCTGCCAAGGGAGAGATTTTTGTGACAAACGAAGCTGACAACACAGTATCCATAATAGATGACGCCACCAATACCATAATTGCAACAATTCCAGTCGGCACATCTCCAGGCGGCGCAGCATACGACTCTACCAAGGGAGAGATTTTTGTAACAAATGCAAGTTCTGGTACCGTATCCATAATAGATGATTCCACCAATACTGTAGTTGCAACAGTTACAGTCAGTACAGGTCCAGTCGGGGTAACATACGACTCTGCCAAGGGAGAGATTTTTGTGGCAAATCTGGTGTCTGACAATGTATCAGTAATAGATGATGGCTCATCATCCTCATCTCCAGGCGGACATGATGTAACAATTTACAACCCACCAAGTCTTGGAAACGATTACCACTTCAAGTATGGTGGAGGGGTATCAATCAACGGAAAACCATTTGACATCAAAACATATCACAGCATAATTCCACAGCAGGTGCTTTCAATATACAAGCAAGCAGTATTTAATTTCACAATATATGACGAAAGAGGCGGAAACACCGTATCCCATGTTGGACTGTACCTTCACTTCAAGGGAGGCGTGGCAGCATCAAACGCAGACACGTGGATATCTTGGGACAAGCACAGTGGAGTTCAAGTACACGATCCAAACAAAATATTCTCTAGTGCAAATGTCACCACAACAACAGACACAAACTATCGCTATGCTACATTTACCGTAACACCACAAAAGACAATGCCTGATTCTTCACTTGTAATGAGAATGTGGGATGACAAGCTTGCATCAGGTGACATTCCAATATGGGGAGCTATCATAATCGTTGATCCAAACGCACCAGTACCGGTACAAAAGATACCAGACAACCAGTATGATGACTATGTCACACTAGAAAACATTCTAGATAAAGACGGATATGACATCCCATCACTTTTACACAAACAGTATGCAATGCAGGAAACCTATTCTTCAGTTGACATCAACTGGGTGTATGACAAGGGTACTGATAAGCTGACAATGATTGAAAGCGACAAGTCAGGAAATGTAATTGGTGATGTGGTGTATGATTTATTCAAAAAATCAGACCTGCCAACAGTCTCAGACCATGATTATGCGTACATTCCACAACAATTGAACCGAGATGATATTACCAGTGAACAGGCAGCAATGCAAACTGAGGCAGTAAAGGCACAAAATTATCTTACGCAAACTGATTATCTGGGTTCCAGCATTCCAAATTTCACACCATCAGGTGATGCAGTTCCAATACTTGATGGTTATACAAACTCCAAGACAACACAGCTGTACCATGATTCGTCTAATGAGAACACTGCAATGAAATCCGAGGCAGACAAGGCAGAGAATCTAGTTGCAAGTCTTGGACTGGTACGACAAAACAATTTTGAGAATTTAAAATAAAAACGTCAAAAGGTAAATTGTACAACTGACTGGTACAATTACAAGTTCACAGTCTTTGTCCATTTACGAATCAAAATCATAAATATGCACATATTTACCATGTTCAGTGCCAGTGCAAAAAGTAGGGGTTTATGTTATCACAAACAGGGAACACCCAAAATTCCCTGAATGTCAAAATGCCATAAAACGCGAGATGGGCAATTTTCCATTCTTCATTATACGTGATGGCACCACAAGGGCAGAAGGTCGTCAGATATGTATCAATGATGCACGCAAAAGGGGATTTGATTGGATATGTTTTGTCGATGATGATTTTGTGCTAAATGAGGGCTGGTGGGATGACGTATCGCAATACATGGACGATCCAAATGTTGGCATGATTTGGGGAATGAATTGGGACCATGATGATTCAAGGAAAAACTGGATAAACTATCTGCACTCTGTAACTATTCCAAACCTTGACATACGCGCACTAGTCAAGCGCAAACTTGACAAAAAGTATGATGTATGGTACCAAAAAACACATCCACCTAGAAAGGTCTCAAGATTTGATTATCCAGAATACCTAAAACATGAATTTGAACAGCGAGGGGCCACACATGATACATTGATCCGACTGGATGCTATACCCAAGTGGGTATCTATACCAAAGGCACTTCATGTATACGAAGACAAGTTTCTAAAACAAATAGCAGAGATCTCAGGCTTCAAGTGCATAGTAACCCAGACTGGTGGCATCCATTATGACATGACAAGATGGGATGGAAAATCAATAATGGACCAGTTTGATTATAACAAGATGTTTTATCATATGTCCGCAAGACGCAAAACAAGGGTATCATCACTGCTTCTTTCACCACTGGCGTTTTATTTTAGATACCGGTCCACTGGAAGTATCAGTACAGCACTTTATTTCTGGTGGTACCATTATGTCCTCTATAACCTTGCGTGCATCTTCTTGCAACCTCCAGTCTACAATTTAGATCCAGAGCCAATCAACATGATGCTCATGATGTTTGAGGGAAAAACATGCTATGACATTGGTGCCAATATGGGTTACACTTCTCTTATTCTGAGCAAAAATTTTGAGAATATCTATTCCTTTGAGCCTTCTTTGGCATACAAAAAATTAAAAAAAAATGTCTCTGGAAACAAGAAAATTCACACTTTTAACATTGCAATCAGCGACCATGATGGAAAACTAGTCATGGTAAAAAGGGAAATTCCTTGGAGGTCAGGTCAATTGGTTGCAGATGGAGGAACAATAGATGATGGGTGGGGTAAACTAATTGAAAAGGTTACCATGGATTGTAAAAAAATAGACAGTATGGACATGCCAAAACCTGATTTTATAAAAATTGATGTTGAGGGGTTTGAGCTTGACGTGATACGTGGTACACTGGAAACCATTCAAAAACACAAGCCCAGTATTTTCATCGAGATACATTCGTATGCTCTAGGATCCGAGATCAAAAATATTTTGAGTCCTCTTTATCAAATTCATCACGTGAGTCATCCACATTATGCAGAAGATGCCAAAATTAAAAAAGAGCATTATTTTCTTTTCTGCATTCCAAAATAATCCTAAACAGACTTGTGAAATGAATATCTTGGCATAGTGGCCCATCAAGAAATACCTAAAGGAATACAAAAGATCCAAGTTTCATCTCTTGAAGATTGATAATTTCTCGTGTCTTTATTCTGCTAAAACTTAATACCGTCTCAGTAATACTTAAACAGTAATACCGCGTAATATTACATATGAGTACAGTAGTTTCAGCAAAGATACCAAAGAAACTAAAGGAAAAGGCAACTCGTTATGGCATAGAAATAAGCCGTACTGTAAGGGATGCACTTGAAGAAAAAATAAAGGTGATCGAGGAAAAAGAACTGGCCAAGAACATGGATGAACTACGATCAACACTTGCACATTTGAAAAAAAATGACATTGTAAAGGCTGTAAGGGCATCAAGAAATGAAAGATAGACTCTATGATACAAGTGCCTTGTTTAATATCATGATAAAAGATGGCTCTGGTGCGTCAAAGATTCTAAGATCACAGAACATTTTAGATCTGACTGCATATGAGCTGGGAAATGCCATCTGGAAGCTTGCATATTTGCAAAAAAAGATCACACACCAGCAAGCATGCAAGATATTGGAATCATTTCTACTTTTACGCCAGACTATGCGCGTATTAGAAATTACTGGAATGGAAGAGGAAATAAAAAATCTTTCAATTGATACAGGCCTGACTTTTTATGATTCGGCATATGTTGTAGCTGCCAAACAAACAGGACTTGTACTTGTAACAGATGATGCTTCTCTTGCCAAGATTGCTGCAAAACATCTTACTGTTGTGGATTCAGACAAGTCCTTGAAATAGGCTTTAGGGTAAATAAATTGAAATTGCCAAAACATCTAATTCGAACATACCTCTGAGACCTAGCAAATTGAAGTCTGATATTACAATAATTGGTGCAGGGATTCTAGGTACATCTCTTGCATATTTTCTATCCCAAACAACAAAAAAAAGCATCTTGGTTCTAGACCAGGCTCCACAAGCAGGATTTCATACCAGTTCAAGAAACACTGGCAAGGTCCATGCACCGTTCCTGTACGACCCCGAAAAAAAAAAGATATTTGCAAAGTCAGCAAAGCTAGGCTTTGAAATGTGGAAACAATACTCTAAACAAAAAAACCTACCATTCAAAAAAGATGGTGTGCTAGAAGTAGCACTTGATGAACAAGGAATCAAGCGACTTGAAAAATACATGTCCTGGGGAGAAGCAAACGGATTACAAAAAGACGATATCGTTTTGCTTGATGGACAAGACGTAAAAAAACAAGAACCAGAAGTGGCATGTCAAAAGGCAATTTTTTGCAAAAGGGATGCATCAGTGGACTATGGCATCCTTACAAGATGTCTAATGGATGATGCAAAACAAAGTGGAACTATGCTCTTGCTTGATACTCCCGCAAAAGATATTTCTGACAAGAAAGATTTTCTTGAAATAAAAACAAATCATGATACCATCAAAACCGATCTTCTAATCAACGCAGCAGGTGGTATGGCAATTGACATTGCACATCAGATGGATACAAGACAAGATCTCACTGACATTCATTTCCGTGGTGAATACTGGCAGGCAGAACCAGAATACCAACATCTCACAAAGACTAGTGTCTATTCCGTACCAAAGCATCCCGAGTACCCATTTTTAGACCCACACTGGATTGTCCGCTCTGACGGAAGATGTGAAGTGGGACCAAACGCAGTGCCAGTCTTTAGTCCATATGGATACACTTTATCTGAAAATGTGAAAAAAATGCCATCAAAGGTACTAGAGATGCTCTCCTCTGGTGCTGGAAAAATGCTATTTGATTCCCAGTTTATCTCACTTGCTTCTGGAGAGATGTTATCATCAATATCCAAAACAGTCATGATAAACCGAGTCAAAGAATTTCTTCCAAAGGTTGATCCAAGTAAATTCAAAAAACGCGGAACTGCGGGAATTCGTGCATCAGTAATAGACAACAACGGCAAGTTTGTCCCAGATGCTGTGATTGTATCTGGCGAAAAATCATTTCATATACTAAACTACAACTCGCCTGGTGCAACAGGTGCACTACCGTTTGCAGTACATGTCATATCTGCAATGAAAGACCAAGGCCTAGTAAAAATAGAACAAGACCAGTGTGGGCAGTGGAGTTTTGGAAAGATATCTGAGATGGTATCGTCATAGATATACTAGATCAGATTTAAAAACAAAAAAATTCTTGTATTGATTATGAAACTAGTGTCAAGTGCAAAGTTCAGATATGTCAAAGTCTCAACAAAGGGACGGATAACAATTCCAAAGGAGATCCGAGATTCGCTTGATCTACAGGAAGGTGATAGAGTAATTTTTGCAAGTGAGAACGGACAGGCAACAATGAGAAAGGCTTCAAAACTCTCTGAGATTTTGCGCAGACAGAAACCATGGCAAGAGAACAGTGTCAAGTTGCAAAAGAAAATGCGTAAAGAATGGTGTAACGGAAATACGTATACAGACGTACTTTACTAGACCATTACCTGACAGTACTGGTAATCTTGTCATGATTATCTATTTCAAGACTTGTAACTATCATCTGCTCACTACCAATTCCCTCTGGCAGCCCAATCTCTTCTATGTAAAGCTCCACTGCCTCTTTCAAATTTTTTAGCGCTTCTTCTATTGTATATCCCTGACTTGCGACATCAATCTCAGGGGAGAGGGCCACATACTGTTTTTCTCCTTTCTTAATTATTGCAGTTAACTTCATCTTTTGGTCTATTGATTGGCAATACATTATTTATTGATTCTAAGGTTTGGTTGCCAAGGTAACATGGTGTCACATGCAAATTTTATCACAGGATGGATGAATCATGGTGTTCTTCAAAAAGATTCCAAAACCAGTTCTATTGCTTCAGTCATGTTGGTTTTTAATTCCTCTATCGTTTCGCCCTCGCTTATTGCACCGGGTATCTCCATGCACTGGCCTGTGTATCCTCCTTCTGGAGCCTCTTGAATCCTCATAGTAAATTTTCGTCCTTTCAGGGTGTGATAAAATCACTCTTGTCTGATATGTAGTTGAGCCATCATTTGGATAATTATGTCCCAAGCAAGACACACTAGATACATCTAATGATCTAATAGGTTACTTGTGGCAAAACTAGGAATCAATTATTTTTATTCCCTTGATCTTACTGAAATCTCCATCAAAGGTGGCAATTTTTTCAATATAATTTTCTTGCATGGTTGATATCGTTGTACAATCTGTAAAACTAAGGATAGTATCCTTTTGCTTGCAAAAAATATTCCATGCTTTATCAAAACTTGATTTTTCAATGTCAATTATTTTAAGTGATTTTAATACCTCGCCTATCTTTGATGCCTTTTCAATACTTTTGAGGCGAATCAAGCTTACTGTTACAACTTCTCCAAAAATATAGTCTGTAATACAAAGCGACTCGTGCATTTGTTTCATCAATTTCACTGCTTTGGAATGGTTTTGGTCTCTTGCATTAAAATAAGAAATAATAAAACTTGTATCTAGAATTATCATTTTCTTAAATATAATATGTCGTCTATTTCTTCACTAGTTTTCTCGGTTCCTTTTCCCCAATCAAAGGGTTTGGCTCTGAGAAATTGTGTTGAATCAATTTTCTCCAATTGTTCTTTCTGCCTCATCCATTCCTTCATTGCATGTGTTAGTGCCTGTCCCATTTTCATCCTGTCTGATGTAATCATGACTTTGAATTTTCTGAGTACTTCCTCATCCACATCTCTTACCGTAATCATGTTTTTCTTCACATGTATTACATGTATTACATATCTTATAAATTCATCTGGGATGAAAATATGTGATATTAAAATTTTCTGTGAAATTTGCTAAATTGGTGATTGCTGAGAATTGTTACCTGTTCACACAAGTCTACAACAAATGCTAATCACTAGAATCCAAAAAATGATCGTATCAAAGATACCAATGTCCTAAATACATCCAAAAATGATATCGTAAACACTTGAGAATTATTCCAATCCTATTTGCAATTACACTCATTACAATACCAAGTGCTGCATTTGCCCAAAGTGCAACCCAGATTACCATACTTACAGACAAACAGTCCTATGTTACAGGAGATACAATATCATTCTCCGGAACAATATCTTCACTTGGCGCAGCAAACAGTGCAGTATTCCAAGTGTTCAATCCGTTTAACGTACTTGTACAGATTGGCACTGTATCTGTTGCACCTGACGGGACATTTCATGGTACCATAAAAACAGAAGGCCAGTCTTGGGCAAATGACGGCTTGTATCAAATCAAGATACTGTACGTATCAACACCAATACTTGCAACGGCTACGGCAAATATTGCTTTCAAGACCCAGTCTCCTGTTGTACCGCCGTCTTCGCCCCCTGCATATGTACCACCAAGTTCACAACCATCCATTCCACAGTCTTCTCCAAGTACACAAACCAACGAAACAATTGTCACACCATCTGACACCCAGACTCCAATCCAGGAGCAAATCCAACAAAGAATAGATCTTGCCAATAATCTAAAACAACAACTTGATCAGGGTACCACTATGGAAATTCCTTTCTGGGTAAAAGATACTGCACAAAAGTGGCATGATGGTACAATTGACAATATTGGATTTAGTAAAGACATCCAGTATTTTATCTCAAGTGGGTTGGTCAAGACAGACCAATCCATAAAACCAACTGATACATTTGATCACATTCCATCATGGGTCAAGCAAGTGACAAGCTTGTGGACCCAAGGGACAATCTCAGATTACAGTTATGTGAATACCATCCAGTTTCTGCTCGATGATAACGTAATCAGATAGACTAGACATCAGATTTTAATGATACCAAAAAATCAAACAAGACAGTGAATTACATCATAACAGGCGGTGCTGGATTTATTGGAAGTCACCTGGCACGATATCTTGTAGAAAACGGCCACTCTGTTGGAATCATTGACAACCTGTCCACAGGAAATCTATCCAACATATCTGATATCATAGACAAGGTCTCGTTTCACAAACTGGACATACTGGATGATTCCATCGAGGATGTAATAAAAAACAGCGATGGAATATTTCATCATGCTGCATTGGTGTCAGTCCCAGAATCATTTGCAAAACCAAAAGAATACGAAAATGTAAACGTACTAGGAACCAAGAACATATTTTCTCTAGCAAAGAAATTTCATATCAAGACAGTATTTGCAAGCAGCTCAAGCGTATATGGAAATACAAAAAACATTCCAACGTCCGAATCTGAACCGCTAGACCCTGTAAACCCATATGGTATCACCAAGCTCAAGGCAGAACACTTGGCAAAAGAATATTCAAAAAATCTTGACATTGTTGGTCTGCGTTACTATAACGTCTATGGGAATGCCATGGTATCCTCAGGTGCAGGAGTGATATCGCAGTTTTACAAAAATATACAAAATCACACCCCATTGATAATTGACGGCAACGGAGAACAACTACGAGACTTTGTGTATGTACAAGATATAGTCAAGGCAACCGTATCTGCAATGGAAAAAAATACAGGTTCTAGTTTCATAAATATAGGCACTGGAGATACCATGTCAATTCTACACTTGGCAAATTTATTCATAAAATATTCTGGATCTAACTTGCAACCTATCTTCCAAGGGCAGAAGGAGGGAAACGTACTTGCAAGTCAGGCAGATATATCACTTGCAAAAAAATTGCTTGGATGGCAACCGCAAACTACATTAGAAGACTGGATAAAGAATTTATACAAATAATGAAACTTGTCGGAATCCCTGCATATAATGAACAAGGCACCATAGGGGATATGGTAAAAAAATCATTACAGTATTCTGATAAAGTAATTGTCATTGATGACGGATCAAGTGACAATACTGCTACAATAGCAAAACAAAGTGGCGCCACAGTAATTTCACACCAAAAAAATCAAGGATACGGAGCTGCAGTGATCACACTCTTTGACAGGGCAAGACAAGAAAATGCTGACATTCTTACAATAATTGACGGTGATGGACAACATGACCCAGGACAAATTCCATTGCTAGTAAATACATTGCAAGAAAATAATGTCGATGTTGTAATTGGTTCCAGATTTTTAGATAATAAATCAGATGCACCAGGGTATAGAAAACGTGGAATCAAGATAATAACATCTGCTGCAAACTTTGGTGCAGACTTTAAGGTAAGTGATGCCCAGTCTGGTTTTCGATCATATTCCAAGCGGGCAATAGAGTCAATCCATCCAACAGAGACTGGCATGTCAGTCTCTACTGAAATTTTACTCAAGATATCTAACAAGGGACTCTCAGTTGCCGAAGTCCCAATTACAGTATCGTACAATGGTGATACATCAACAGAGCATCCAGTGCCACATGGTATCGCAGTATTGATGAATACGCTCAAGTTTGTTTCAGTCAAACACCCAATTGCATTTTATGGACTTCCTGGAATTGCTCTAGTGGTAATTGGTTCTATCTTGGGCTATCAATTTCTTGATGCATATCTGCACAAGCAAGTTGTCTTTTTGGGCTCGTTTATGGCAGCAATTATTTTGTTTCTGGTAGGTACAATTCTCTGTGTCACTGCGGTCATACTGTTTTCAATGGCTACGCTAATTCGGGAAAAAAACTGAAAGATCTGATGGGATCAATAAAAAAAGGACAAATTTGTAAGTTCTTTATTGTACCATGACACAATTTTCATAAATTCGTCTCATGATATACAAATTACTTGATTATACACAAA
>CAZWSG010000010.1:0-61095 GCA_964636595.1 uncultured Nitrosopumilaceae archaeon
CTGGTTTTAGTTCAACTTTAGGTTCTGGTTTTAGTTCAACTTTAGGTTCTGGTTTTAGTTCAACTTTAGGTTCTAACACTTTTTTCTTGACACCTTCGACAATTTCCTCAGGACCAAAGAGAGTTTCTAAGAACACATCTTTATCAAAAGATTTCAGATCTTTGTATTCTTGTCCAACACCCAAGTAAAGAATTGGACTTGAGGTTACTTTTACTATAGATATTGCAGCTCCACCACGTGCATCCGCATCACTTTTTGTAAGTATCGCTCCATCAAATGTAGTATAATTATAAAATTCTCTTGCTTGACTCACAGTATCATTTCCAGCCAATGAATCCCCAACAAATATTTTGAGATCAGGATTAACTACTTTGTTAATTTTAGATATTTGATCCATTAAATTTTTACTAGTTTGCATTCTGCCAGCTGTATCAACAAGTATACAATCTATTTTATGTGATTTTGCATAAAGAACTGCATCTCGTGCTACTGCAGCTGGATCAGATCCATAATTTTGAGCAATGACTTTGATGTTGAGTCGTTTACCGTGTTCGCTTATCTGTTCTATTGCACCAGCTCTGTAGGTATCAGCTGCTGCAATTACAACAGAGTACTTGTTTTCGCGTAAAAGATTTGCAATTTTTGCTATTGTTGTAGTCTTTCCAGTACCATTGATTCCCATAAACGAGATAATACAGGGTTCTCCTTTTTCCTTCTTTTCTTGAATATTAGTAAGAATATTCACATTGCCTGCTTTGTCAAACATATCAGATATGCTTTTTCGTAATTCTTGTTTTACAGATTCTGCAATGGCATCCTTGTTAACTGTAGAACCAACAAGTTGTTTTTTCAAGTCATCTTTTAGTGCATCGATAACCTCTGTTGCAACATCAGATTCCAATAATGCAATTTCAAGTTCAAATAGAACTTCATCAATATCTTTTTCCTTTAGTTCTTTTTCTCCAAAACTTTTTGCGGCTACAGAAAATGCATTTCGTAATTTTTCAAACATATTGTACTGCCTTACTGCGTTGGACTCTGATTAGATTGTATAAGTCTGTTCATTTCATGTTGTCCTTGTTCAAGTTTCATAGATACTTCATGTCTCTGTGATGCCAATTGTTGTAATACAACATCTAGTTCCTTAATTCTAGATTCCATATAGTTTATTGCAGAATTCTTGTCTTGTTCTACAGAAGCTCCAGCACCTATATTTACAATCATTTTTTGTTCTGGATTGATTTTTGCTTTAACATAGACTCCCAAACCAATTGGTACAAGTGTTTCACAATCAACATTGCCTGTCATTCCTTTCATAGATTCTACTGCATTTACTGCTTCCTGTAAAAGTTTCATTACTGTTTCTTCGCGTTGTACCAAATCACTGAGATATGATTCAAGAGCCTGCATCTGTTGCAACAAAGATTGAGCCTGTTCTTCACTCATTTGCAAAAAATTCGCTTGTTGGCTATAAATTCATTCTGAAAATATAGAATAAAACAAAAAGAAGAAAGGATTATGCCTTTATCTTTGAGAGTCGTGAATCTATTTCGTCCCAGTTTACTACATTCCACCATGCGTTGACATAATCTGCACGTCGATTTTGATATTTCAGATAATAGGCGTGCTCCCAAACATCTAATCCCATTAATGGTACAAGATTTTTGGTGCGTGGACTTGATTGATTTGGCATTGTAGTAAATTCAACTTTCTTTGTCTGAGGATTGTAAGTTAACCAACCCCAGCCACTTCCCTGTATAGCAATTGTGTCCTTGATGAATTTTTCTTTGAAACTGTCAAAGTTTCCAAACACCGAATTAATAGCTTCTTCTAAGCTACCTCCTGGTTTTCCGCCACCATTTGATTTCATACTGTTCCAAAACAAGGCATGGTTCTCATAACCGCCTCCATGGAAATTCACTGCACCGCGAACATTTTCTGGAACTTGGTTCAAGTCTGAAAGTAACTTGGGAAGTTCCATATTTTGTAGTTCGGTACTTAGATTTGCCAATGCATTATTCAAGCCATCAGTATATGCTTGATGATGCTTTGTATGATGAATTTCCATTGTTTTGGCATCAATGTGCGGTTCCAAGGAATCATACGAGTATGGTACTTTTGGAAGTTCATATTTTGCCATAAAAATTACAAGTCTTTCTTGCAATTTATGGCTTTGGTTGCAAATGCATTTTATCTAGTCTTAATGCAGATACGATGTGATAGAGAAATTACTAATTTTTTCTCTCGTTTTAATTTTATGTACCATATGTTGTACTTCATACTCCTATGAAGAAAAACAAAATCTACTTTCAAAGAGTCTACAACTAGTTGGCACCCAAGTTCCACAACAGCAAGGCTTGAATGGTCAAGGAGTTAAAATTGGAATAATAGATACAGGAATAGATTTTGATCATCCAGATTTACATGGTTATGGACCATCAGGAAGAGTTTCAGGTGGATATGATTATGTCAATACTGATGAAAAACCAATTGATGTCAATGGTCATGGTACAGAGATTGCAGGCATAATTGGTGCTAATGGAAATTTTTCTGGTATTGCTCCAAAATCCCAGTTATTCTCATACAAGGTTTCATCTACTGGAGAGGCAGTATCATCAGAATACATCATACAAGCCATCGCTCGTGCCATAGAGGATAAGATGAATGTAATTAACATCAGTCTTGGAGTAAATAGAACTAATGATGAATTAGAAACTGCAGTTGACGAGGCAGTAAAAAAAGGAATTACAGTAGTTGTAGCAGCTGGAAACAATGGTCCTGATGACAAAAGCATTGGTAGTCCAGGTAGAGATTTCAACGTGATAACAGTTGGGGCTTCGTATAACAACATAACATCAAGTCTTGCATCTACATTAGAAGTAGGAAACAAGCAATACGATGCTCTGCCAATGCTTGGTGTTAATGCTTTAGGAAATTCAATTGAAGGCAAGATGGTTTATGGTGGATATGGTAGAGTCAAAGATCTTCAAGGCATAAATGTCAAAAATTCCATATTACTTGAACAACGAGGTAGTAATACAATTGGTGAGAAGGTATTTTTTTCTGAAAAAGAGAAAAATGCTGCAGACATGGGTGCAAAGGGACTAGTAATATACAATAATCAAAGCGGAGTTTTTTTTGGTGAACTTATAGGGCCCAATTCAACCAAAGGTTATCGTCCAACAATTCCCGTAATTTCAATATCAAAAAATGATGGTCTTGAATTAAAATCAATGTTAAAAAACAACACTTTGGGCAGATTAAACATATTTTACCACCCAGACTTTGTAGTACCATTTAGCTCACGCGGACCAGTTTCTCCATTTTATGTTAAACCAGATCTTGTTGCTCCAGGAGTTTATGTAAACACCACGACAATCGGTGGAGGATACAACTTGACTAGTGGTACCAGTATAGCAGCACCACATGTTACAGGTGCAGTAGCAATATTACTACAGAAACATCCAGGTTTAGATCCATCATCGATTGCATCCATAATAACCACAACAACTGATCCCGTTACAGATGCTTATGGTAAGATATTTCCAATCAATGTTGCAGGCAGCGGAAGATTAAACATTACAAGAGCAATCTCTGCAGATTTAATCATCTCTCCTCACAGTCTAGTTTTTAATATCTCGTATGAAAATTCTAATGATACCAGAACATTATACTTGCATTCAATTAGCAATACAACCATCCCAAAATTAAAAGTACAATTTTCATCAAATGAACCAAGTCTTGTTTTCAATTATTCAATTAATAACAATACACTAGATGCGCAAATTACAGATAATGCTAGAGACATAGGAGATTACGATGGATTCATAACAATTGATGATTCAAAAACTTTGTACCGCATTCCTGTTCTAATACATGTTACAAAGGGAGCAATAAAGGAAAACCAGAATGATTCACAGATTAGTTTTACAGTAGACCATCCAGACAAATGGTCATATGCAAAGATTTCTTTAATGAAGGCAGGCTCACAAGATGTGAAAACAATTGGGATCACCCCACAAGATACAAAGACTATCACCATTTACAGTACAGGAGAATATTGGATTGAAGCTGATATCAAAGTTGGAAATAAAACTGATCATGCATATAAAATATTGATGATAAACCACGTTACACAAAGTTATCCAGATATTGAGGAAATTTCACACATTCCAATTAAACAGATAGCAATTATTTCTTCCATCATAATCATTGCAGTTGTAGTGATATCAGTAAAACGCAGACAAGATTAGACGTGTGGTCCAGCATCTTTTATTTCTGCTGACACATTTCCAAACTTTTTAAAGTTATCAACAAACATTTGTGCCAATTTTTTGGCAGATACATCATAAGCATCTTTGTCAGACCAAGTATTTCGCGGATTCAAAACCTCAGAAGGAACATCAGGGCATGAGATTGGAACATCCACATTAAAGACTTCATCATGTCTATATTGCACTTTATCCAATTCTCCTGAGAGTGCAGCTGTAACCATACTTCTGGTATAGTGAATATTCATTCTTTTTCCAATTCCATATGGACCACCTGACCAACCAGTGTTTATCAGATATACTATTGCCTTGTGTTTAGTAATTTTTTCTCCCAACAGTTTTGCATAAACTGATGCATGTCGAGACATGAAAGGTGCACCAAAACATTCAGAGAAGGTTGCTTTTGGTTCGGTTATTCCTCGTTCAGTACCTGCAAGTTTGCTTGTATATCCAGACATGAAATGATACATTGCACCTTCTTTTGTGAGTCTAGATATTGGTGGTAATACACCAAATGCATCAGCTGTTAGAAATATTATGATTTGTGGATTTCCGCCAAGACTTGGAATTACGGCACCCGGAATGTAATCAAGAGGATAAGCAGCTCTAGTATTTTCAGTTAAACTTCCATCATTGAAATCTGGCATCATGGTTTTCTTGTCAATTACAACATTTTCAAGAACTGCGCCAGACCTTATTGCATCCCAGATTTGTGGTTCAGCATCCTTGTTTAGATTTATACACTTTGCATAACATCCACCTTCAAAATTAAAGACACCTTTATCAGACCAACCATGTTCATCATCACCTATCAATTTTCGATTAGAGTCAGCAGATAGGGTAGTTTTGCCAGTACCTGAAAGACCAAAAAATAATGATGCATCCCCATTTTTTCCAATATTAGCAGAACAGTGCATTGGAAATACGCCTCGTGATGGTAAAATGTAATTCATTACAGAAAACATTGCTTTTTTTATTTCTCCAGCATATGATGTTGCTCCAATCAGAACAACTTTTTTGGTATAATTAAGAAGAATGAATGTATCAGTTTTTGTGCCATCCACTTCTGGTGTTGCTTTGAAATCATTTAATGCAATAACAGTGTACTCGGGATTATGAGACTCTAGCTCAGAAGCAGTTGGCCTAATGAAGAGTTGTCTTACAAAGAGACTTTGCCATGGATGATCAGTTATGATTCTAATTGATAATCTATGTTCAGCATCAGCGCCCACAAATCCATCAAAGATGAAGATTTCTTTGCCTACAATGTATTTTTTCATATTTTCAAATATTTTATCAAATTTGTCTTCTGGAAATGGATGATTGATTTTACCCCAATCAACAGTATTGTGAGTTTGTTCATCATCAACTATAAAACGGTCATCAGGAGATCTTCCAGTATATTTTCCGGTTTTCACGGCAATTGCTCCACTTGCAGTCAAAATGCCTTCGTTTCTTTCTTCTATTAGATCAATGAGATTCTTAACCTGTAAATTTCTCTGTATCTTGGCAGGTTTTATTCCCATTTGGTCTAATTGAGATACAACGTGACGAGTGATCGTTGGTTCCAAATCCTCTATCATCTGGTAAGACGATTCCTTATGAAAATCCTTATTATCTCTTCGGATCCCGTGAGCCCAAGCAAGAAACGTATTTATTGTAAAATTTGATCAGAGTCGTATACATGCCAATTAACAAAGAAGCTCTTGAACTTAGGAAAAAGGTCGCAGAACATAGACCAGATTTTGTTAGACAAGAGAGCTGGAGATATGCAAGACTTGCAGAGACATGGAGGAAACCAAAAGGTATGGACAACCATCAAAGAAAACAAAAGAAAGGATGGCCTGCTCTAGTACGAATTGGATATGGAGGACCAAAGATCGCAAGAGGATTACATCCTTCAGGATTTACAGATAATCTAGTTTACAATTTAAAAGATTTAGAAAAACTCGATCCCAAGAAAGACGGCATCAGATTTGGTCACGGAGTAGGAAAGAAAAAAAGATCCGAGATCATTACAAAGGCAATAGAGAAAAACTTCAAAGTATTCAACGCGAGAGTGTCAGCTAGTGGTAGTAAATCTTAAGTCTAAAAGACAGCTAGTCTCCAGAATTCTTGGAGTCGGAGTAGGAAGAGTAAGATTTGATCCAGAATATTTAGACGATGTAACAGATGCAATCACTCGTGACAACATTAGAAGTTTGATAACTGCAGGAACAATTCAAGTAAAACCAATTGTAGGAACCTCAAAAGGAAGAGCACATTTCAAAAAATCCCAAAAACGCAAACGTGGAACTAAACAAGGTTCCAAAAAGGGAAGAAAGGGATCAAGAGTAGGAAAGAAGGAAGTATACGTCAAGAGAATAAGAGCAATGAGACATCAACTAAAAGTTTCAAAATCAAGAAAAGAAATACCAAATGAAAGTTATTGGAAACTATACAAACAAGTTGGTGGAAATCAAGTAAGAAACTTGGCTCACCTCCGTAGTTTGATAGAAGAAGTTCGTTCTAAGAAATAAATTTAGAATCTAAAGATTTTATCTTTATCAAGAATTTTTCCTTTCTTGATCATTATTCCTTCTTTAGAAAGCATATTGGTTTTTACTTTCTCACCCCATGCATAACCTCCAATTTTACCAGTAGATAGAATCACTCTATGACATGGAACAATAACAGGAAAAGGATTTTTGTTCATCATCCTTCCGATTGCACGTTGTCCATTTTTTAGACCCACTGCCTTTGCAAGTTCAGAGTATGTGGTTACCTTTCCTTTTGGAACTTTCAAAAGTTTCTCGTATACTTTATGTTCAAGTTTCAAATCTTTATCATCTCTAGATCACTTGTATTTATCATCTCAACTATTTTTTGTTTGCTCTTTCCGAGTCCACTCCAATCTACCAGTGCAAATTTGGCTTCATTATTTCGTTTCAATATATGATCAAAAAGATACGAATCCAGATTGTCAAGACCATGTTTTGGAATAACGGTACCTAGTGCAAAATCACCTTCAAGAATCTCCTTGTTGAATTTTTGAGGATAATGAGTACCTCCAAAACAGATAGCAACATCATGTTTTTTTGGCGACTCGGACATTTCTTTTAGAACAATTTTTGCTACATTTTCACATAATTTTGTATCAGTCCATTCTCTTTGAGTTGTACCTATTTCAATGAACAATGTTGGCTTGCTCAAGGCGGTTGGTCCATGATGGGTAGCCTCTATTGTTATGTCAAATTTTGAAAAGAGATCCCTTTGTTCCCATAATCGCTTCATGTATGATTTTTGCCTATTTGGATGAGGTATAGCCACCTGTCTTGCAAATCCACCAAACATTGCATCTCCAAAATTTCCTGTACTGTGACAAGTTAATGCAAGTGCTCCACTTTCAGCAGCATGTTTTGATAAAAAAATATAGCCATCATAATGATATTTTTCTTCAAGCCAATCTGCAGATATTGCAGGGGTCGGTATTATTACAAGATCAAAAGCATCACCATGGAAAATTCCATCAT
Organism: uncultured Nitrosopumilaceae archaeon; assembly: GCA_964636595.1. Classification (GTDB taxonomy): domain Archaea; phylum Thermoproteota; class Nitrososphaeria; order Nitrososphaerales; family Nitrosopumilaceae; genus Nitrosotalea. The sequence goes on from CAZWSG010000010.1 coordinate 7,784, forward strand.
CATTTTTTTCCATATTCTTTGAAAGAAATGTTGCCATGTTAAAACCGGCAGGATCAGATTCGTATGCTACCAATAACTCCATAGAAAAAATAATCAAGATACTACTTTATTATCGTAGAGGAAGTCAGAGATTTGTCAACACATATAGAAAAAATATCATACCAAATATACTTTAAAATTTAAATAATACTAGTAGTATTATAGAAACATGAGAATAAGGCTAGATCCAAATGTAAAGAGAGATACAACATCAATCAAGATAGACCCGTTTGTATGGAAGGAAGCAAAAAAAGATGCCATAGACAGAGAACTTGATCTATCTCAATTAGTAGAAATTGCGTTAAAGACATGGTTAGAAGACGAGGATCCCAAAAAAGTCAAAAATGAATTAGGTGAAAAATAGAAAATGCCTCATTTGGCAGAATATGAAAATTTAGATAAAAAGAAAACAAAAGATGAGAATAGAAAATGAATGAGAAACTGACATGTAAAAATCAACAATCAAGCAAGATATCTCCAAAATTTGTCGAGCCATTGAAGATACTAGGGCTAAGAAGTAGAGAAGATCTTATAGAAGAGTGGTTAGCTCTCAATCCAAAAGATGTGACAGATTTTGACAGAGATGGAATCAAAAAAATCACCACCCAGGTCACCATAACATTTGATTTTGGCAAAGAAGAATACCTGTTAGCATTTCAGCCACTAAAGTAAGATAATTGAAGAAAAGTGTTTTTTCAAAACATATCAAAAATTAGAACTAGAAACAAGACTAGGACTCTAAACATCACACATGTTGAAAATGTAGCAATTCATGTCCAAAATAAGAATTATAAGGACACTTTGGGAAAAGTCCTCCAATGGTAAAGATAAACCCAAAGCAGATGCTCAAGGACATGGTCAACACAATGAAACTTGCCAAAAAATCAGACAAAGAGGACTATATGGAACACTTGAGACTAGTAGCTCTTGGAATGGCCACACTTGGAGCCATTGGATTCATAATCCAGTTTACATTTGCTGTTATTAATTTAGGACATAGATAAAATGGCTCAAGAGACAAAATCACACTTTTTTGCAGTTAGGACCACAGGAGGTCAAGAAAAGGTTGTCATGGGACTATTAGAAAATAGGATTAAACTAAAAAAACTTAACATCCAATCAGTTCTTTTGTTAGAGAATCTCAAAGGGTATGTTGTCGTTGAGGCAATAGATGCAAATGCAGCATTTGATGCACTGCAAGGAATTAGACATATCAGAGGTCAACTAAGAGGAGAATTGACATTTAAGGACATAGAAGGTTATCTTGTAAAGAAATCTACTGTTTCAGAATTGACAGTGGATCAAGTAGTAGAGATCATTGGCGGTCCATTCAAAGGTATGAAGGCCACAGTGACAAGAGTAGATCACGACAAGGAAGAAGCTACAGTGATTTTACTTGATGCACCTTACCAATTACCAGTTACTGTTGATGCAAATTATCTCAAACCCTCAACTCATTAGCAAGGATTAAATTTACATTTAAGAGGGAAGAAAAAATATGGCAGATATACAAACTGTTTCTGCACTAGTAACAGGAGGACAAGCCAGTGCAGGTCCTCCTTTGGGTCCAACTTTGGGTCCACTTGGTGTAAACATCTTGCAAATAGTTACTGCCATAAATGAAAAGACTAAAGATTTTGAAGGAATGAAAGTGCCTGTTACAGTCAATGTCGACAAGGGTACAAAGAAATGGACTGTAGAGGTGGGAATTCCTTCTGCTGCAGCTCTAATTTTAAAAGAAGCCGGCATTCAAAAAGGATCAGGAACTTCTGGAGCAACATGGGTAGGAGACATTTCACCAGATTCTGTTGTCAAGGTTGCCAAGTTGAAAATAGATTCATCTTATGCACTTAATGTAAAAGCAGCATCAAAAGAAATAATCGGAACCTGTCTTGCATTAGGAATTAAGATAAGCGGCAAGAATCCAAAGGAAGCAACTGCTGATCTAGAATCAGGTAAATGGGACGACAAATTCAAGTAAATTATTCACTTACAGAATAGATTGGATCTTTATCGGTTTTCTGCAACTCGACAAAAGTTTCTGTATTTTGTATTCCATCTATTTTCCCTATCTTTTCAATAGCCACAGTATGTAATTCCTCGAGGTTCTGGGCTCTTAATGTCAACAAGATATCAAATCTTCCAGTAACTTCAGATATTGCAATTATCTCAGGAGTTTTCAGTAATGCCTTGTGGATTTGGTCTTTCAATTTTGGATCTCTATTAACGCCCATGGTTGCTCTCACTCCAATACCTATCAAAGACTCGTCAACTACAATTGTGAATTTCTTGATTAGCTTTTTCTTAACAAGTCGTTTTACCCTGCTATAGAGAACAGATGTGTTGACACCGAGTTTTTTTGAGAGATTTGGAACAGATGTATTACCGTCTCTGCTAAGTTCGGTAATTATTTTCATATCTAATTCATCGAATTTGTGCAACTTTGCGACTTGTTTTTATTACTATTTAATAAATGTAAGTTACTTTTCCAAAAGTATTCTTATTTCAAGACTAGCATCATTGCATGAAATTTTTACAATTATATAATTCTCGAAGGATTTTGTCGCTAAAGGATTTTAAATAGGCAAATTGGAATGCTTTCGTAATGATTACAGAGTCCCAGATAGCTCAAATGATAACAGATGCTAAAAAAAGTACAAAGGAGAGAAAATTCAAGCAGGCAGTAGAGCTAATCATGGTTTTTAGAGATATTGATGTAAAGAAAGGATTTGCGATAAATGAGACAGTCCAGTTACCAAAAAAAATGAACCAGTCATCTTCAATATGTGTTATTGCGTCAGGAGACCTTGGCGTAAAGGCAAAGAGTGCAAATGCAGACTTGGTAGTAGACAGTGCACAAGTAACACAGATGGGATCAAACAAAAGAGAATCTCGCAAACTAATCAACGGTTATGACTTTTTCCTTGCAGATACTTCAGTAATGGCAAATGTTGGTAAAACATTGGGCCAATTCATGGGTCCTAGAGGAAAGATGCCAACACCACTTCCATTTAATGCCCCAATTGATTCAATATTGGAAAGATTTAGATCATCAATCAGAGTAAGACTGAAAAATTCTCTTTCTCTGGCATGCAAGATAGGCGATGAAACAATGTCAGACGAAGATCTAGTTGCAAATGCTCATGCAGTAATTGGTACAATCGAAAAGAAATTACCAAGTGGAGACAAGAACATCAAGAAAATAATGATCAAGACTAGCATGGGAAAGATCATCAAACCAATACAACCAGGAACAAAGTAATATGCACCAAAATAGAACAAAGTATCCTCAAAAGAAAACTCAGATGTACCAACAATTACAAGAGTTACCAAACAAGTACAATGTCATAGCACTTGTCAGAATGGAGAAAGTAAGATCTTCACAATTATTACCATTAAGAAAAAAATTCAAAGGAGAAGTAGAGATTGTCAGCATAAAAGATAAAGTTGCACAAAAATCACTCTCTACACTAAAAATTCCGGGAATTGAAAAACTTGCAGCAAATCTAGTCGGTCAATGTGTATTGATGTTTACAAACATGAGTCCAATCAAACTGAACATTTTACTCGGTAAAAATAAAATAATGATGGCAGCAAGAGGCGGAGACAAGGCAAGCATAGATGTAGTCATAAAAGCGGGTAACACTGGAATTACCCCAGGACCAATTCTTACAGATTTCAAAGAAGCAGGAGTATCAACAAAGATTGATCAAGGAACCGTTTGGATAACAAAAGATTCAGTAGCAGCAAAGAAAGGAGATACCATATCCGGAAAATTAGCTACTCTACTTAGCAAACTTGATGTCAAAGCTGTAGAAGCAGGCATAGTACTAAACTCTGCCCTAGAAGACAAGGTAGTTTACAATCAAGAAGAATTAACAGTCGATGTAGAACAATACAGAATCGCATTTGCCCAGGCACACCAAGAAGCACTATCACTATCCATAGAGATAGGATATGTAACTAAAGAAAACGTCAACATGATACTTGGCAAGGCTGCTCAACAAGCAAGATCACTTGCAATAGAAGCAGGTTTCCTTACTGATGACACCAAGGAAGCAACAATACAGAGAGCACATGGACAAGCAAAGGCATTATCTGGCAAACTAAAGGGTTACAGCCCTCAATAGACTAAATAATATTTTAGCGTACTTTGGGCAGATTCCAATTATATCTCATGGCAACTAGTCGTAAAGTAGTTGTAACCAATATTGCACCAATTGTTGCCACCTCGATTTGAAGTTGTGCCATTAAGAGAATGTAAAAAATGACAACTCCCAAGAAACTTGCTGAAGCATATAGCTCTTTGACAAAAACCATTGGTATTTCATTTACAAACATGTCTCGCAAAATTCCTCCTCCTACTGCTGTAACCATTCCAGCCATAGCCATAGCCAAAAAATTCATTCCAAACAATTGATACGCCAGAGTTGCCCCTATGGCAGTAAAAACACCCAATCCAAGAGCATCAAATTTTAAAAACAAATTCCAATGTTTTTGCATTTTAGGATAAAGAAAGAATATGACAACTCCAATAGCAGTTGTTATTATTACATAATTTGGATCAGATATGGAGTGCGGTGGGAAATGTCCAAGTACTATGTCTCGCACAGTACCTCCGGCTACACCAGTAATAGTTGCAAGAATTATTATTCCCACAATGTCTGCCTTGTGTTCAATCGCTTTGAATGCACCAGTTACTGCAAAAGCCATTGTTCCAAACAGATCCAATATCAGTACAATAGTTTGAATTGGAAACGATAGTTCAGTCAAATAACAAAGTAACCAGAACTAGAGTAAATAATGTTTAAGAAATTACAAAAAAGGGATAGAGCACAGTTTTAACCAAATAGTGCAGAAAGGCCTTCCATTGCCTGTTCTTCAGTCTTTGCAGATGGTAGATCAGCCTCTTTCTTTCCTTCTGATGCGCCTCCACCTGATGGTGCTGCTGGTGCAGCAACTGCTACTGGGGCAGCCTTTATTGCTTCCTCAATGTTCACATCTGCTAGTGCAGCAACAAGTGCTTTCACTTGTGCTTCATTAACTTCAGCACCAGAAGCCTTTACAACATTAGCAATATTTGCTTCGTTGATTTCCTTCTTTTGTTTGTGCAAAAGCAACGCAGCGTATACGTATTCCATGATAAACAAATTTTGCAAGAGGCATAATATAAAACTATGGAGGCATGAAAAAAATAAATCTGAAATGATTTTTCTAGTTTAAGATTTTAAGACCCCGACAGATCGAATACATGTATTTCTTCAAGTCTTTGTCATAAAGCGTATCCATTCTTTGTTTTAAGACTCGTTTTGCTTGTTCTCTTTCTGCACCATCTGGCAGAGAAAGTACGTTGTTAATCAATTCAGGGATAGATTCTCTGACCCAACCAGAAATAATATTGTGAATGTTTTTGTGTATTTTTTCTACAGGATCAGTGTTGACATCAAAAACTCCAGTAAAATTATTGTGTTCTACTCTATAGATCAAAGCAAATATGCATTCTTTTGGATTAGGATTCTTGAGAAGTTCTAGTGATTGAGGGCCAGCTTTTCCTTGAGACACTTTATTCTTCAAGCCTACAGGATTTATTATCATTCCATTAACGCCTATGTTGGAATTTTCCACTCCGGTTACAATCCCCACAACAATATCCATATGTTCACCGTTTGGCTTGGATGCAAATACATGGTCTCCTTCTTTCCAGCCTTTTTTTGCAAACATGAGAAACTTGCTCAATAAATCATATTTAATGTGTTGCTTCAGAATGCTTAATATCAGTCAGAAGAAAAAATTGTGAAATGGACAAGGATGAGATCCTTTCAAAGTTTTCTACTGATCCAGATAGATACTACAAAGTCGCATTATTTGAAAATGAAGGATTCAGGAGAAGATCATGCAACAAGTGTCACAGGTTTTTCTGGACTTTGGACGACGGAATTAACATGTGTCCTGATCATATAGAAAACAGCTATTCATTCATTGGTGATCCTCCTACAAACAAGAGATTTGATTACACGCAAGCATGGAAGGAAGTAGAGTCATTTTTCGTACAAAATAATCATAAATCAGTTGGAAGATACCCAGTAGTTTGCAGATGGCGTGATGATCTTTATTTTACAATTGCATCTATTGTAGACTTTCAAAGAGTGATGGGTTCCAAAGTTGTCTTTGAATTTCCTGCCAACCCACTTGTTGTTCCACAAACCTGTCTTAGATTCAAAGACATTGAAAATGTCGGAGTAACTGGCAGACATTTTTCCAGTTTTTGCATGATAGGACAACATAGCATACCAAACTCACAAGGATATTGGAAGGATAAATGTGTGGAGCTTGATTTCAAACTCCTTACAGAGAGACTAGGAATCACCAAAAAGGAGATAGTATTTGTAGAAGATGTATGGGCAGGAGGAGGATCCTTTGGATCATCACTGGAATACTTTGTAAGAGGATTAGAACTTGGTAATGCGGTATTTACTGAATTTCAGGGAGATCTAACCAATTATTCTACACTAGATCAAAAGATTATCGACATGGGTGCAGGTCTTGAGAGATTTGCATGGATTACAATGGGAACTCCTACTGCATATGATTGCTGTTTTGGGCCCATAACAAAGTACATGATAAACAAGATAGGCATTGAAATTGATTCCAACATAATATCCAAGTATTTCATGTCAGTAGCAAAGGCGCTCTCTGAATCAGATGATATTTCCATAGTTCGAAAGATGGCTGCAAAAACTGCAGGCTTGGATGAAACAAAACAAGATAAAATAATTTCTCCACTTGAAGGGGTCTACATGATAGCAGATCATTTACGAACACTTGTTTTTGCAATTTCTGACGGTGCATTACCAAGTAATGTTGGAGGAGGCTACAATTTGAGGATAATTCTTAGAAGAACATTAGCAACTATTGATAGATTTGGTTGGAATTTTGATCTCAATGATCTCATTGATCTTCACATAGATTATCTAAAATCCACCTATCCAGAACTTGAACAAACTCGTAACGATGTAAAAACAATAATTGAGATAGAGAAGAATCGTTACAATGAATCAAAAGTCAGAATGAAAAATATGGCAGCCACATTCAAGACACAAAATAAGAAATTATCAGTGGATGATCTCATTCGTTTGTATGAATCAGACGGTATAACTCCAGACTTTCTTAAAGAATCTCAGATAATACCAGAAATTCCTTCTACCTTTTATGAAAGACTATCAGACTTGCATCAATCCGAAAAGACAGAGAAAAAGGAAGAATTTGACCTAGATGGAATACCAGATACAGATCTACTGTATTACAAAGATGATCCGCACGAATTCAAGGCCAAAATACTCAAAGTAATAAAAAACAAATTCATTATACTTGACAAGACATCATTTTATGCAAGAGGAGGAGGTCAAGAACCAGATCATGGAAAAATTGAAGAGTTTGACGTGGTAGATGTCAGTAAACATGGAAATGTGGTGTTACATGAGATCAGAGACGGGACACCAAAAGAAGGTACAATTGTAAATTGTAAAATTGATTCAATGCGAAGATATGGAATAACACGCAATCACACCAGTACTCATGTACTAAATTCATCTGCAAGAAATACTTTGGGCTCGTGGATCTGGCAACATTCTGCTTTCAAGGATGCAGACTATGCAAGACTAGACATCACTCATCATTCAAATCTTACAGAAGAAGAGATAATGAAAATCGAAGATCTTGCAAACACTACAATAAGAAAAGATATCACAGTTTTGATCAAGCAATTTGAAAGGGGTGATGCAGAACAAGAATATGGTTTTAGAATTTATCAAGGAGGAGTAGTACCTGTAAAACAAGTACGAATTGTAAACATAGAAGGGTTCGATGTGGAGGCATGTGGAGGAACACATGTTCAAAAAACTGGAGAACTAGGATTAATAAAAATTACAAAAGCTGAGAGAATCCAAGATGGAGTAGTTAGACTAGAATTTGTGTCCGGCCAATCAGCATTAAAATACACTCAAAATCAAGATATGAAAATTTCACACATAGTAAAATCCCTTGGCTCAAGCAAAGAAAAAATGTTAGAATCATTTGAACATGTGATGAAAGATTCTGATGATGTAAAAAGAAAGTTAAAACAGATAATTAAAAGAACAACTGAGACATCTGCAAGAGAGGTCATATCTCAAGCAAGAAACTTGGGAAAAGTGAAACTTTACTCAATAGTAGAAGAAGAGCTTGATGAGGAATTTCATATATCAGTTGGAGAGATGGCAACCAAGATGGATAAATCCCTCATCTATTGTGTATTCATAGTAAAAAATGAATCAATCAAGATAATATCATTCTCTGGTACCGATGCCACTTCTACCAAGAAAGCAGGCGATCTAGTAAAAGAAGTCTCCAAAGTACTGGGAGGTTCAGGCGGTGGAAGAGACACATTTGGACAAGGAGGAGGAAAAGATCTATCGAAAATAAAAGACGCTCTACTAACAATAGAGAAATTAATTCTTGGAGAACGATAATAGATGGATTGGATGTCACTTGAAGAAAAATGGAGACGCAAGTGGGAAGAAGAAAAATATTTTGAAACTGATCCAAATAATAATAAAAAATTTTTTGTTACAGTGGCATATCCATATCCCAACTCGCCACAACATGTTGGACATGGAAGAACGTACACATTGGCAGATGTTCATGCAAGATTCATGCGCATGTTAGGTTACAACGTACTATTTCCCATGGGATTTCATTATACTGGAACGCCAATTCTTGGCATGGCCAGAAGGGTTCAAGACAATGATCTAAAACTATTAGAAACATTTCGTACTTTGTACAGAGTTCCAGATGACAAAATAAGAGAATTTACAGAGCCAGTAAAGATTGCAGATTATTTCCATCAAGAGATAAAGACAGGAATGATTGAGATGGGATATTCGATAGATTGGAGAAGAGAATTCACCACAATAGATCCAGTGTACAGCAAATTTATTGAATGGCAATTTGGAAAATTAAAAGAAAAAAATCTCATAATTCAGGGCACTCATCCTGTAGGATGGTGTCCAAAGGATCAAAATCCCGTATCACAGCATGATACACAAGGAGATGTAGAACCAAGTTTTACAGAATATACAATTATCAAATTCAAATATGACAAATATATCATTCCAACTGCAACATTACGGCCTGAGACTATTTTTGGTGTAACAAACATCTGGATAAACCCAGAAGTTATTTATGAAATAGTTCAGGTGGACAATGAGACATGGATAGTGACTAGTGAATGTGCAAGAAAGTTAGAATTTCACAATAAGACAATAATAAGACTAGATAAAATATTAGGTAAGGAACTAGTTGGTAAGAAAGTTCAAGTTCCGGAGAGGGATGAATCAATTCTGATTTTACCAGCAAGTTTTGTGAAAAGTGAAAACGGTACAGGTATTGTAATGTCTGTTCCTGCACATGCTCCTTTTGATTACCAAGCTCTAGAAGATCTCAAAAAAGAGAGCACAAAATATCCCAATATATCAGATCTTCAAAACATCAATGCAATATCAATAATTGAGACAAAAGACTATGGTCAAATTCCTGCATTAGATGTAATAACCAAATTCCAAATTGAAAATCAAAGTAGTTCAAAGCTAGATGAAGCTACTAAAGAAATATACTCAAAGGAATTTTACGGTGGTAGATTAAGACAAAATACTGGAAGATTTGCAAACAAGACAGTTGTAGAAGCAAAAGAAGAAGTAAAAAAATGGATGCTCCAAGAGAAAAATGCTGATATTTTATACGAGCTAAATGAGATTCCCATAAGATGCAGATGCGGCGCAGAATGTGTAGTAAAGATTCTCAGTAACCAATGGTTTCTTAACTATTCAGATCCAGAATGGAAAACAAAAGTACATGCATGGATAAATGAAATGAAGATTCTTCCAGAAGAGATTAGAAATGAGTTCAACAATGTGGTTGATTGGCTTAGGGAAAGAGCATGTGCAAGACAACATGGATTGGGAACAAAGTTACCGTGGGATAAAAACTGGATAATAGAAAGCCTTTCAGATTCTGTAATTTACATGGCATATTATACCATAGCAAAATATGTCAACAATAAAGAAATTACATCAGAAAATGTGTCTGATGCTTTTTTTGATTACATATTTTTGAACAAGGGAAATCCAGAGAACATATCATCCCAGTGCAAGATATCACCTGATCTTTTGGAGAAAGTAAAAAAGGAGTTTCAATATTTCTATCCAGTCAATGCAAGACATTCAGGAAGAGATCTAGTACCAAACCATCTGACATTTTTCATCTTCAACCACATAGCAATATTTCCAAGAGAATACTGGCCAGAAGAGATCGTGGTCAACGGATCAGTCCTAATGGATGGAAAAAAGATGTCCAAATCAGAGGGAAACATAATTCCACTAAGAGATGCGATAAAAAATCACGGGGCTGATTCAATTAGGCTTACAATTTTAATTTCTGCAGAGTTGTTGCAGGATGCAGATTTCAACCAAGAAGCAGTAAAGGGAATAAAGAACAAATTGGAAAGCATGTTAGAAGAATGCTCAAAGTATAGATCATCATCCTCTGATAATGCAAAACTTGAACAAGAGGACAAGTGGATAAAAAGTAAGACCGAACAGTTGATTCTCAAAACAACTTCTTCAATACAAAAAATGAGACTAAGAGAAGCATTGCATTTTGTTCTCTATGAATTTGAATCAGACCTTCAATGGTATATGAAACGAGCTTTAGCAAAGAAACGTGATAATTTTACTGGAATTTTACACGACATATTTTCTACACGAATATCAATGATGTCACCATTTGCGCCATATGTGTCAGAAGAAATGTGGTCAAGACTAGGAAATACAGGCATTGTATCAAAGTCTTCCTGGCCAACACATAATGAAAACATGATTGACTTTGAATCAATTCAATCTGAAAACCTATTAAAAAATACAGTTGAAGATATCAAAAATATAATCAAGGTCACAAAGATTACCCCAAATAAAATAACAATATACACACCTGCACAGTGGAAGGTAAAGGCATATCAAAAAATTCTGTCCAACGTGGTAGCAGGTGAAGTAAACATAGGTTCTCTAATAAAATTACTTATTGCAGACAAGGAAACAGAAGAAATAAAAAAAGATCCAGACTTTGTTAAAAAAACAGTCAACGATATATTATCAGAATCACAAGAAGAAAGAGAATCAAAGAATAAACTCGGTCTTGTTGATGAAAAGAAAATCTTCTTGGAACTTGATTCACTTGTACAAGCAGAATTTGGAATCACATCACAGGTATTTTCAGAATCAGATCAAGACAAGTATGATCCAAAAAATAAATCAAGAACAGCAAGACCATACAAACCAGCTATCTTGATTGAATAGTAATTGCCACATGTTTTTATTAGGTAATTTTTTGTATAAGGTTGTTTGAAGATAGCTGTAGTTGGCATAGGAGTAGCTGGTGCATATCTCCTTGCAAGATTAAAGAATCAACATGAAGTGGTAGGTTTTGAAAGATCCACGCAAGAGAATCATGATTCCATATGTGCTTGGGGTACATCAAAGGCACCAATGGAAGAATTTTCAAAAAAAGCTGGACTTGATTTTAGTGATTATGTGATTCACGATGGAAAACAGATGTATGTAGACATGGGTTTAGAACGATTTCAGATTAAGCTCAAAGGACTTTGTACTTACAACAAGATTGGGCTGATAAAAGACATGGCAAAGGGATGCAAGGTACACCATGGCACTGTCCCAAAATTACAAGATCTAGAATCAGAATTTGATGTAATTGTAGATTCTACAGGTTTTCATCGATCATATCTTCCAAGACTTGAAAAAGATTTTCACTTGCCTACATATCAATACAAGGTAGAATACGAAAATGGTGTACCATTTGACGATTTTTATCTCAAGCCATTTTCATCCATTAGTGGATATTTCTGGTATTTCCCACTAGGAGATAAAATTGCCCACATTGGTGCAGGAGATAAAAATAGAAACCACATTGTAGAAACCAACGCATTCTTGAACAAATATGGTGGAAAGATCCTAAAGACTGTTGGAAGACCAATACGTCTTGCCACTCCAAACCTCTGTGAACCATTTTATCATGGAAAAGTAGTAGGAGTTGGAGAATCCATCGGAACTGTATACCCGCTACTTGGAGAAGGAATAATTCCAAGCATGACATGTGGAGACATTTTTGTTGATACACTAGGCAACAATGAAAGATACAGACAAATGGTTCTTGAAAAATTTGCAATCTACTCAAAAGTATTATCATTTGTAAGAAATAAGATGGAAAGCAAGTTTGGCATTATGAAAAATTTCATGGATATGCTATCCATTTACAGATACATGAAGAAAAATGAAAAAAGATTTGGAATGGAAATTAAAATGACTGACATGATGAAAGTAGCAAAGGCTTAGAATTACATACTTACATAACCAAAATTTTCTCTTGTGGTTTGGTTTGAGTTCATAGTATAATCATAGATCATTTTAGAGTAATCTAGTAGAATATCCTTCATTTCATCATGAGATTTTGCAAAATAAAATCCTGGGCAGTCGCCTGTAAACTGGAACGTAGCATGGACTCGAGCTCTTCCTTTTTCATTTTCAAGCCACGATGAAAATGGATACAGATAACACACTCCAGGTCTAGACGGATGAAGTCCACAATAGCCTTTCTCATCAAGAAACCTGCATCGTATATGAGTTCCATCCTCTGATTCTTTTTCATCTTCTTTACGTTTTAGATTAATCATAGTCATTACCACCGAGTTTCCCGCTGGTCCTTTTTCTTCCCATGTGGCTATGTTAGTCTCTTTTTTTACAAAATCAGATACTTTATCGTATTTTAGATTTTTACTTATTGTTATCAGATCATTGCTTGTAAGCGGCAATCTTCCTTGCCTATTACAACAATTGTGACAGTCAGGCCAATAACATTTCCACAATACATAACCATTTTCATCTTGTAAATACGGAATGTGAAAAATCACATCCTTCACTTTTATTTGAAAATCAGAAACATTTGTTTTTTTACCCAAAATAAAATCTTGAATTATCGGCTCAATTGTCCAGCTTTTTGATAACAGTTCTAAGGCTTCTTTGATATTTGATGTCATCAACTAATAAATTGAGATTGGAACTTTTTGAACGTTATCAATGCTAGAAGAGAAGGGAAAATACGCCTCTGCTACTCAAAATCGGCGATTTGTATGGGAGAAAGTCATGTGGCCGCTAATATTAGAATTGAATACAACTAGTTTTACCAATCAACAATACAAGAAAAGACGTGATCAAATATGCAAAGAACTTGACATACCAGCTTCTCGAATTGCAGGAGGTTTTGTATCATTGTTGATAAAAGGAATTTTGTACAAAGAAAATGATCTATATTCTATTCACTACAGATTAATTCCTTACATGAGACTTGGTGCAAATTGTGATTATTCCACTGCAGTTCGTGAGGCCAGTACAAAATAATATATTCTCAAGAAATACCAGTCGTCTCGGTAGCCCGATAGTCTAGTGGCCAAACAATTTTGGGTTAGGGATCTCAGGCTCTGGATCTTATGAGAGGACACCTGGGGACGGCAGTTCGAATCTGCCTCGGGCTATCTAATATTTTTAAAAAATAATTTTCTTATCTAGAGGCCATTGCAATTCGCTCTAGCTCATTCTTTTTCTTGACAGATGGAGCATTCATGTCATTTGCGGAAGCAAGTATCAAATGCTCTGCAAGATTTTCCTCAACTGCTTTAGGATTAGAAAAAGATGCGTCTCGGACACCTTCTGCAATGAATCGCAATGCAAGATCAACTCTTCGTAGCGGTGCAACATCTACTGAAACGTGATAAACAGTTCCACCATACACTATTCTGGTTGTATCTTCATTTGGTGCAGAATGTTCTACAGCTCTTATCAAAACTTCAACTGGATTCTTGCCAGTTTTTAGATGAATTATGTCAAATGCTGCCTTGACGGTATTGATTGCTCGAATTTTCTTTCCTCCCATTCTACCAGTATTTTTGGCATATTTCTTTCCAAAGTGAGATAGTTTGTTGATTAGTCGTTCAGCTATGTTAACCTCAGCCTTGTTGAATCGTTTAAGAGCAGATCTACCAAATGATAACGGCATTATCTCTTGTTTAAGAGATATTACATTTTTCAATCCTGGATCTTTGATATCAATATTTGAGATATCCCATTTTCTAAAAAGTAAAAGATTTTGTGTCTCAGTCATTTTTATCTCCTCGGTTTTTCCTTCTTGCCATAGACAAGTTCTTTGAGCGAGGTTCCATTAACTTTGAAAACCTTCCACCTTACACCAGGAATATCACCAAGAGCTCCTCCCATGGATGCACCCATGCCTTCCACATGTACTTCATCATGTTCATCAACAAAGTTGAGTGCGCCGTCTCTAGGAAGGAAAGCAGTTACAGTTTTACCGTTTTTTATCAATTGAACTCGAACACATTTTCTTACAGCAGAGTTTGGCTGTTTTGCCTCTATTCCAACTTTTTCTAAAACTATACCTCGAGCTTGTGGAGCACCTCCAAGAGGACTTGCTTTTCTATCAAGACCTAACTCTCTTCTCTTATAGGTACCAATTGACCACTTTTGTCGTTTTCTCTTATCTTTGAGAACTCTTCCTGCAAATAGACCTAGAGGTGATTTTGCCATACCATTTACTCCATTATTTTCTCCGGACTTTGAATAAGAACACTGGAAATTTGAAAGTATCTCTTTGCTAATAATCTTGCTTTTTCTGCATTACGACCTTCTCTACCCACTACAATTCCTTTCTTTTTTGCATCAACTAGAATAATTGCTTGGAGTGAACCATCAAGTCTCTTGTTTATTTTCACTTCAGAAACTAATTTTGGGTTTAACATATTTTTTAGAAATTCAGCTGGTTCTTCAGAGTATTCGACAAGCTCAACATTTCTTTTTACTACATTTTGTAAATTCTTTATTGTAGAACCACCTTTTCCAATAGCTAATCCCATTTTACCATGATTTACCACAAATATAACTCGGTCTTGTTTTTCATCTTCAATACAGTCTCGTGCTGTAGCTCCTGTCACATTCTGAAAAAGTGACATTAGCTTTATTTGATCTGTTGAAAGTTTGATTGTTTCCGTCATGTCGTTTTTAAACTCGATCTCTTGGTGGGACATTTAAATCTTGATAGCAAATAGATGAGGAAAAGTACATTTGATTATTTCGTCTCTGTTTCAAGTTCTTTTGTTATTGCTTTAAGATTAGTATCGCTTAGAGTCTTGAGCGATAATGCAGAAATTCTAAATTGTGTGCCACACAATCTACCAAGTTCTACGGATGAACCATTGTAATGTAGTGTAGGAACCTTTGCATTTTTAGACACTTCTTGTATTTTTTCGAGTGTTTTTTCCTGGATGGAGTTTGATAATACAACAACTTTTGAAGTTTTTATTGTACTGATTGCTTCCTTTGTACCAAAGGAATATTTTCCATCTTCGATTGCATCTTTGATTATTTTTTCTAATAGTTTAGCCATCTTGAACCACTCTCATGTATAGATCCACTGTTCCTGTACCAATTGGAATGTTTGCTCCCACTATAACATTTTCTGTTACACCTTTAAGTTCTTCAACTTCTCCGGCTAGTGCAGCTTCTGCAATTGTTGGAACTGTGATTTCAAATGCAGCTCTTGCAAGTACACTAGTTTTAGTTCCAGCAATTCCATGTCTTCCAATTTGTTGCAGATAACCTCTAGAACACATCAAGTCTGATACCAACATAATATATCGTACATCTACTTCTAGACCTTGATCTTCTAGAGTGGAGCTCAATTCATTTATCAATGAATTTCGTGCAGCTTCAATACCTAATGACCCTGCAATTTCAAAGATATTATTAGTTCGAATATTCTTCTTGTCAATTCCATCAATTTCCCATACTTTTGCAATGTTTGAACCAGATGTCTGTATAACCCATTCCTCACCTTGTTGCACAATTGTAACTCGTTCTACATCTGTTACACCCTTTACAGTAGTAGATAGGATTTTGTTTCTCATTGCAAGAACAGTTTGAGTGTCAGATTCCTCTGGTAGTGTTAATGTGATTGAATTTCCACTGGGTTCAATTTCAAATTTCTTCTTGGATGATTGTAATGCATCTACCACATCTTCAATGGTGCATGCCCTTTCTCGTAGTTTGTCTTGATTGAGATTAAGTTTAATCTTTGTAGAATAATCAGTCTCAGTACTTGATATCAATGCACTAATCTTGGTATGCAGAATTTCTCTTGCTACCTTGATTGCTTTTTCTTTTGATTTTTTGTGATTTTCTTCCAAGTAAATATCCATTGTTGGTGTTACAGGTTTCTTTCTTGCATCAACAAGTTCAATTAATCTAGGAAGTCCTAGTGTTACGTTTCTTTCTCTGATACCTGCAAAGTGGAATGTTCTAAGAGTCATCTGAGTACCAGGCTCACCAATTGATTGAGCTGTCACTACACCTACTGCTTGACCAGGTTCAACCTTGGCATTATCATAAAGTTCTAATGCTTTTTTACAGACTTTATCAACACCTTCTTTGCTAAGTTTTGATTCAAGCAGAGCTTCAAGTACAGTTTTTGATAAACGGGGATTGAATGTCTTTACATATTTTTTAACTAGATCAGTTATCTCTTCTTTTGTAGCTTTCTTTCCAGAATCAATTATGCTCTCAGATTCTATCAATCTAGCAATTCTAAATGCTTCACCATGATCACTTTTTGCTACATCAATACCATCTTCACCATAAAGAAATTGTATTATGTGACCGTGTGGATCTCTTACTGTTCCATCATATTCTAGTTTAAGATGTTCAAGTGCATTGATGAGTCTTCTCTGCATGTAACCACTTTGTTGTGTTCTAACTGCAGTATCAACAAGACCTTCTCTTCCACCCATAGCATGGAAGAAAAATTCTAGAGTAGACAATCCTTCTCTATAATTAGATTTTACAAATCCTTTACCATCAGGATTTGCATCATTTTCTTTAAAGTGTGGTAATGCCCTATTACTATAACCTTTGAGAATTCTTCTACCTCTAATGGATTGTTGACCAAGTGCGCCTGCCATTTGACCAATGTTTAATGATGAACCTCTAGCACCAGTGGTTGCCATTATTCTACCCGCATTAGTTTCATCAAATGATTTATCAGCCGAGTTTCCTGCCTTGTCTCTTGCTTTTGAAAGCTCATTTACAATGTATGCTTCCAATGCTTCTTCAGCAGAAAGACCTCTGCTAAGCTGTAGAGTACCTTTCTTTGCTTGAGCAATGAAATCATAGACTTTGTCATATGATTCTTGAATATTTTCAAGAATTCCATCTTTTGTCTTTGTTGCAAGTTCAAGATCAGCATAACCATAACTAAATCCATAACCTGTGATGAATTGTTTTAGCATGATTAGAATAGAGTTAAGGAAGTTCTTTGCCTCTTCATATCCATAATCTTTTGTGATTCTGTGTAAAACACTATCAGGTTCTTCTGCTCCAATAGATGCTTTATCAATTACACCACTTACTAGCTGACCATTTTTGATTACTACATCTTTTACAGGACCTTTTGTACCTTTAGACCATTTTGATGTTATGACATAATTGAAGTCTTTTGGTAAGAATAGTGAGAATAGCTGTTTACCACTATAAAGTGATCCGCCTTTTGCTTTTACTGCAGGTTCTGGAAACATTCCAGTATAGCCACCCAACATTGCAAGGTTTGCAAATTCTTGAGGTGTTAAAGTTGTATCATCTTTTGTAAGTAAATATGCTCCAGTAATGAAATCACGTAATGCTCCAATTATAGGACCTCCGTATCTTGGAGATATTAGTTGATCTTGTACACGCATTAAGAGTATAGCTTCTGCTCGCGCTTCTTCACTTTGGGGCACATGAAGATTCATCTCATCCCCATCAAAGTCAGCGTTGTAAGGAGGACATACTGATGGATGTAATCTAAAGGTCTTGCCAGGTAACACTCTAACGTAGTGACCCATAATGGACATTTGGTGTAATGATGGTTGTCTGTTAAACATTACAATATCACCATCAGAGAGATGTCGTTCTACAAGATATCCGATTTCAATGTTATTTGCAATAGTTTCCCTATCTTCAACAAAGTCAAGTCTAATTTTCACTCCGTCTGGTCTTACAATATAGTTAGCACCAGGGAACTTGCTTGGTCCATTTATGACAAGTTTCTTTAGTCTCTCAATGTTCCATTCGGTAACAACTTCAGGAATTGTTAGTTTAGTTGCAACAGCTTCTGGAACTCCCACTTCAGAAATTTGTAAGCTTGGATCAGGTGAAATAACAGTTCTACTTGAAAAGTCAACTCTTTTTCCAGATAATGAACCTCTGAATCGTCCTTCTTTTCCCTTCAGTCTTTGTGTAAGAGTTTTTAGAGGTCTTCCTGATCTATGGTGAGCTTGTGGAATTCCAGATACCTCATTATCAAAATAAGTTGTAACATGGTATTGTAAAAGATCAACCAAGTCTTGTACGATAAGCGGAGGAGTTCCAGCTTCTTTACTTTCTTTGAGTCTTTGATTTACTCTTATGATATCTACAAGCTTGTGAGTTAGATCATCTTCAGATCTAATTCCAGTTTCTAGAATAATAGATGGTCTTACGGTAACTGGTGGAACTGGTAAGACTTGTAAGATAAACCATTCTGGTCTTGCAGTTGTAGGATCATATCCTAACAATTTCAGATCTTCATCAATCATATGCGAGAATCTTTCTCTAATTGTAATTGGAAGTAATCTGTTTTCACCAAGCTCAGTTCTTTCTATGAAAATTGTTGGTTTTGTGAATATCAACTCATATTGTGACTTACCACAATGAGGACAAGTTTTTTCTTTCTTTGCTCTTTCAATTATTTCAGTAGGAATATGTTTAATTGAAATTACAGTGTATGCAGCTTCCTTTTTCATGATTTGATGATATTCCTCTAGTTCTTCTTGTGGAATTTTTAATCTAGCACATGATCTACATGTAGTCAACAAAAGTTTGTAGATATTATCTATGAATGCAATGTGTAAAACAGGTTCTGCAAGTTCAATGTGTCCAAAATGTCCCGGACATCTTGCAGCAGTATTTCCACAGGTAAGACATTTCTGACCAGGTTCAAGTGTACCAAGCCTTCCATCCATCAATCCACCCTGAACTGACATTCCATCTTCATCATAAGTTTCAGGTGCAGTAATTTCAGCAACAGAATATTTTCTAATTTCTGTTGGAGACCATACAGAGAATTTTATTCCGTCAATTACTTTAATTGTTTCAAGTGCCATTATACTCTCTCCTTTATCAAAAGTCTAGGTGCCACATCAAGACTCATCATTTCCTGTAGAAGTAGTTTAAACGCATATGCAACAGAAATAGAGGTAACTTTTGCTTTATCACCACATACTCTGCATACAAATCTTCTTTGTTTAATATCATAATAGGAAACTAGTCCACATCTTTCACAGATGTAAATATCAGCTTTGTCAGATTCATCTAGTAATCTATCTTTTAACATCATTGATGCACCATATGCAATAAGACAGTCTCTTTCCATTTCACCAAATCTTAAACCTCCACCTCTTGCACGTCCTTCTGTTGGTTGCTTTGTCAACATTTGGACTTGGCCCCTTGCTCTTGCATGAATCTTGTCTGCAACCATGTGATGAAGTTTTTGATAATATACAACTCCGATAAATACATCTACTGCAAATGGTTTTCCTGTTCTTCCATCATACATCACTTCTTTTCCAGAATACTTGAATCCATTTTGTTCTAATACACCTTTTACATCTTCAAGTTTTTCTCCAACAAAAGCAGAACCGTCCATTTTACTTCCACGTAGTGCAGCAGCTTTTCCTGTTACAGATTCTAGAAACATTCCAACTGTCATTCTGGATGGGAAAGCATGTGGATTAATCAAAACATCTGGAACAACGCCATCTGCAGTGTATGGAAGATCTTCTTGGTTGACAAGTAATCCCACAACACCCTTCTGACCATGTCTTGATGCAAACTTGTCTCCAATTTCTGGAATCCTAAGATCTCTAACTCTGATCTTATACATTCTACCTCCATCATGTGATTGAGTCATTACAACTGTATCAACAACTCCATTTTCAGATGGTCGAACTCCTATTGATGTATCTCTTCGATAAGGTCCTTTTACTTCAAATTCTCTATATTCTTCCATAAATCGTGGTGGACTTGTTTTTCCAATTAGTATATCTCCACCCTGTGCTGTGGATTCAGTTGCAATTACTCCATCTTCTTCTAATAATCGATATGCCTTATCACCTCTAAATCCGCGAATATTTCCTTCTGCAGTAGGAATCTCAAAGTTATCTCTCATACCTCCAGGATATTGTTTTGCTTCAGCTTCATAGATTCTGTAGAAAAATGTTCTTCCAAGACCTCTATCAATAGATGACTTGCTCAAAACAATAGCATCTTCAATATTATATCCATCAAATGGTAATACTGCAACAACACAATTTTGACCAGCAGGTCTATCCTCCAATCCTAAAAGACCCATTGCTTTAGTATTAACAATTGGAGTTTGTGGATACAACATGAGATGTTGTCTCACATATGTACTTGCATTCATGAGTGGAGTTGAAAAACCAAGACTTTGTTTTGCCATTGCAGATTCATACGTATTTCTTGGAGACTGGTTATGTTCCGGATATGGAATTATTGATGCACCTGCTCCCAAAATTGCAGATGGAAATACTTCCATGTGAGTATGCTTCTTTATCTCAGTCTCATCAATTGCAATGTAAGAGTTTTCTTCTTCATTAGCATCTACCAATTCAATTATTCCCATATGCAATAGATCTGTCCATGAAAGGAATTTTTTGCTCACCTTGTCGATTAATTCTTGTGTTAAGAGAATTTTGTTATCTTTTATTACAATAAGTGGACGCAGAACTCTTCCAGCATTACAATTAACATAAAGTCGTTTAGTAGAGCCTTCAAAGCTAGACTGATACAGAAAGATTCCAACGTGTGGATGAATCTTGAAGTTTCTCCTAAGATCTCGTAGAGAGTCAACAAGTCGTTGACCATCTTTAAAGTATCCAATTAATCTCCCATCAACAAAAACTCTAGTACCCTCTTTTTTCAATTCATCTTTTGCATCAGATACATAAGTTACACCCAAGTCATAGAGTTTCTCTATTATATCCTCAGATGGAACGTTAACAGAAATTATTGCAGATAAAGCTAGATTCTTTACCAATCCACAATTTGAACCCTCAGGAGTTTCACTTGGACATATTCTACCAAAGTGTGTGGCATGAAGATCTCTTGCTTCAAAGTTAGGCTGGCTTCTGCTCAGGGGCGACTGGATTCTTCTAAGGTGACTGATAGTTGAAAGATAATTTGTTCTATCAAGAAGTTGAGTTACACCAACTCTACCTCTTCCCCAATTTCCAGTTGCAATAGCATTATTCATTTTATCAGTAACAATTCCAGGTCGCACAGCTGCGGCCACTGCATTGATACCTCTTTTTTGACCTGACCTTTCCAATTGGTATTTCATGTCTCTAACTAGATTTCTAAATGCAGTTCTGAAAAGATCAGCAAGCATTTGACCTGCGAATTTTATTACTTTATTTCCATAATGATCTTTATCATCAGTAGCAATCCAACCTAGTTTTAATTCGATTAATTTGCATGTAGCTTCTCCTAGAAACAGTGCTTTTTCTTTTCTATTATCAGGATGTTTACCAAGATGTGGTAAAAGACCCCAATCAAGTAATGTTTCAGCTCTTTTTATTTGGAATTCTTCCAACATACCAGGTGCAATTCTTTTACTAATGTAGACTATGGCATCTTTTGCAGTTGGTACATCACCAGACTTTTCAAATGATCCTTCAAGTTCATCTTGAATGTCATCCACCAATGATACCGATGCAGCTATTTCTCGATCTGATTCAAGACCCAATGCACGCATTAAAGTAACTACTGGAATGTCAACAGGAGAACCTGGAATCTTTGCAACGATAAGACCGTCATTTTTCATTATTAATTCTAATTTCGCCCTATAGCCTACAATAGAAGAATAGACCTTTGCTTTGAAAACAGTATTGCCACCAACAGTTTCTCTATCTACAATAATTTTATTGTAAGAAAGATCTTCTAATCCAACTATAACACGCTCTGAACCGTTTATGATAAAGTAACCACCTGGATCACTTGGGTCTTCACCGTGCTCTACTAGTTTTTGTTCAGAGAGATTATGCAGAATACAAGCATTTGATCTGACCATGACAGGCATGTCTCCGATGTGAATATACCTTGATTCAAGAATTTTTCCATCTTCTACAACACTTGCTTCAAGCATTATAGGAGACGCATATGTGACATTTCTTAGTCGTGCTTCCATCGGAGCAATGTGAGTAATAGAACCGTCTAATTCCATCATACGAGGTTGTTGAAGTTTCACTTTACCAAGTTGAATCTTGTATGGATATTCTGCACTTTCAATTTCAATCTGTCCAACTTCATCAATAATACTTTGAAGTCCTCTTTCAAGAAATTCATCATATGAGTTAAGATGTTGTCTTGCAATTCCTTCTCGCTTTAGAATATCTTGAATGATAGGCCAGCGTTTGTTGGAAATGTTCGCCATTATTCTTCCACCACGTACCTATAGTACAAACTTTCACCAGCAGTAGGACTCTTTCGTGTAATTTTTATCATATCCCCTGGCTTGACTCCCAAACCCCGGATAGCTGGATCACTTACATAGATTAGCGGCATTTCAGTAGGCTTGGTATGATATTTTTCAAGAACCTTCTCTGCTTCATCTTTATTTATTATTTCATGTTTTGGGACATAGATATGATCAGGAATGAGTATCTTCTCTTTTTTACTAATCATTTTTTAAAATCTCCTTTGAACATTAGCTGTAAACGCATGACTAATCCACAAACTAAGATGCATCCACCGAGAGGTTAATATATATCTAATTGGAAGCGTGTCAAAATTAGCATCTTTTGTCAATAATTTTTTCCGCAACTTTAAATAGCAAAAAAAATCACTTTTAACCAAGATGAGTACTCGCTTTAAAGGATTTGCGTTACTTGCAATTCTAGTTTGCACTATAGGAGTAGTACCGGTTTTTGCTTCTCCAGCTCTCTTGAATTACACAGGCGCAAATCAAACTACTACATCTGGAAATACAGGTGAAATCACCGTAACAACCGACAAGAATTCATACAATGATGGAGACAAGGTTATGATATCAGGAAGTACACAAGACTATATTTCTGATACACCAATAACAGTCATCATCACTAGTCCAATAGGAAACATTGTCAAAATTGATCAAGTGAATTTGGGATCTGACAGAACCTTTTCAACATCTACAATAGCTACAGGTGCCCTCTGGCAAGCAGCAGGTGCATACACAGTTAAAGTAGAATTTGGTAGTCAAGCTAGAACAGCTCAAACAACCTTCCAATTCGCAGGATCTTCAAATCCAGGAGGAAATGGAAACACCATACCAGTAGACGGTACAAACCTCTCTGTAAAATACAGCATAACCAATGGCAAAGTCCTTGGCATAAAGGCTGACATGCAATCAAAGTCATTGATTGTATCAATACAGACTACCGGAGATGGAGTATTAACAGTAACACTCCCAAGAGCACTGATTAATGCAACATTACCAAATGGTCAAGACGACAAGTACTATGTACTAGTAGACGGTCAGGAAGCTGATTTCCAGGAGACTAGTACTACAACAACCGATAGAACTCTATCAATTCCATTCACGGATGGAACTCAAGAAATAGAGATAATCGGTACACAGATAGTTCCAGAGTTTGGCCCAATCGCAGCTCTAGTATTTGCTATTGCAATAATATCAATAATTGCAGTATCAGCAAAGACTGGACTAAGATTTATGCCAAAATACTAGGACGCTCTACTTTTTCATTTTTTTAAATATACATAAATATCCATTATGCTTAATCGCCAATAAGATGAGTACTCATAAAGAATATGCGTTGATCGCAATTCTTGCTACGGCAGCTGTAGTAGGTGTTGTACCTGCTTTTGCAGCAACCAACCCATATCTAGCATGCCCCGACTGTAACGACACAAGCAACATACAGCAGATACCACCAATAGCAGTTACGGTGACAACTGACAAACCAGTTTATGATCACAATTCACAAATTATGGTCACTGGACATGTTGCAAATCCATACCCAGGACAAGATGTAACCGTAGAGGTAACAAGTCCATCAGGTAATGTAGTATCAGTAGCTCAATTGACCTTAGACAACAATGGAGATTTTGTTACAAAAGTAAGCACTGTTGGTAATCTCTGGTTTGAGAACGGACAATACACAATTACAGTACAACAAGGAGACGAACAAGCAAGAGTTAATTCAGCTGTATTCCAACTCGCAGGTCAACCACAAGGAGGATCAGCAATTCCAGAGTTTGGCCCAATCGCAGCTCTAGTATTTGCTATTGCAATAATATCAATAATTGCAGTATCAGCAAAGACTGGACTAAGATTTATGCCAAAATACTAGAACTCTCTACTTTTTCATTTTTTATGATTTCGACTTAGTGAAAACATTCAACTAATTTTTCCGCCATAAAACCAAAAAATGTAAAAACACAATTCCAGTACAACGCATATTTTAAATCAGAATTTTCTCAATCCATTAATTACAATACAAAAAATAAACAAATTCCATTACAAAACATAGAGAGAATCTTCAATAGATCTTAAGACCCCGCACTTGTGAAACAATACTTGCCCATTAAATTTTAGTTGTCTTTTAAATATACATAAATAGTCTTACTTCTTAATCGCCAATAAGATGAGTACTCATAAAGAATATGCGTTGATCGCAATTCTTGCTACGGCAGCTGTAGTAGGCATCATGCCGGCATTTGCTTTATCACCGGCAGATACAACAATGAATTCAAGCCAAATCAGCCCCAGTACTGGATCTCAACAAATTCTGCCAATTACAGTGTCTACAGACAAAAATGCATACGATAGGCAGTCAGTAGTAATTGTTACAGGACATGTCCAAAACTCCATAGGCGGACAAGCTGTTACAATGAAAGTTTCAGACCCCAATGGAAACGTTGTAGAAGTAGATCAAATAACATTGAACAGTAATGGTGATTTTCAAGATAAAATCAACACTTCAAGCCCACTATGGACTTCAGGTGGAACTTATACCATATATGTTCAAGCAGGAGCACAACAAGGACTACTTTCAACAACAACACAATTCACACTACCTGGAGGCGGACAATCAAGTTGTGCACCACAACAAATTGCAGCTACAGTAGGTAATGAAATGTATTGTATTGACTACACCATCAACGGTGGAACAGTTTCTGGAGCAACATTAGACACAGCATCAAAGGCCCTTGTAGTAAACATACAAGCAAACAGCGATGGTCAGATCACTCTTAACATTCCAAGATCAGTGCTCGATGCAAAAAGTGGTACAGATGACAGTGTCTTCGCAGTCTTAATAGATGGCGAACAAGTACAACAATTCACAGAATCACCTTCCACAGATACAAGAACAATCACAATTCCATTCCAAATGGCATCTGAGAAGATTGAGATAATCGGTACACAGATAGTTCCAGAGTTTGGCCCAATCGCAGCTCTAGTATTTGCTATTGCAATAATATCAATAATTGCAGTATCAGCAAAGACTGGACTAAGATTTATGCCAAAATACTAGGACGCTCTACTTTTTCATTTTTTATTATTGACATAGTAAAGGAAATATACAACTGAAAGACAACTTCGATATGCGCCATAGTCTAATTTTCATAGCATTAATTTTATCATTTTCAGCATCATCAATTCCGGTTTTTGCACAAACAACACCATCAGCATCCCCACCAGCAGCAGCATCAATTACAACCAGTATTGATAAATCATCATATACCCTAGGAGACACCATTGTTATTTCAGGTCAAGTACAAGCAGTTGTTGTAGGAACTCCACTAGTCATACAGATCTTTGATCCAAACAACGGTTTGGTTCAGATAGCACAGATTAATGTATCACAAGATGGCAAGTATACAGATACCATCAAAGCAGTAGGACCATACTGGACAGCAAATGGAGTTTATACGGTCAAGGTGCAATATGGTCCTCCAAATGTAACTGCTCAGACTACTTTTGCTTTTCAGAGCACACCTACGGTGATAAGTAATGTATTTCAGCTTAAAGATCCCAATAGTCAACAGACATTCAATGTTAACTACACCATAAGTGGTGGAACCATAAACACCATGACTATAGACGCCCAAAGTTTGTCAGTAATTGCATCAGTAAATTCCACAAGTGATGGAACAATTACATTACAATTACCAAGAACTTTGATCGATGCAAAGACAAGCTCGGGTCAAGACGACACATTCATCATTCTAATAGATGGAGCAGAAGTCAAACCACAAAGTGAATCTGCAAACAATGATTTCAGAAACATAACAGTTCAGTTCTTACAAGGAGATCAAGACATAGAGATAATCGGTACACAGATAGTTCCAGAGTTTGGCCCAATCGCAGCTCTAGTATTTGCTATTGCAATAATATCAATAATTGCAGTATCAGCAAAGACTGGACTAAGATTTATGCCAAAATACTAGAACTAGAAGTCAAATTTTCTTTTATCAATACATAAATACTCAAGATCCTTGAGTATTGGCTAGCAGATATGAAAAGATCAAGTGTCTTTTATTTAGTATTGTTGACAATTACAGTAAGCATTGCAATAATCACATTACCAGTTTATGCACAGACTACAAATGGAACAGGAACCAATTCAACTACAACAGTTGGTGGAGGACCAGCCAATCCAAATGCAAATGTAACTACTGCTTATGATCTCTTACAGCAAGAAGCTAATCAGACAGGAGTGAGCATGTCCACAATAGCACCTTTGTCAGTCAATACAGATTTGCCCACATACAACCAGGGCGACACAGTAATCATGACAGGACACATCAAATATCCCGAGAATGCAACTGCCGTAACAATCAAAGTCATCAGCCCATTGAAGAACTTAGTTTTCATCGGCCAATTATCACCTGCAGCAGATGGAAGTTTTACCAAGACATTTGCAGCTACAGGACAATATTGGAAGGATGCTGGAAATTATACAATAATAGCTCAATACGGATTAAATCTGAATACAACCGCGACTTTTCATTATAATGGAGGAGATGGTAGTGCCACAATTACCAAAGCTCTCAATGGAACATATCCATTACAGTCAGGAGGTCAAATCTACAACATACCCTACATCATAAAGGGCGGTACAGTTAGTAGCATGAATATCTACGCACAGCAATACACTCTTGAAATTGCATTAAACACCAATGCAAATGGTTCCATTACAGTTACTTTACCCAGAGCCATGATAGATGCAAAGTTACCACCGCCTCCAAATCCTGACGCAAACTTGACTGGAGCAAAGATCGACACGTCAGCATTAGAAGATGGCACATTCATAGTTACAGATGGTGGCAAACAAATCACACAGTTTACAGAAACAAAGAATCAAAATGTGAGAATACTTAGCATCCCATTCAGCAATGGCGATTCTAAGATTGACATAGTAGGCACCATCATAGTTCCAGAGTTTGGCCCAATCGCAGCTCTAGTATTTGCTATTGCAATAATATCAATAATTGCAGTATCAGCAAAGACTGGACTAAGATTTATGCCAAAATACTAGGACCACTCCATTTCCTCATTTACAAATATTTTCAAACCACTGAAAATTCAATCTCAAAAATTAACACCAATACAAGTCACAATAAAGACAAAGAACATGCAAAATAATCATCATTCAGGTCAGATCATAGATTATTATACAAGACCAAAGAAAGATAATTCATGGATTTTGAATTTGAGGAATTTGATTCTCCTGAAGACATATTTATTGCCATGTCTACAATGGCCCCACCAATGAAAAATATTTTGCCCATAAATTCATACAAGGGATATATCTTTTCCATAATCCCCCTGACGCCTGCTTCCGGAAATTCATATTTGATGATATATGTAAAAGGAAAACTCGATGGAAAGTTATTAGAGTTTGATATGAATCTAAAAAAATTTAAGAATGTAGAAAGTGCAGAGAGATCAGACAAGATCTATTTTGTGGTTTTAACTCCAAAATCAAACACTATTGCAGACACAGCAATCAGAGCATTAGAGAAAAAATCTATCTAGTATAAGAAGGAGCATTTACAGATCTACTCCTTGCATATTTTTCCATTATATCATCTGGAAGCTTTCCATTGAATAGATCTTTAGACAAACCTCTGAGGTATCGCATTATTGCCCAAGTTCCAGCTTTTATCATACCATACATGACAAGTTTCATAGGAGGACCAAATGTCTTGTTTCTAATAATTATAGGAATGATGTCATTGATGACTCTTAGATTATGTTCCCAGGATTTCCAGAATAATGTAAATTGTGCCTCATTGAGGTTGCCAAAGTGCATTGAATTCTTTTCATTAAAATCTTGATACAATAATGGTGCAACAAGACCTCGCATTCTTGTTTTCTTGAAATCCTCAATCAAATCTATAGTATATTGAGTTTCATCAGGAGTCTCATCAGGCCAACCGATTATAATAGTAGCTGCTGGAAACCAATGATTCTCATTTAATATTCTAGCGCCTTCTCGTACAACCCATCCCCATTCATCTGTTGAAAATGGTTTTGTCTTCACACCAAGATGTTTCTTAACCATTCTTGGTGCAACTGTCTCAATTCCAAGATTTGTAGCAAGCCATTTTTCATCACTCATTCCATTTACTTCAGACATATCATGCAAAAGCTTAGGATCAGCACACACAGCTGAGAATGTCATGTGAGTTGTTCCAACAAATCGTGCACCTAGTGATTTCAGACCTTTCCATAATTCTATTATGGCATCATAGTTTGGTTGAAAGTTTCTATTGTCACAGCCATAGAGAAGCATTTCATCAGAGTGTAACCAGATAGAATCAAAGCCATAATTCAAATTCATTTTGGCTTCTTGTTGTAATCGTTCTAGTGGCAAGTCTTTTTTTGATCTTTTGTTGACATCACAAAAGTCACATCCTCTTCCACACCCTCGCATTGCTTCAATTAGAGAATTAACAGTAGGTCCTTGGATCACTGGAATATTTTGAATATTCTTAACAAAACAATGCATTAATTCAGGAGCATCGCCTTTTTCAAGATCATGGAAAAGATCTAAAGCTAACTCATCAGCTTCTCCTACAACAACAGTATCAATTCCATGAATTTTCATTCTATCAGTTTTTGCAAGTTCCCATGCTCCATTTCCACCAACTACAACATGAAAATTATACTTCTTCTTTAGCTGAATTATTTTAGCACACATTCTCTTGAATTTCATTGCAACGTAAGAGAGTTTTTCTGGAGACATGGTAGTAGTCACAGGGGCCATACCAAGTGGATCCATCACATTTATTCCAACCACTTTGGTATCAGGGCCAATGCATTTTTCAAGATAATCAGGATTTGCAATAAACACATCTTCTCTTTTGTAACCTTGTAACAATGCAGACTCTACTCTACGTAATCCAACCTGAGCAACCTTGGCTTCACCAGTTATTTGATCAGTCTCAACTGGAGGACAAAATACTTTATCAAAGACCCATTCAGGAACCACTTCATATGGACCACATGCTATAAAACCATACAGAAAATTACCCCTATAGTTAGTCATAAGGCTACGATCTGCAGTTAGAACTATTCTCCTGCCTGCCATTCCTTTCTTCGACTTCTTTCTACTATGATATAAATCGTTTACCTTGCTACATCATTTTGAAAATTTTTACTTTTGACATATAAACAGGCATTACGTACTATACACAATGAGTGGAATAGAACCACGACATGTTGAAGCACATCAAAAAGAAAGTAGCTCGATAAGAGATTTTGTATTTGGATTTGGAGACGGTATAAACACATCATTAGGATTAGTAGCTGGGGTTGGAGGAGCAGAGGTATCTTCTAACATAATCATACTAGCAGCCATTGTTGCCATGTTCACTGGTGCAAAAGCAATGGCAGTTCAAAATTATCTTGCCGTAAAATCACAAAGACAGATTTTAGATTCAGAAATTGAACGCGAAAAATGGGAGATGAATAATGTACCGGAGGCAGAGAGAAGTGAGATAGAAGAAGTGTACAAGGCAAAAGGATTCACCGGTCAAGATTTAGAGAAGATTGTAAACAAAATAACATCAAACAAGAAAGTTTGGTTAGATACAATGATCACAGAAGAACTCAAATTAAATTTAGAGATAGTAGGAAGTCCACTAAAAAGTGCATTTCGCATGTTTGGTGCTTTCCTAGTAGGTGGAATTTTACCAATTATCCCATATTTCTTTTTGAGTGGGTATATCCCACTTTTTGTAGCAATTGGAGTTAGTCTTTCTGCGTCTTTTATAATTGGAGCAATAAAGTCAAAGATTGCAAACATCAGTATGTTGCGAGGAGGATTAGAAATGGCAGGACTTGGAACAGGTATTGCCCTCATAGGATACGGAATAGGTTCAGAATTGGGAAGTCTTGGGATTATTAAGACATAATTTTCTTTCGTACACTTCTATTTGCAATATTAGCTGCAAATGCACCGGCGCCTATCCCATTATCAATATTAACAACAGATAGTCCAAGAGTACAACTTTGCAACATAGATGCTAATGCCGCAACTCCTTTTGCTCCATAACCATACCCAACAGATGAAGGAACTCCAATTACAGGTATATCGACTAGTGATGATACTACTGATACAAGCGCACCTTCCATACCAGCGACCACTATAATTACATCCACCTCTTCAGATATCACTTTCTTTATTACAGGAAAAAGTCGATGAATCCCAGCTATACCTATATCATAGCTACAGATACATTGACACCCCATAGATTCACACATCAATCTTGCTTCTTCAGCTACTCCAATATCAGAAGTTCCCGCTGTCAATATACCTACTTTTCCGCCTGTGAGATGTATTTTTTTAGAGAAGAGTATGGTCGTAGTGTTTTTTCCTGTGTGTATTTTTAACTTATTTTTTCGAGAAAAGATCAATATTTTCTTGTAGTGATCTTTGTTTATCCTAGAGACAAGAACAGAATCGGTTTTAGACGTGGTTGTAAGAATTATTTTTTTTATATCTACAAGTTCTTTTTTCTCTGCAAATACAACTTCAGGTATTCCACGTCGTAATTTTCTATTCATATCAATTTTTGCAAAATCTTCAATTTTCTCAACAGAATAAAGAGAAAGCAATTTCTTTGCTTGAGGTACACTTATTTTTCCGAGATCAAGCGATTTTAATATTTCTGTAAGATCCAACGCCATTTTGTAATTAGTGCACAGTTAAAAATTTAATTAGTTTTAGAGATTAGAGATAGCGTTTTTAACACTGTCTACACCCTTTTTGAACCACTCTTTTTCATTTGAATCCAAGTCTAATTCTATTATTTTTTCAACACCATTTTTACCAATAACTGCTGGAACACCAATAGACACATCAGAGTAACCATATTCTCCATCCAAGTATGTTGCTACAGGAATGACTTGTTTGGTATTATTCAATACCGCGTCTATTATGGTAGATATTGCATTACCAGGAGCATGAACGGTAGCACCCTTGAGTTCTATTACTTTTGCTGCAACTTGTCTTGTTCCTTGTACAATCTCCTCAGTTTTCTCTTTTGATAGAATTGAAGTCAACGGTATTCCAGAAACAGTTGAGAATCTTGGGAGCGGTAACATATTTTCACCATGTTCTCCAATCACAAGACCACGTATGGAGTTTCTGGAATAGCCAGTAGATTCATGAATAAATTGTGTAAAACGCGATAGGTCAAGCATGCCTCCCATTCCAAACACTCGATTTTTTTGAAATCCTGAAATTTTGTATGTGAGGTATGCCATAGGATCTAATGGATTAGTAACTGGAATTATCATTGCATCTTTAGCATGTTTCTGAATATTTTCTACAACACCCTTTACTATTGACGCATTTATTTTCAAGAGATCCATTCTTGTCATTCCAGGCTTTCTACCAGAACCTGCAACAACAACTACGATATCAGATCCTTTCATTTCCGAATAATCATTTGATCCTCTAACGTTGACATCAATTCCTTTTTCTGCTAACATGTGATTTATGTCCATAGCTTCTCCTTGTGGAAGGCCTTGAACCACATCTAGTAATAATATTTCATCGGTAACTTTTCGAAGAGCTGTGAACAGTGCTGCGGTGCCACCAACTTTTCCCGAACCGATAATTGTAATCATAAAAGGCCCTCAATTTAATCTCTAATTAAACTTGACTGTTTTTCATCAGCCTACGCTACGTTAGATAATAACTAAAACTATGAATCAAATTACAATTTATATGCATTTCAGTATGTTTAGAAAATAATGGTACTTGTAATTGATGCACAAGTAGCTGGAATTTCAGGAGATATGTTACTTTCTTCACTAGTTAGCATTGGCGCAAAGAAATCCAGAGTTATAGACGGAGTATATTCAGTTGAAGAATATCTCAAAGATTCTAGAATTGTGAAAATGGATTTTGAAAAAACTGTCAAACATGGAACAGAAGCCACATATCTAGTGTTAGAGACAAGTGAAAAATATCATGAAAGAAAAGGAATTGAGATTCAAGAATGTATACTATCTGCATCAGATAAGATAGGACTATCTGAAAAAGCTAAAGTTTTTGCAAAAGAAAGCATCAGATCATTACTTTATGCAGAATCAAAGATACATGGAGAACCTCTTGAATCAGTACACTTTCATGAAGCATCTAGTATTGACACAGTCATAGACATCATAGGGTCTGCCATTGCATTAGACGATTTGAGATTATTTTCAGATGAGATTATTGCGACCCCAGTTGCAATAGGAGGCGGAACTCTAACATTTTCTCATGGAACTGTGTCCAATCCTGCAAGTGCAATATTAGAAATATTTCGTGGTTCAGACATAGCAATTTGCGGAGGACGAATAAAAGAAGAACTAACTACTCCTACTGGTGCAAGTCTGCTTGTAAATTTAGCAGATAAATGCTCAGAATTTTATCCAACAATGAAGATAAAATCAATAGGATATGGTGCAGGAAGCAAGAACTTTGATGGATTTCCCAATGTTTTGAAAATTGTCCAGGGGGAATCAACAGAAGAATTTCACTTGGACTCTATACAAATTCTTGAGACAAACCTTGATGACATATCTGGTGAAACAATAGGGCACATGATTGACAAGTTAATTGCAAATGGTGCAAAGGATGTTACAGTAACAGGCGGAATAACAAAGAAAGGAAGACCAACAAATCTAGTTTCTGTCATATGTGATGCATCCATAACAAACACCTTGATTAGCACACTCATTTCAGAAACCGGCACTTTAGGTGTGCGGATAAGATCATCTAGTCGTTATACAGTTCCAAGAATAATTGTTTCAGTGCCCATCATCATACAAGGAAGCAATTTTACTGTAAGATGTAAAATTGTAAAACATAATGAAACTATAAAACATTTCAAGGTAGAGTCAGATGATATTAAGATGATTTCAGATTCTCTAACACTATCATTCAAAGAAACATCAGACATGATATCAAGTCAAGTCAAACTGAGGTTAAACATGAGATGAAACAGATTAAAGATCTAGTAGATTGGTTTCAGGGAAAAGAAAAAGCTTTAGTAGCTCTTTCAGGAGGAGTGGATAGCGCCCTAGTAGCATATGCTGCTCAGATGGCACTAGGCGAACAAGCTGTTGCTGTAACTGCAGATTATAAGACACTTTCTCAAGAAGAATTAGATTCTGCAAAAAAAATTTGTCAAGAAATAGGAATTCGCCACATAATTATTGAATATAGTGAATTAGACAACCCAGATTTTGTGAGAAACGATAAAAATAGATGCTTTCATTGTAGAACAGAATTAGCAGAGCATCTTGTTGCACTATCAAAAAAAGAAAAAATTAACTTGATTGTTGATGGTACTAATCTAGATGATCTAGCAGAATATAGACCAGGAATAATAGCACTCAAAAAAAATGGCGTTCAAAGCCCACTTGTAGAAAGTGGATTCACAAAATCGGATGTTAGAGATGTTGCAAAAGAGAATAATATTTCCATTCATGATAAACCATCTAATTCTTGTCTAGCATCACGTATTCCATGGGGAAATGCTGTTACAGCTGAAAAGCTTGAAAGAATAGAGAAGAGCGAGATCATGGTAAAACATCTTTTTGGAGTAAAACAAGTGAGAGTTAGAGATTTCGGAAATAGAGCGAATATAGAGGTAGATAAAAATGAGATAGTCTTTTTAGATGACGAAAAAAAAATGCAGATACTGGAGAAATATATGAATGGATTAGGATTTGATGATATCTTTGTTGATCCTAACGGCTATAGACCAGGTAAACTCAATGTGATAACAGATTGATCTATCTAGATAACGCCGCATCAACACCTGTTCATGAAAAAGTCATAGAAGAGATGGTTCCTTATTTTAGAGAACAGTATGGAAACCCTTCTTCCATACATAGACATGGCAGAGTTGCAAACACAGCCATTCAAAATGCAAGGAAGCAAATTGCTTCACTCATTAATGCGCACAGCAGTGAGATACTTCTAACTTCGGGAGGAACAGAATCAAACAATACCGCAATCTATGGCATAGCATCACAAAGTAAAGGAAAACACATCATAACATCATCCATTGAACATGATGCCATATTAGAACCGTGTAAGCGTCTTGAAAAAGAAGGATATACGATATCTTTTCTTCCAGTGGATAAACAGGGTTTTATAGATACAGAAGATCTCAAAAAAGAAATTTCTGGTGATACATGTCTAATTACAATAATGTATGCAAACAATGAAGTTGGAACGATACAACCCATAGAAAAAATATCTCAAATTGCAAGAGAGAATAATGTCATTTTTCATACAGATGCAGTTCAAGCAATAGGAAAAATTCCTGTAGATGTCAAAGAACTTGGAATTGATTTGCTTTCAATATCATCCCATAAGATAAACGGTCCAAAAGGAGTAGGAGCATTATACATTAGAAATGGTGTGAAGATGGCTCCTTTGATATTAGGCGGAGGTCAAGAAAATGGACTTCGATCTGGTACAGAAAATGTAGCAAGCATAGTGGGATTCGGAACAGCATGTACGCTCTCAAAAAATAACATGAATGAAAATTCAGTTTATCTTAAAAAATTAACCACAAAATTAACTGCAAGAATATTACACGAAATCCCCGCTACAACTCTTAATGGACATCCAGACACGCGAACTCCTAATAACACTCATTTTACTTTTCTTGGTGTAAATGGAGAAGATCTAATAATAAAATTGGATGAACATAAAATATCTGCATCTACGGGCTCTGCATGTTCTGTCAAGATACAGAAAGCATCTCATGTTTTGAAAGCAATGGGCTTTTCACATGAACAAGTTACAGGATCATTACGTCTCACAGTAGGAATAACAAATACAGAACAAGAAATAGATGAAACTGTAGACACGTTAAAAAAAGTCGTTCAAGAGTTGCGTGCAGTATCGCCATACAAAAGCAAGTATAATTTTTGATTCAAAAATTCAATTATGATAGAACTTGAATTTTGTATTGGCTTTGAGTTACAAGTGGTACTAGAGAATCCATTCCATTCCATACATAGATTTCGGTAGAATAGATACCAGGGAGTGTAGGTATCCAACTAATTTCTTCATTTGTAGTAGATAAATTCACTAGATTACTTTCAGACCATTTTAGAAAGACTACTTTGTTGCTATTATCTTTTATTTGAACAATGTATGAAATTTCCTGAGAATTTTGATGTATGTTTGATATCATACTTTTGAAGTTTATTGTTTGCCCAACATGTGAACTTTGTAGTAACGGTCTTCCAGACTGATCACTGATTTGTGTAGATATTGAAATCATTGGAATGGTCATTGCAGACACATATTGATTTGTGGTTGTTGTAGGTTGAGTTGTAGAAGTTGCTACTGTAGAACCTACTATCACAGATCTGCCATATGCATCTCGAAAGTCATGATACCATGCCTGGACATTACCCCCCACAGGAGATACCAAGGTAGTTCCATCTTCACTGCATATCCAAGAAGGCATTTTAAAAATTCCTTTGAACACACCAGTACCTGGTCCAGTTTCAGTCAATGTAAAACCAGTAGCAGCAAGACCCCCATATGACACCCCATTTACAGTGCAGTGTTGAAATCTGAATCCTTTAATCCAAACTTCCAAGAGTATGTTTCCACTATTGTCTCCAACAGTATCATCTGCCGGAGAACCAGGATCATTAACACTTGGGTAACTTACTATAGTATTAGCATCAGTAACCAAATCTGGATCAGTGACAGTTATTGTCACATCAGAACCAATTCTATAATTTGATGAGTCAAGTGTAACTGTACCAGTATTTGTTGGAAGATTCTGTTGTGAGGTAACTGTTGTTGAAGTTCCACTTTGTGTACCTAAGATAGAAAAGTGTATTGCAGTAGCATCTGTGAGTTCAGTGTTTACAAGAAATTTAATATTACTACCAAAAGTTTGAAGACCCTTGATCAAGTTGGGATCAAATTGGTTTAGTTGATTTACTACGGTATACTCAATTGTTCCTGAAAATACACCAGAATTTGCAGATGTCTCTTGTAGTTCTGCTCGATAGATAGCATTGTTTACTTGTTGATTATTATTATTTCCAAAAGAGAAAAGATCAAACACAATTGGTTGAGTGTCACTAGGATTTGATATATTTCCTAGAGTATTGAAGTTGATTTCTAGGAACACTGGTAGATTTGATGACATTGAGTTTATTGAAGCAACTGCGTTATCATTTATCTGAAGTAGACCATTACCAGATGTAATTTCTCCGGGTGTTACAATTGTGACTGGTGAAGAACCCACAGAGCCAAAATACAGAGTCATACTGGCACTAGAAAACGATGATATCCCAAGCTGTTGTTGGAAAGATCTGAGATCATAATTAACCCAATTGGTTCCCTTTGAATTTGGTTGACTAGTATCTATGAGTAAATTCTTGAGAGACTGAGCAGAGATACCAAGATTTAGTGTAATTTTCTGGAAATTCGACATTGATTCAGATCGTGTATCAACTATCAATCGTAATGAGTTAGCATCAAATACAGTAGACGGTACACTGATTGAATTTGAACTATTATAAAACATAACATCAGAAGAACTACTCAATGTCAGCGGATTTCCAATCTTCAAAGTAGGTACTTTTGCAGAAGTTCTAAAAACATCTAGTTGATCAACCATATTGGAATTAATATTTTGATCATCATCTACAAGAGTGATTGTTTCTTGTTGACCAGGACCAAATTGACTCTGACCGCTACCAACATTAAGACTTGCAGTAGTAGTACCAGAAACAATAGAAGCACTCTGAAGATTATAAGTAATTGAACCAGAATGAGACCTAGGAGCATTTGACAATATTCCTATGGTTGATACACCAGCAAAAGAACTTTCAAAAATCCCAGTATGCGGCCCTGTTTCAACAAAAGTTACCAACTTGTTATACACATTATTAAGAGACAGACCTGTTTGAACAGAATTAGTTTTCAGATTGATAACATCAGATGTATCCATATTTAATTTTCCATTATTTTTGAAACCAAGATTACTTAGATACGGTATAAGATTTACAATACCAGGACCACTTGCACTACTACCTGACTCTGTAAAGGCTTGATAAAATGTTGCAGGAGTAGAACCAACATTAAAAGTCCATGAATCTTGAGATGTAGGATCTATACTTAATTCAGCATCATTAATGGTTGCAAATACATCAGAACCTGATGGATATGTAGTTCTATCAAGACTTAATGAAATATTTGGAATATCAGAATAATCAAGATCAACACTTTGTGTACCGGTAGATCTATCATATTCTATATGCACAGTATCACTAAGCGTAAAGAGTTGAATTAGAGGCCACACATTTTGATTTATTCCTATCTGGCCTGATGGAACTTGTGGATTGGAATTCAATGAGGGAGGATTTCGTACAACATTATTTTGACTTGATGGAGTTGTTGGCGTACCGCTACAGGAATTAAAACTTGCTGTCCCTTGAGTAGTACCAGATAATCCTGCAGAGTCGGGAATTGCCACCCCATCAGTCTGAGATATGTCGATTCCCAAGACAGAAGAGGGTGTAGAGTTTGAACAGAAAACTCCAAAATCAATACTCTGTCCAGGAGAACCAGATGATGCTGCTTGATCAGCTTGTTTTGCACTATCAGTATTAGCAAAAAATGCATACCAGTTACCATCAGAGCCTTGTGCCATCAGAAGGTTTTTTCCATTTATTGAAACATTTGGCTGACCTATTGCTTGATCTAATTGGGTGTTATCTTCCTGTACAATAACTTCTGTTACCATAGGTCCAGAAATATGATTATCAAAAACACTATTTTCGGATGAGACAAAAAGATTTGGGTGATCAGAATAGGCATTTACATTAGGAGATAATGGAGGAACAATCATTGAAGAAACTAGAAGAATTACCAGAATTTTATACAACTTTTTAATGTGAGAAGATGTACAAGATAACGTTATCGAATAATTCATACTAAATTTTACCAAGTGTCATTTGTACATTAGGTTTTAACCAGGGTAAGAGATCATGAGCAATGTGATAAAATCTAAACCAATTCTAATAGCAAGTGGAATACTAGTATTGGCAGGTATTGCAATAACAGCATATCAATCACAAATAACTTCAGAAAATCTTTCAAATCAACAAAACACTCTAGGCATTGGAACACAGATGATTGTTACAAAAGAAATGAATCAGAACAGCAACCAGAAAGGAGTATACTCTATTCAAATAACAGATTTCAAAAATGATGATAATGTCAAAGCGATAGTAACTGATCCTACTGGCACACCAATAATAACAAACTCCATAACAAAAAGTCCAATTCAAGAAACATTCAAGATTTCATCATCAGGAAATTATACATTACAGATAGAAAATCATGGACAAAGTGAGATACAGGTACTCGGAATTATTGGATACTATCCACAAAATATAGAATTGGCAGATATTTCAGGATTCATAGCACTCCTGATAGGCCTTAGCGGACTTGCAGTTGGCATGATGTATCTAATCAGAAATCGTGCAAGATCTTAATTGAGAAATTGATCTAGTTCAGTTAATCCATCAACTATGTTCTTAAAATTATCATCACTTTCCATAATTTTATTTAGTTTGTTAAGATCAACTTTGAAAATTTCCTTATCGTCATTTTGATTTATCACAACAAACTGGTGTTCTACTACATACGAAAGAAGACTTTTGATCTGATCTAGGGAGAGTTGTAGTTTTGCGGTCAAATATGCAGAGTCTTTTTCTCCCCCTTCAAGCTCTGCAAGAATGGATGACACAATTGGATCCACTAGAGTTTCCATCATTTTTTGTTTGTCAAAATTTTCACTCATGTTCATTAACCATCCTAGAATGTAATATTTTTTTCCTGTTAGATATAAAATCACTCATCAAAATCACGATTTCAAGATATTTTATGTCCTGTATGTTATCTTTGCAATTAAATTTCTACTGTTGCTCCTTTATACCAATTATTTTATAATTAATTTTTAGAAGATCCCTTTGTTTTAATTTGTTCATAGTCTTTAGGAACACAACATGATTTCAGCATACTTTGGCTTGGAAACACAACTTCTATTAACAAAATTTGTAAATTCCCGAGGTATTACAATAAATACTCTCTAAACACGACTTAGAGTATTATTATTTTAGCATGGTTTTTATCGGGGATGCTAAGGATTTTTTATACTTGTCTTCACAAGAATTTAGACACATAGTTAGAATTGCTGGTAAAGATATTCCAGGTGCTAAAAAGACCATCATTGGAGTTGGTCAGGTAAAAGGAATTGGGTATAATTTTGCAAAATCACTTTTAGAAGTGTTAAAGATCAATCCCAACAGTAATGTTGGTTTTCTTACAGAATCACAAGTAGAAGAAATAGAAAAGGCCATGAGAGATCCTACATCTGTTAACATACCCACATGGTTTCTAAATAGACGAAAGGATATGGATACAGGGAATAATTTTCATCTTATCACTTCAGATATTGACTTTAACGTAAGAAACGATATTGAACGAGAAAAAGGCATGAACAGTTGGCGAGGATTTCGTCACACATATGGATTAAAAGTTCGCGGACAAAGCACACGTACCACAGGTAGAAAGGGCGGTGCAGTTGGAGTTAAGAAAGGTGGCAAAGTATTACCAGCTGGTTCACCTGGCGCTCCAGCTGAGGGTGCAGCTCCCGCAGCAGCTCCAAAGGCTGGTGCAGCTCCCGCAGCAGCTCCAAAGGCTGGTGCAGCTCCCGCAGCAGCTCCAAAGGCTGGTGCAGCTCCCGCAGCAAAACCTGCTGCAGCGGAAAAGAAAAAGTAGGTGTAGTAGATGGGAGATCATCCAAAGAATTCGCGCAAAATGTGGAGAAAGCCAAAACGTCCTCTCAATTACGATTTACTAAATGAAGAGTTACATGTTTTAGGTACTTTTGGACTCAAAAATAAGAGAGAGTTATGGAAAGCACATACAGAACTTTCAAGAATAAGAAATCAGGCAAGATCACTTTTGGCATTAACTCAGGATGTTAGAAGTACAAAGGAACCAATATTGATGAAATCACTTGCAAGAGTTGGACTAGTTAAAGAAAATTCTACATTAGATGATGTACTCAATCTAAAAGTGACTGATTTTCTATCCAGACGGCTACAGACAATCATCCAGAAAAAGGAATCAATAAAGAGTCCATACCTTGCCAGACAGATAGTAGTACACGGTCATGTAATGATAGGAGAGAGAGTAGTTACAGTTCCTTCATACACAGTAAAAGTTGAAGAAGAAGATCAGATTTGCCTATCACCAGAATTAGATCTCAACAAGGGAAAACAACAACCGGTTCAAGAAGTAAAAGTCGAACAGCCAACTGA
Source organism: uncultured Nitrosopumilaceae archaeon (assembly GCA_964636595.1). Taxonomy (GTDB): domain Archaea; phylum Thermoproteota; class Nitrososphaeria; order Nitrososphaerales; family Nitrosopumilaceae; genus Nitrosotalea. Next base: position 48,971 of record CAZWSG010000010.1, read on the forward strand.
GTAAAACACACGCAATCATTATTTATCAAGAATATGCATATAGTATCAACATGTGTTCAATTATAGGATATTTAGGCATCAATTCTGCGGCACCAATAATAGTCAAGGGCTTAAAAAGAATGGAATATCGTGGATATGACAGTGTAGGGGTTGCAACTTTTTCTGAACAACAAATCAGTGTCAGAAAGGGAGTTGGTAAAGTTTTAGAAGTAAACAAAGCAGCAAAACTAGATGAGCTCTCTGGGACTACAGGCATAGGACATACAAGATGGGCAACCCACGGAATGGTAACTGACACAAATGCTCACCCGCATTCATCAAGTTCAGGAGAGATAGCTATTGTACACAACGGAATAATTGAAAATCACGAGGAATTAAAAAAAGAACTTCAAGAACATGGCTATACTTTTAAAAGTCAAACAGACAGCGAAGTAATTGCAAATCTTCTTCAATACAATTACGACAAGACTAGAGAAATTAAGAAATCTGTTGTAGATACAGTGGCTGAATTAAAAGGAAATTATGCTTTTGTCGCAGTCTTTCAAAATGGTACATTATCTGCTGCTAGACTACACGAGCCACTGATAATAGGCGTAGGAAAACAAGGATATTTTATTTCAAGTGATGTATTAGGATTTGTAGAATATACTGATGAAGTAATTTACCCAGATAACAAAGAATTTGTAATCATTGACAAAGAAGGACTGAAGGTTTTTGATTTTGATGCAAATCCAGTACATCATCAGATAACCAAAGTATCAAAAGAATTTGCGGACGTATACAAAGGTCAATATGCCCATTATACTTTGAAAGAGATTTCAGAACAACCATCAACAGTATTGAATGCTGGAAACAATACCAAACTTGAGATTGACTTGGTTTCAGATTTAATAAAACATGCAAGAAATGTATACATTACCGGAAGCGGAACAAGTTACAACGCAGCATTAATTGCAAAATTTCTTTTTTCAAAATATGCAAAGATAAAGATGGATCCATTGATTTCCAGCGAAGCACAATTTTCTCCTGACATGTTTGAAGAAAAATCAATTTTAATTGCAATATCACAGAGTGGAGAGAGTGCAGATGTATTAGAAGCTGTAGGGATTGCTAAAAAGACAGGGTCTAAAATCATATCAATCGTAAACATGATGACATCCTCATTAGTTCATCAATCATCCATTTCAATGGGACTTAATTGTGGTCCAGAAATAGGAGTTGCTGCAACTAAAAGTTTTACATCACAACTTGTTGTACTATACAAAATAATTGATAAAATATGTGATGGCTGCATAGAACTAGATCTTACAAAAGTATCAGAAGCAATCAAGAAGATACTTTCCAATGATTCAAAAATCAAAGATGTTGCAAAGCGATTGAAGAATGTTTCAGATATTTACGTATTAGGAAGAGGCATACATTATCCAATTGCTTCAGAGGGATCATTGAAGTTAAAGGAGCTTACATACATACATGCAGAGGGGCTTCCAGGAGGAGAATTAAAACATGGTCCTTTGGCATTGATGGATTCCGAGTCATACGTTTTAATCATAAACCCCAATGATTCTACATACAATGATACACTGACATCAGCTAGAGAGATAAAAGCAAGAGGAGCCAAGATAATAGGAATTTCAGACAAACCAAGTGACGTATATGATTATTGGATAGACATACCTAGTATCAACGAGTCATTATATCCACTTGTAGAAATAGTACCAATACAACTTCTTGCATATTATGCTGCAATCGATAAAGACTTTGATCCAGATTATCCAAGAAATCTAGCAAAATCAGTAACAGTCAAGTAATTTTTGAATATTCTTTTTCAGTTAAAGTTAGAAGACCTTTTGCATCAATTCCGGTTTTCAGCATGCACCCAATAGATGCACCTCCTGCACCTGCACCTTCTTTTACAAATCCTTCAGCATATGCACTCAATCCAGAGATTTTTGATTCTGCAAGTTTGAGTTTGGCAACCAATATAGGCACATCCATTATCTGTGATATGATATCAGTGAGATTTGCAGATTTATCTTCAGATACATAAGAGGTGGTTCCGACAGCAGTATTCTTCCCGTTAAATCCAATACTTTTTGCAAAAGCAAGTACAGCTGCCATCTGCGTTCCACCAGCTAATAGAACTTGAGAGATTTCAGAAGCCGTGCTAAGAATACCTGCAACTGTTGGAATCATTGGATCGCCCAATTGTGATATAATTTCAAAGGGATCTTTTGATTGAAGTCTTTTCAATGCCTCTTTTACTGTTTGAGTTTTGAGGTCTATTGGATTTTGAGGCATACTGCTGCTAACAGATCCTGTAATTTCAAATCCTTCAAGCACTCCAAGAGCTGTAGTAGTGCCACCGGGAATACTTTCGCCAACTATAACACAGTCAGTTGAAGCTCCAAGAAATCGTCCAATTATTCTACCATATTCAACTGCTTTTCCAACATCATCAAGGCTAAGAGCTGGCTCTTTCCCAATATTTTTTCCATAATTCAGATTCATATCAATAAATGGAAGCTTTGGAGGTACTTTACTACCAGCATTTACAACAACACTTGGAATACTCGCTGCTTCCAGTGCAGTTTTTGTTAATAGTGCAGGAGTTGGTTTTCCATCAGGAGTCATCGGAATTACAGAAATACTTCTACAGTATCCATAGTGAATAAATTCAGCATCAGCAGGTCCTGTGAATTTTATCAGATCCGGATGTTCTCCAGCCATGGTTATTCCAGATATTTCAGATGTTTCAGTATAGGATATCACTAGAGAAAAAATAAATTTTTTTTGTTCAGTTTGTTTTATAAATTCTAAACCTTTTTGTTTATTTCCAAGTATTTCTATGTCTTGCAATAATTAATCACTACCCATAAAATTTACAAACTCAGATTCTGTTCTAGGTTGTAATACAAAATTTGTCTTTTTTTCTTTATCTATAGTTGAATTTGGAGAATTTCCATAATTGTGTCCAGGATACAATACAAGATTACCATCAAGCTTGTAAATAATATCAGATAGACTATGATAGAGCTCTTTTGCACTTCCTCCAGGTAAATCTGTTCTACCACAGTTCCCTACAAAAAGCGTATCACCTGAAAAGATTTTTCCATCACCAATTAGACAAATACTATCTTTTGAATGTCCAGGAGTGTGTAATACAGTGAGTTCTGACTTTCCAAATATTATTTTATCACCATCAGATAAACGTACATCATTTTTCAAAGTAGAATATTCATGCTGTAAGATTTTAGATTTTGTATGTTCCACCATGGTATTGTTTCCCACGGTGTGATCAAAATGATGATGAGTATTAATTATATATTTGATTTTTAGATCATTTTTCTCTATTATTTCCATTACTAGCTCTAGATCCCACGAAGGATCAATGATAACAGATTCTTTTGTTTGCTCATCCTCAAGAACATAAGTAAAGTTTTGCATATTTCCTACTTGAAGCTGATATACTTTCATAACAACACTCCAATTTCTGCTTCAGGTGGAATTCCTATTTTTTCAACTATTATTTTACCACACATGTCTGGATTTCTTGGCATTCCAACTTTCATCTTGTGAAAAGTTATAGTGATATCTATTTTTAGACATTTGTCATTTACGGTTCCAGTATCAGGATCAAGACCTGAGGGTACATCAACGGCAAATTTGAAAGCGTTTGATTGATTTATCAAATCTATTGCTGAGGAATATGGTTCTCTAATTTTTCCAGACATTCCAGTTCCCAACATTCCATCCACTATTACATCTGCATCATTAACAATTTCATTAATGGCAGATGTAAGCACAAGATTCACAGAATTCATTTTTTCCAAAATTTTCCAGTTAGATCGAGCTTCTTCTGTTTTTATCTTATCTGGATGCCCTAAGAGTATAACAGTAGGAGTGTAACCAAATGCAGCCAAATGTCTGGCCACAACAAATGCATCGCCCCCATTATTTCCCAGTCCAGCAAAAACTGTTATCTTTTTTGATGTCAGATTGCTGCAATATTCTACAATGTGTCTTGCAGTAGCAGCACCAGCATTTTCCATCATTAATTTTCTAAAAAAACCCATTTGATGTCCATTCTCTTCAATTTGCATCATTTGTTTTACAGTGATTTCCATAACAATACAAGATTTTATGTCAAATAAGGGCTTTACCAAAACGCCCATCATCTTTTAAACATAGAACAAACATAGTTTGAAAGGTTATGGAATTAATGATTAATTTTGTAAAACACAGAAATTCCAATGTTACAGTCTACAACAAAATTAATGTCATACTATTGAAAATTATCCAAATAGAAAAAGAATTGATTGGTATGTAATGAGAATTCATCCAACCGAACATGTAAATTTTTGACACATAGTTATGAAATCATTAATGCGGGAGAAGGGATTTGAACCCTCGAAATCCTAAGATACTAGCCCCTCAAGCTAGCGCCTTTGACCAGGCTGGGCGACTCCCGCAATTGGTTTTACCCATGTATGGTTTTTATAAGCCTTGATTACTTTTTGTGACTGTGCTAATTCCTGTTAGGTGTTTTACTTGTGGAAATTTGATTGCTGATAAATTTAAGGAATATCAAAATCGCGTCAAGGGTGGAGAGGATCCAGGAAAAGTTTTAGATTCATTTGGTTTTAAAAGATATTGTTGCAGAGCAATGATTTTGACATCTGTTGAGACAATTCACCAAGTCATTCCGTTTTACGAAGCCATTAGAAGAAGAGAACAAGAAGTAAGATCTGAACTAGAATAGAATGCCTAAGATTACATCAATTAAAGGCAGGATACTTTACAATAGTAGAGGAAGTCAAACAATAGAAATTGATGTGACATCAGATAATGAACATGTAGGACGAGTTTGCGCCCCATCAGGTGCAAGTGTAGGAAAACATGAAGCACAGAGCTTTCCACAGAATAAACCAGAGAAAAGTTTAGACATATTAAAAAAAAATGTGAAGAAATTTTTAGGCATTGATCCATCCAACCTGAAAACAATTCATGAAACCCTGAGAGAGATTGATGCATCTCCAAACTATTCAAAAGTTGGAGGTTCACTTGCATTTGCATTAACCATTGCATCAATTGAATCGGCTTCAAAATCATTACAAATTCCAATGTTCAAGATGCTGTCAAAAGATTCAACTTTTAGAAATCCATTTCCGCTTGGAAATATTTTAGGAGGAGGAGCACATGCAGGACCAGGAACACCAGACATTCAAGAGATCCTAGTCTGTGCTACAGGTTCCAAAACCATCCGTGATGCAATAGAAGTTAATTTGATGGTTCATAAAGAAGTAGGAAAAATTTTAGCGAAGAGGGATCCAAGTTTTACAAATGGAAGAGGAGATGAGGGTGGATGGGCTCCAAAATTAAAAAACGATGAAGCTTTAGAAATATCTGTAAAAGCTTGTGAGCAACTAGGTTTTACATTAGGAAAAGAAGTTTCCTTAGGAGTAGATTTTGCATCATCCACACAATGGGACGAAAAGAAAAGAAAATATGTATACAATAGAGCTGGTTTTGAGAATACTCCAGAAAAACAGATTGAGTTTGCATCAGAAATAATAAAGAAATACAAACTTGTTTATGCAGAAGACGCAGTTCACGAGGAAGCATTTGAAGACATGGCAGTTTTGACTAGAAAGTTTCCGCGTGTTCTCATAACTGGAGATGATCTATTGGTAACAAATACCAAAATTCTCAAAAAAGCAATAAAAATGAGAGCTTGTAGTGGAGCAATATTGAAAGTAAATCAAGCAGGAAGTCTTTATGATGCACTTGAATTTGCCAGAGAGGCAAACAGTAACAATGTGAAATTAATTACATCACATCGATCTGGTGAATCAACAGACTCTCACATATCACATATTGGACTTGCTACCAAATCTAAAATGCTCAAAGTTGGCATAGTAGGTGGAGAAAGGATGGCCAAACTTAATGAACTGATACGACTCTCAGAGTATGATTTAATACGTGGAATGGTCGAAATTTAAAAACACAGAATGAGCAAACAAGAAGATTTCGAGCACATGGAAAAGTATGTACTTTCCACAGGAATAAGAGTAGGAACACAAGTAAAAACAAAATTCATGACACCATTTGTTACCAAGGCAACAAATGAAGGACTTTACATTATTGATAGTAAGAAAACATTATCCAGAATTCAGACAGCTGCTAAATTCATTAACAGAGCAGACATTACAAAAATCTTAGTTTGTTCGGGCAGAGAGTATGCTAGCACTCCTGTTGAGAAATTCTGCGAAGTCACGGGTGCAACTCCCATGCTTGGAAGATTTATGCCAGGAACTCTAACTAATCCGTCATTACCTTACTACAGAGAACCAGAACTAGTTTTTGTATCAGATCCTCAAGTAGATGAACAAGCTGTTGTAGAAGCTACTAATGCAGGAATTCCAGTGATAGGAATTTCCAATACAGATAACGTTACCTCAAAAATTGATCTGGTAATTCCAGCAAACAATAGAGGAAGAAAATCCCTAGCTGCTGCATATTGGCTTTTAGCAAGAGAGATACTAATGCAAAAAGGCAAGTTAAAAAATGCAGAATCGATGAAATATCAAATAGATGACTTTGAGACTAAAATAACAGAAGAAGAATTAGAAGAAGAAACCGAAAGGATACCTCCTTCAAGAATGAGATCACAGAGGCAATAACACAATGCAGGTAAGGACACCAGCTGTTGCTGGAATGTTCTATCCAAAAACAAGTCAAGAGTTAAAATCAAGCATAAGAAATTGTTTTTTACATAAATATGGTCCAAGTGCATTATCTCCTTCTACATATGATGAAAAAATCATGGGGGCCATATGCCCGCATGCTGGATATGAATACTCTGGACCCATAGCCGCAAATTCATACTATGCAATATCATCACAAAGACCTGAACTTGTAATAATCATAGGACCAAATCATTGGGGAGTGGGAAGAGATGTTGCAACAATGAAGGAAGGAGTATGGAGAACGCCCATTGGAGACATTGAGGTAGATACAGATTCTGCAATTCAGATTAATAAGATTTCAAAGATGATAGAGTTCGACGTATTTTCTCATACCAGAGATCATTGTTTAGAAGTACAACTTCCGATGCTCCAGGAAACATTTTCATACAAATTCAAGATTTTACCAATAATCTTAATTGACCAGAGTTACCATACTGCAATCGAAATTGGTGAATCAATAGCAATGATTACAAAAATTAAGAATGCCGTCATAATCGGTTCTTCAGATTTTACTCATTACGAATCAAATAATTTTGCACATGAACAGGATAAATCTTTGATAGACACAATAGTGAATCTAGATGTAGATGCATTTTATGATACATTGCAAGAAAAAAAGATTAGCGCTTGCGGTTACGGAGCGATTGCTTCCACCATGATAGCCTGTAAGAAACTTGGAGCAACCAAGGGAACCTTGATCAGATATGCAACTAGCGGAGACATAACAGAAAGTAACAAGGATTCAGTGGTAGGATATGCATCGATAGTATTCTCATGAAATCTATTGCTTCTGCCCCTGGTAAGATCATTCTTTTCGGAGAACATTTTGTCATATATGGCATAAAAGCTGTGCTATGTTCCACAGACAAGAAAATAACTGCAACTTCACAATTTGTGGATGAGAAGATAGTTAGGATAAGATCTTCTTTAGGAGAATCAGAGATTAAGATAGACTTACTAGATAATTTAGAAAATATGCAACAAAAATTTATGAAACCGTTTTTCCACATAGCAAAAAAAACACTAATGGAAAATTCAACAAAACAAGGAATAGAGATAGTCATAGAATCAGAGATACCGCCAGGAGTTGGCCTTGGTTCATCATCTGCCGCTTGTGTAGCAGTTACCGCTTCAGTTAATGGATTGTTCCATAGATTGTCAAAGGAGGAGGTAGTAAAATTATCTGTAGAAGCAGAACGTACAATATTTGAACAGAATTCAGGGGCTGATTCTTCAGTATCAACATTTGGCGGACTTTTATCATATGATCTAAAGGATGGATTTCAACGAATTCCATCAAGAAATGATCTAAGTTTTATAATATCAAATTCTGCACAAGTTCACAATACCCAAGATGTTGTAAGACAAGTTAGACAGTTTAAAGAGAAAAATGAGGACCTTTTCAACAAGTTATGTAGAGAAGAAATTGACATAGTTGATAATGCAATAATATCTTTGAAGGAAAACGACTTGAATAAACTAGGCTCGCTAATGTTAAGAAATCATGAATTATTAAAACAGATGGGGGTTTCAACAGAAAAAATAGATGTCTTGATCAAAGAAGCAAAAAAAACATCTTATGGTGCCAAGATAACAGGAGCAGGAGGTGGCGGTTGCATTATTGCTCTTGTTGATGATTCCAATGCCAAAGATACGCTGGATAATTTAAGAAAAATTTCAGAGTGTTTTATGACAAAAATAGATTATAACGGACTCCAATATACATAGAATATAGAAACTTCGTTCTAATTAAAAACTCAATAATTTACATATATTATTTAAAAATAAAAAACAGGCATGTCATCATCTCAATCAAAGAATTGTACCATTTCAGTGAGATACTTTTTAAAACCGTTCATAGCATTGATAAAAATCATGATCTTGATGAAGCTAGGAGGTTCAATAATTACCAACAAGGAAAAACCACTAACATCAAATAGAAAATCGATAAGAAAAATTGCTGCAACTCTTAAAAATGTAAATGAACCACTAGTCATAGTACATGGAGGAGGTTCATTTGGACATTATTGGTCTGTAAAGTATGACATGCATACAAAACCAGAAAGACATGGGGCCAAAGGAGTTTCAGTTGTCAAGAATTCAATGATAGAACTAAACAGTATTGTGCTTGAATCATTTTCAGAATCCGGTCTAAAACCATATTGTTTGCCCCCAAGTGATTTTATGATAGGTGATAAACCATTAACCAACAAAGTCAAGGAAATTCCCAAGATTGCAAAGACAGGATTAACACCAATTTCCTATGGAGATGTAATGTGGTATGGAAAAAATAAATTTTACATTTTATCAGGAGACAGGATCATGGGAATTTTGTCCAAACTATTACATCCTCGCCTAGCAATTTTTGTTACAAATGTAGATGGAGTGTATTCAGATATGAAAAGCAAGAAGCTTTTGAATGAAATCACAACAGAGAAACCAATCACAACAGAAGTATCAATGGATGTCACTGGAGGCATGTCTCGTAAAATAAAAGAGGCATTTAGCATATCAAAACATGGAACAGATGTTTTCTTTGTAAATGGAAACATTCCAAAGAGAATAACAAATGCGATAAATAACAAGAGTTTTGAAGGAACAATATTTAGAGGATAATTATGGAACACCTCATTCTTGTGAACAGCAATGATAATCAAATAGGAACTGAAGAAAAAGTAAAATGCCACCTACCAGATGGAAAGCTACACAGAGCGTTTACCATATTTTTGTTCAACAAAGAAGGAAAACTTTTGCTTACACAAAGAAGTATGAACAAGATGTTATGGCCAGGAGACTGGGATGGAACAGTAGCCAGTCACCCAAGACAATCAGAGGACTATATTTCATCCGCAGAAAGAAGATTACCAGAAGAATTGGGAGTTACATGCAAATTAGATTATTTGTACAAGTTTGAGTATCACGTACCTTACAAAAACATTGGATCAGAAAACGAAGTTTGTGGCACCTTGATTGGAATGTTAGATGATCCTTCAAAAATAAAGCTTGTAGAAGACGAAATTTCAGATATTCGATGGGTTACACTGGAACAAGTATTATCAGAGATTAAAAAAACACCTCAAATTTTCTGTCCATGGATGCTAGTAGCGCTGTATTTCATATCAGAGTCAAGCCACAACATAAGTGACACACACAAAGAAATTCTCAAGATGTGGAATAAAGACAACATCAAGAGCCATCTAGAAGAATCATTAAAGTATCATTTTCCAGATCACAGATGGGAGCTAAAAAAATAATGAAGCTAGAAAAACTCGCAAAAACAGCATCCAAGATAGACTCATTTCTGTCATCAAGACTCTCTGGAGAACCCAGTAACTTGTACCAAGCAGCAAGCTATTTGATTGATCACGGAGGAAAAAGATTGAGACCATACATGGTCATAAAGAGCTGCCAACTTTTAGGAGGAACCACAAAGCAGGCAATACCTGCGGCTGCAGCAATTGAAATGGTGCACAATTTCACATTGGTGCACGATGACATCATGGATAATGATGAGGTAAGACATGGTGTACCTACGGTTCATGTAAGATTTGGAATGCCTATCGGAATTCTTGCTGGAGATTTATTGTTCTCAAGAGCATTTGAAACCATTTCAAAACCTTATCTTCACAAATCAGGAAATGCAGGTTTGAATCTTGTTACTACATTGGCAAAGGCCTGTACTGACGTGTGTGAAGGTCAAGCATTGGATATCAACATGGCAAAATCAAGTAAGATACCAAATGAAGATCAATACATAAAGATGATTGAGAAAAAAACATCATCATTATTTGTAGCATCATGTGCAATGGGAGCAATATCAGCGAACAAAGATTTTGCAGATGTGACAAGATTATCTACATTTGGAAGAAATTTGGGAATTGCTTTTCAGATAATTGATGATTTAATTGGAGTGATAGGAGATCCGAAGATTACAAAAAAACCGGTTGGCAACGATATCAGGGAGGGAAAGAAGTCATTACCAATTTTGATGGCAATCAAAAAAGCAGATAACCAAGAAAAAAAGATAATCCTGAATGCATTTGGTAATTCATCTGTTTCAAAGAGCGAGGTAGAGAAAGCCATTTCTACAATTTCTGCTCTCGGAATAGAAAATACAATAAAACAAAAGGCAACATACCACTCCAATGCAGCCAAAAAATCAATATCGATATACGATGGACCTGCAAAAAATGAATTACTTTCTTTGCTTGATTTTGTGGTAGAGAGGAGTCTTTAGTTGGATGATGAATTAAAAAAGGTAATTCGCGGAATTGCTCTTTTAAATGCATCAGAACACGATGGAAAAACCAGAAATGATTCAATCATATCCAAAGTAATTGGTACCAAACCAGAACTTCGTTCCAGAATTAAAGATATCATTCCACTTATTTCTCAGACAGTGATTGATGTTAACAAATTATCAGTAGGATCACAAAAAGAAGAAATTGCAAGTAAATATGCAGAACTTTTGATAGTAAAGCCAAAACAAGATAGAATCGGTCTCCCACCACTTGAAGGAGCAGAGCAAAATAATGTAATTACGCGCTTTCCCCCAGAACCTAACGGTTATCCACACATTGGTCATGCAAAGGCATCAATAATTGATGAGGAATATGCAAAGATGTACGGAGGAAAGATCATACTAAGATTTGATGACACAAATCCAGAAAAAGAACGCTTAGAATATTATGCAGCAATCAAGGTTGGACTAGATTGGCTGGGTGTAAAATATGATCTCATAAAAAATACCTCAGATGACATGGAGATAATCTACAAGAAAGCCAAGGAACTCATTGATTTAGACAATGCATATGTGTGTACATGTGACAAGGAGACAATTAGTAAGAATAGAAGAGAAATGTTACCCTGTAAATGCAGAGCAGGAAATCTTGATCAAAATAATATCCGTTGGAATAAGATGTTTGACAAATTCAAACCTGGAGAAGCCATAGTGAGATTTCGAGGTGATATGAGTTCAGAGAATACAGTCATGCGAGATCCAACCTTGCTTAGAATAATAGATGAGCCACACCCAATCCACAAAGACAAATACAGAGTTTGGCCAAACTATGACTTGGCAGTCGCTATAGAAGACAGCATTGATGGAATCACCCATGCGTTTAGAACCAAAGAATATGAATTACGCACTGAACTCTACTATGCACTTTTAGATAAACTGAATATGCGTAAACCAAAGATGCTAGAGTTTTCAAGGTTAGAATTTGAAGGAATGCCAGTCTCCAAGAGAGTACTAAAACCTCTAGTAGAGGAAGGAAAAGTATCAGGATTTGATGATCCCAGACTTCCAACTCTTGAGGGATTACGTAGAAGAGGCATAGTTCCAGAAGCTATTCGGAAATTTGTTCTTTCTCTTGG
>CAZWSG010000011.1:0-50464 GCA_964636595.1 uncultured Nitrosopumilaceae archaeon
GCTTCTGATTCTGGCATTGCTAAAAAAATAAAATTCTATCACGATTTAGACATTCGTGTCTCTGCAGGAAATACACTGTCTGAATATGCATTAATTCAAAATTCTTTTGATAGATTCGCAAAAGAAGCATCAAAACTAGGATTTGACATACTTGAGATTGGAGAAAATATAGTTGATCTAAACTTTGACAAGAAAAAAAAACTCTTAGACATTACTGAATCGCATGATCTGGAAATCCAATGGAAGGTAGGAAAACAAGATCCACGACACCAACTCAGTGTAGAAGAAATGATTTCAAAAATTGAAGATATTTTAAAACTAGATTCTAAGAAAATTATCTTGGAAGCAAACCAGGGTATGGGTGTTGGAATCTATGATGAACAAGGAAATATCAAATGGAGCATGATTGGTCTAATTACGAACAAATATCCTCCAAACAAATTCATCTTTGAAGCACCAATGGAATTTCAACAATTTGGATTGATAGCAGAATTTGGAGAAAGAGTAAACCTGTCTGAACTTGATATAGATTCTGTGGCCTCTGTAGAGTCTGAAAGAAGAGGAATTTTATCCAAATCTGCTTTTGGAAATGTCAATTTACGTGAAGAGCCTGCAGGAGGTCCAGCTGCAAAATTTATCTATTATCTAATAAAAACAAAAAATCCTATTGAACAGAGTGAGCTTATTGCAATTAGTCGTCTTCCAAGGAGAACTGTTCAGAATGCTGTTGAAGACTTGAGAAACCAAGGACTGGTCATTGAAAGAACAAGTCTTGATGATGCACGAAAAAGAGTTTACTATCCTGTACGTTCACAATGGTTGTAATGAACTGTTGATTGTGTGAAAAATAAAAAATATTTTGGATTTCTCTCAATGTTAAAATAAACTTGAGAGAATATCTTTGATGTTTACTCTAATGGTTGTACCACAAATCCATCGTATGCAAACAATTGGATTCCCTTGAAATTGATCTGGCTCAAATCACGTTTGTCTAACTCTACTATCTGATCTGGCAGTGGAGCAAGTTTTAGTGGTCCTAGAAGCTTTTGACCATCTGTTATCTCCCAGTAGATCTGGTGAATTAACACCTTTGCGGTAGATTGATCTATACTTATCTTGTTTAGATCTTGGTATGTCAAAACAGAAACAAGTGTCACTATTGGATATGAGTCATTTCCGGGTGCGTTTACTATGGATACCTTACTCCAATCTCCAATTGATTCTGGTAGATTGCTAGATGCAGCAGATGCTGTAGCACCTTCAAGTGATGCAATTACAAAACTAGTCTTGTCTGCATTCTGAATTGCAGCTGAATTCAGTTTGTTACTGACTGCAGTTCCCAAATCTAGATAGCTGATGGAATATGGACTATTGGCTATTGCTCGAACTACCCAAAGTTCACCATTTTGTGCTGGTTGCGGACCTATTGGCCATTTAACACTAGTACCCTTTCCAACTAGTGTATTCCAATCGCTGCTTGTGTTGGACAAGTAGTTTGTGAGTGTATAGGTGGTTCCAGCTGAATCCGCACGATGAATTGCTGTTATTCTTCCATGTGGTAGTTTTACTCCTGGATTTAGTTCCTGTATCTTGCTATCATCCCAAAATATTATTTTGCCCAAATAGATGTCAGCAAGGACTGATCCAGTTAACTTTAGTCCAGATTGGTGAAATTCAGGTATGTTGTATACTATTGCAACTACCTCAACTGCAACTGGTATTACAACTGGTTGTGGTGTTGCCTTGAATTGTGTTGAGGTCAATGGCACATCTGTTACTCCAAAACTAACCAATTTCTTGGAGTATTGATATGCCACGTTACTGGGTGGAACCAAACTGTACTTTGTTTTTACTCCTGGATATATTCCACTATATGTCGAAGTCCATTTCTTGATCAATGTTGCATATTGACTTGATACAATTCCTTTTAGGGTGTATTGTTTGCCATCTTGTGGTGCATCTGGAGTAATTGCATATGCACTAAGTGATGTTGTTGGTATTATTAGGATCAGCATGAGCGCTAAACCTAATGTTGTTTTCTTTGTCATTGCGCAGTCAATAAAATAAAAATGATATAACCTAATTCAAATGTGCAAATTGTACATGATAGATGCAAATCTTACATTTTATCTAATACATATGCCTGATGATTTTTTATGCGCATATGTTGCATATATTGCACATTTGAATCCTGTTATATTTGATATATTTTCAGTGACTAAAACATGAATCAAAAAACAAGATTCAAGATCCTAAGTGGGATTGTGGCAACCTTGATCATATCGTCTTTTGTTGGATATGCTCATCCTGCTTATGCAAGTGATGACTTGAGTGTTTTAAGAGTGGGATATTTTCCTAATCTAACTCATGCACCTGCTGTTATAGGCATAGGAAATGGTGACTTTCAGAAAGTACTAGGTGGTGTCAAAATTGAACCGCACATATTCAATGCGGGGCCGGCTGCAATTGAGGCGCTATATGCAAATCAAATTGATCTGACATATATTGGATCAACACCTGTGATCAATGCATTTGTAAAATCAGATGGAGACATCAGAATAATTGCTGGTGCTGCAAGTGCGGGAGCAGCATTTGTAGTACGCAATGATGCTGGAATTAAATCCGTCCAAGACTTTGTTGGAAAGACTTTTTCGACACCTCAGCTTGGAAATACACAAGATATAGCTCTGAGGGCTTATCTTCTTGCTAATGGATACAAAACATCTGACAACGGAGGTTCTGTTACTGTACTCCCGGCTACAAACTCTGATATTGTAACATTGATGCTAAAGAAAAGCATTGATGGGGCGTGGGTACCAGAACCATGGGTAACAACACTTGTTCATCAGGCAAACGGGAAGATATTTCTTGATGAAAGAAGTCTGTGGGCAAATGGTCAGTTTGTCACAGGGCAAATTGTAGTTAGACCAGAATTTCTAAAGGCACACCCTGATGTTGTAAAGAAATTCCTTGAGGCAAACGTCGACGAGGATAATTGGATTAATACTAATCCTGATCAAGCTCGTGAAGTCTTCAATACTGAATACGCCAAGTTGACCACGAAATCCATACCTGATGATCAGCTGAAGGAAGCATTCTCTAGATTGGCAATAACATATGATCCAATCGTATCTTCCTTGTATGTATCAGCAGATAATCAGTATAAGGTAGGATTTCTTGACAGCAAACCTGATCTAACTGGAATATACGACCTGACACTTCTAAATCAGGTGCTACAAGAAAAAGGATTGCCTCAGATATCTTCTGATGTGAATTCTCCTACCCATCTTGACACTACACAACAATCTAGTGTTAATTCTGTCACTCAGTCAAGTCCAACTGTGAATCCAACTAGTGTTGTTCCAGAGTTTGGTCCTGTTGCACCAATGGTCCTTGTTGTTGCTATGGTGGGAATCATAGTGTCTGCTACAAAAACTAGAGTCGTTCAAAAACTCTAAAATCCTTTTCTTTTTATTTATTTTATGAAACCACTTTCATATTTGCATGTGGAATTATAATCATGATTTTATGTTTATCATCACAAACTCTCTTTTAGTACATGAATTTCATAAAAACAATCTATGTGTATTTGTTCTGTGGTTATTGAACCACATTCTGCACACACATATTTTATGACTTTTCTACAAACTGCACAAATGGAATATCTCATTAATGAGAGACCACAACTTCTGCATGACTCATCTGGCATTTCACATAATAGATACTTGTAAATCATATAAGCAAAGTCAAATATGCAAAACAAATCAGATATGTGCATTTTAGTTCATGTTGTAGATGTGACAAAAATTTGAATTCGGTTATATTGGCATACTGTAAAACTCTAGTAAATGAATGCTGGAATAAAATTTGCAATTGCTGGTGCAATATTTGCAATTGTAATTGCAACTAGCATGATCTCTCAGATCCATGAAGTAAAATCATCTACTTCGATAACTACTAACACTAGTGTTCTAAGACTGGGATACTTTCCAAACATAAATCACGCTCAGGCAGTAATAGGGGTTGGTAATGGTGATTTTCAAAATGCACTTGGTGATGTTAAAATTGAATCACAGATATTCAATGCAGGACCTGATGAAGTAGAAGCACTATTTGCAAACAGAATTGATGTTGCATATGTTGGTCCTAATCCTGCAATCAATGGATATCTCAAAAGCGACGGTCAAGGAATCAAAATAATTGCAGGCGCATCAAGTGGTGGTGCTGTCTTTGTAATAAGAAATGACTCTGGAATAGAAACTGTACATGATTTTGCAGACAAGAAATTTGCCTCTCCACAACTTGGCAATACCCAGGATGTTGCACTACGATCTTACTTGCTAAAAAATGGGTACGAGACTTCGGAAAATGGAGGAAATGTGACTATACTTCCTGCAAAGACCTCGGACATTGTTACCATGATGTCAAAAAAAGACATTGATGGGGCGTGGGTACCAGAACCATGGGGTGCCATACTTGTCAAACAAACAAATGGAACAATATTTCTTGATGAAAGAAACTTGTGGCCAAATGGCAAATTCACAACTGCTCTCATAGTTGCAAGAACTGATTATCTGCAGAGTCACCCAGATATTATTCAAAAATTGTTAGAGGCTCATGTCAAAGAAACAATGTGGATTAACAATAACAAGAATGATGCAATTAACGATTTTAATGTACAATTACAAAAGTTAACTGGTACAACCATCCCAGACGATGTAATCTCTAATGCGTTTTCACGAATGGATATTACATATGACCCAGTCAAATCTTCTGTTATAACATCTGCTGATGACGCATTTGATTTAGGATTTTTAGGAGATAAAAAACCGGACCTTTCAAACATATTTGATCTAACAATATTAAACAAAGTATTGAAAGAACAAAACTTGCCTGAAATACCTTAATCTTTTCTCTTCTTCCAAATTGTTATACTTATTGCAGCTGTTACAATTGGTATTATGATCAAAATATAGTTTCCAAAGTTGTTTGATGTAAACAAATTAGGTTGGTTAAATCCTGAAATTGCTAGATCTGATGTAGATCTTGGAGGAAGTGTCAATGCGACATGCCAATATCCATCCGAATCTTTACTTTGCACAAATTCTATTGGCTTGCCATTTGATAATACCGAAAATTTTTCTGATCCTGTTTCTTGTGGAAACATAAAGTTCACAAATCCTGTGTCTGGAAATGGGTATCTGACAGTTGCAAGGATACTATGTGTAGCATCATCGAATTTAGTATCCGTGACAGAGCCCGAAGTCAGATATATGAAATTGTATGGCTTGCCATCTTTAATGACTGATACTGGCATTGTTGGGTCGTCTCCTACTGTGAAACAGCTGTAATAGCTCACCATTGATGCATGTTGGGGATCTGGGTACATGGAAAATGCAATTTTTTGTCCAGGGTCTATCTTGTCAATTGTCTCAACATTTTTTCCAACATCTAAAAACTTGCCATCTTTTCCATATATTGCAGCATACACATTTACCCCATAAGCCGTTGAAGTGTCATTATTTACAATAAAACCTGTTTCATGGCCATCAGTGTGTTTTTTTAATGTCTTGTCATAGATCACCTCAATATCTGTGAAATTATGATCCGTTGAAACAAAACTAACTTGAGGCATTTCTAGAGTTGCATTTTTACCATCAACTTGAAGTATCTTTAGATTAAATGGGATGTCTTTTTGAGAATTTACTGTTGATAAAGTATATCTTTGTGATATTGTGTTATTGCTATCTTTTACATTGATTGTGATTGTTGGAATTATTGCGGTAGATTCAGTATTTTTTACTGCACCAATTACAGTATACGTTCCATTTACATCATAAAATCCCTTGAACTCATTATCTGGAATCCATACGTTGGCAGATGCAAGATGGGTAGTAACAAATCCAGTGCCAATCACTATTGCAAATATAGAAACTAGAACAAACAATTGCATCTGATGACGTTCATCTGAGGGTCGTTCTTTAATTTTAATCTAGATGTTAATTTCCATGTCTGTTATTCGTAATGTGACAATGTTTGATATCATAGTTTGTGTAAGAGATCCAATGCACCTGCAAAGTCATTTGGAGAACTAATCAGTACATTTCCTGCAATCTTGTCTATTTGTTTTACAAATTCTGCCATGTCTTTGTTGTATCCTGACCAGTCAAGATTTAGCATTTGAGCTGATTTTGTATTCTTCTCTGATGCTAATAATACACATGGAATTATCTTGAATCCTTGAGGTTTTAGTGTATCAACCATTCTGGTAACTTGATCAATGGAACTTATGACTTGGGTAACAAACCCCTTTGGTTGGGCTTCAATTTTTTTGTGCATCTTTTCAAAATCTGGATTACTTGAAATTGAGAGAAACATGTCAATTCTTTTTCCAAAGCCTTGTTCGTTGAACTGTTTTACTATGTCACTTGGAACAAGTCTTGAATCTTTTGGACCTACTGGTGGAGCATCACCCTTGAGTACTAGAACTCCGTTTAGATTCAATAAAATGGCATCACATATGGTTTGAGTAATTGAGGTAAGATTTCTGTCACGAACACGTATGCTTGCAGTGATTCTTATCTTACTATTGGAATCTCGTATGAAAAATCCAGCTGTAATTGGTGAAACTCTAGGAATTCCAAGAACTGAATCAGTAAGATGAATTCCATCGCATGTATGTCCAATCTTGATGGCTCTCTCCTTTAGTCTTTCAACAGATTCGGAGAGCTGGTCATGAGATAGTATAGTATCTTGGATAACCTTGGGAGGATTAATTTCATAAATTATAGTCATAATTGACTGTCCTGACTACTTGATTATAACCTTTGAAGAGGATTCACATTATATCAAAACAAAACAGAATTAAATTGATGATGCCCTCTCTGAATTGTACTTGGCTGAAAAAATACCTCTGGATATTTTGATGAAAAATGAAATTGTGCTCTTTGATGGAGCAATGGGTACTGAAATCCAAAAATTAAATCCTAAACCTGAAGATTTTCCAGATGGTAAGGATGGATTCAATGATGGACTATCGTTTACAAGACCTGAGTGGATAAAACAAATTCATCGCTCATATTTGCAAGCCGGAGCAGATTGTATTGAGACTAATACATTTGGATCAAACAAATTAAAGCTAGAGGAATATGGATATGGCGACCAAACACTAGACTATAATAAAAAAATAGCACAACTTGCAGTTAGTGTTACACAAGAGTTTACAGACAAACCCAGATATGTGATAGGCTCTATGGGTCCAACTGGTTTTCTTCCAAGCTCAAACGATCCATCTCTTGGACAAATAAAACTTGATGAAATTCGAGATGCCTTTGAGATCCAAGCAGAGGGACTAATCCTTGGAGGAGTAGATGCCTTGTTGATTGAGACAAGTCAGGATATACTGGAAGTAAAACTTGCAATTGAGGCATGTCATAATGCATTTAAAAAAACTGGCAAGAGAGTTCCAATAATTGCAAATGTAACGCTGGATAAATATGGGAAAATGCTTCTTGGTACAAACATCCAAGCTGCATATACTACGATATCTGAGATGGGTATTGATGCATTTGGACTTAATTGTTCAACTGGTCCTACTGAAATGATTCCTAGTGTACAGTGGTTAAACGAACAAAATTCTCTACCATTACTTGTTGTGCCAAATGCTGGAATGCCTGAAAATCAAGGAGGAAAAGCCGTATACAAGATGGAACCAAAAGATATGGCAAGTGTGATGACTGATTTTTTGAACCAATATCCAAATGTGAGAATAATTGGAGGGTGCTGTGGCACAAATGTTGACCATATTTCATTTCTACGTAAAGTAATTGACGAAAAGGCTATAGAGAATAACCGCTAGGTATTTAGAAAAAGTACTAGAGAACGATGTTGTTGAAGATTCCACGAGTAAGTTCTGCATTAAAGGCTGTTGAATTGGCACAAAATCCTGCTCCCTTGATAATCGGAGAAAGACTAAACGCTCAAGGTTCAAAAAAGGCAAAGGAGTGTGTACTAAACGATAACTTTGAAGAACTAGTAAAACTTGCGCGAGATCAAGTTGAAGATGGAGCGCACTGCCTTGATGTTTGTGTTGCAACAACAGAACGCTCCGATGAACTTGAGTTTATGAAAAAACTTGTAAAATTATTGAGTCTAGAAATTGACGCACCACTAGTAATTGATTCCACCGAACCCAAAGTGATTGCATCTGCATTAGAACAAATTCCTGGAAAACCTATCATAAATTCAATAAATCTTGAGGGTGACGGAAGTAGATTTCATCTGCTTGCTCCTCTGATGGTAAAATATGGTGTTCCTGCAGTTGCTATGTGTATTGGACCCAAAGGAATGGCAAAGACTCCTCGAGAAAAACTAGAAACTGCAGAACTCTTGGTTGAGACTGGAAAGAAATATGGTCTGACTGAAGAACATTTCATTTTTGATGTACTTACATTTACTTTGGCCACTGGAGAAACTGAATTTTTAGATGCTGGAAAAAATACACTAGAAGGAATTCGTCTTGTCAAGGAAAAATTCCCAAATTCGTTTACAACTCTAGGATTGAGCAATGTCAGTTTTGGTCTTACTCCTCGTGCAAGAAAGACCCTTAATGCTGTATTTTTGTATCACGCAGTAAAATATGGATTGGATACTGTTATCATCAATCCGAAAGATGTCATACCTTACACAGAAATTGATGACAAAGAAAAGAAACTTGCAGAAGATCTAATATTTAATAAACATCAAAATGCACTTGCGGATTTTATTTCATACTTTGAGAACACAAAAGGAACAACTCAGGCAGCTACCAAGAAAGTGGATGTGGATCCAACTTGGCCTGCTGGACATAGGGCAAACTTTAGGATTGTAAACAGGCTCCGCGACGGTATAGAAAATGATGTGGTAAGTGCAATTGCAGAAAAAATTACTGACAAGTTTAATCTCACTGAAAAAGATGGTAGACTAGAAATTGATGCTCCTAGGAATTTGACCCACAAGGCTGCCATTGTGACACTAAATGAGGATCTCTTGCCAGCTATGAAAGAAGTTGGTGACAAGTTTGGCTCTGGAGAACTAATCTTACCGTTTGTGCTCAAATCTGCAGAATGTATGAAGGCATCAGTTGTAGAGCTTGAAAAATATCTGCTAAAAGAAGAAGGTTCAAGCAAGGGAAAGCTAGTTCTTGGAACCGTCTATGGTGATGTACACGATATTGGAAAAAATCTCGTCAAGACAATCTTTGAAAACAATGGATATTTGGTATATGATCTTGGAAAGCAGGTGCCAATGCAAAAATTCCTTGAAAAAATTGATGAAGTAAATGCTGATGTAATAGGACTTTCTGCACTGTTAGTGTCTACCTCAAAACAAATGCAGTACTTTGTGGAGCATGCAAGGAAAAACAATATGAAAATTCCGGTTCTCTGTGGAGGTGCTGCAATCAACACCAATTACATAAACCGCGTTGCTAAAGAAGGAGGAATTTATGAGCCTGGTGTATTTTACTGCAAAACCATGTTTGATGGATTAAAAATTATGGATACTCTAGTTTCGCCAGAAAAACAAAAGTTTGTACAAGATTGGCACGAAAAAATTGAGAAATGGAAAGAACCTGTTTTTGAAAAAACTGAGGTACCAGAGTTTGCACATAGTGGAATTGTTCCTGTGACTCCACCTGTGGGCGTGAAACTAAATCATGTAATACGACTAGAATCAAAAGACATTGACTTGAACGAAGTCTGGAAATATCTAAACAAGAAATCATTGTTTGTGCTATCTTGGGGAGTCAGGGGACAGTCTGCCAAAGACTCTGAACAAGAGCATGATGTGTTGTTACAAGAATGGAAAAAGAAGATACTTGATGAAAGATTGTTTGAACCAAGTGCAGTGTATGGATATTTTGTATGTCATAATCAAGATGGAAAAATGATTGTAGACCATCCAAATGGGGAGCAATTATCATTTGATTTCCCACGTTCTTCAAAATCAAAACATCTCTGTCTTACTGATTACTTTGGAAAAGATGACATTGTTGCATTTCAGACAGTCACTGTGGGAACCAAGGTATCTGACTTGATAGACAAATGGAACAAGGAAGATCGATATACTGATGCCTATTATTTACATGGCATTGCAGTTGAGACAGCAGAGGCAATGGCCGAATGGATAAACCACAAAATTAGAGAAGATCTCAAGATTGGAGAAAAACGAGGACTACGTTACAGTTGGGGATATCCAAGTTGTCCTGATGTATCACAGCATCATATTGTATGGAAACTCTTAGAACCTGAAAAATCTGGCATGACTCTTACCGAGGCAGGTCAAATAATTCCTGAACAGTCAACTGCTGCTATTGTGGTTCATCACCCTGAGGCAGAATACTTTGCTCTCTAGTGAAATCATACCATCAAATGATAAAAGACAATAATGAATCATGATAATGGTAAAACATTGGATATTGTAAATCTAAAACAAATGTTGTCTGGTAGTATCACGACCAAATTGCAAGATGATTCTAAAAATAAACTTGCAGCAGTTATGATAATTATATTTGGAAATGAACCTATGGTGTTGATGACTGAACGATCTAAAACAATGAATCACCATGCAGGTGAAATATCATTTCCTGGCGGAACTTGGGATGAAAAAGATGTAGATTTGCTTGCAACTGCAATACGTGAAACAAGGGAAGAATTGGGACTAGATATCTCAAAATCAATTGTAATTGGACAACTTAAACCCGTAACAACTCTGAATTCTGGCTTTAAGATAATGCCGTTTATTGCAATACTTAATGAGTTGCCGAAGATTTTACCGAGTTCTGAAATTGCTTCAGTTCTTCAAATACCCCTGTTCTCACTTTTAAAAACGATTGAAAATGACCAGGATCCATTGCACCAGTCAATCTTGGAAATGTATACTTTCAAGTTTGATAATCATCTGATCTGGGGTGCATCTGCAAGAATGCTGAAACAAGTTCATGACAAGATATTGCTCTAATCTCATCTATGTATCTGAGATTCATTTAAAAAGAGGCTAAAATGTCAAATTTTTATGGCTGCCCGCAAGTCAACTCCAAGAAAGAACAGGTTGATGAAAAAGATAAAACAAAATTCATCCGTACCAGCTTGGATAATTGTTAGAACAAAACGAAGAGTGAGAACTAACCCTCAAAAGAGACAGTGGCGCAGAACTGATGTGAGTGTAGGATAAAATGTCTACTGAATCCATAGAAAGAATTTACACTATTAATCTTGGCAAGGTACTCTTGTCCCCAAATAACCAGAGGGCAAAGAGAGCAATCAACATGATAAGAGAATTTGCTACAAAACATATGAAATCCGAAAATGTAAAAATTGAAGAAGAAATTAGTCACTTGGTTTGGGCACGAGGAATCAGACATCCACCAAGAAAGATTCGAGTAAAGATTACAAAAGATGATGGTAACGTTATTGTCTCAAAGTATCAGGAAGAAAAGAAAGCAGAAGAAACTTTGAAGAAATCAGACAAAAAATCTGATGGCAAAAAGAAAGGTGACAAGAAATCTGACAACAAGACAAAGAAAGAAGAAAAGAAAGTAGAGGAAAAGAAGACTGAAGAGAAACCAAAACTAGATGAAAAGAAAGTAGAGGAAAAACCAAAAAAAGAAGAAAAGAAGCCAGAAGAGAAACCAAAAAAGGCTGAAGAGAAACCAAAACAAGAAGAAAAGAAATCGGAAAAAAAGCCAAAGAAAGAATAAATTCTAAATTTTAATTTACTAAATCTCTATTATATCGAATTGTTTTTTGTTTGAATCTTATTCTATTTGATCTAAATTAAGATCAATTTTCACACTTGCATCTGGCTCGTCCCAATCAAGTACATTATCTTTTGATATGAAACCAAGTGGGTCGTACTTGTCAAAGCGTGTCTCACCTTCAATTGAGGTAAGTAAAACAACTTTAGAGTTTTCTCCTGCTGTGACTGACATGCTCACTCGTGTACTGTCATCTCCAAAAATTCCGCTTATTGTGTTTACCATTGAATTTAAAACTCCGACTGGGACTTTGTTTCCACCTACTACGTACATTAATGCACTTTTGATGCTATTTGGTGATGCATCTTCGTATAGCATTTTGATAGAATCTCTAAGTGAAGTCTCTACATCTGAAATATCCTTGCTAGTTGAAAGTATGCTTGTTTCAAGCGGTAATGATGAACTCTTTAGTGTGGATATCACGTGCAATAAGGCAGAATTCGTGATTTTATTGCATGCATCTGGTGTAAGATCTGGATTGCTTTCAAGCAACGCATCATTGTCGATAATTACAGTGCAATCTGAATTTGTCTTTAGTCTCTTCAGGGAAACTCCTGAAAAGAATATCCTGTCTTTTTCAAACTTGAATGGCATGATTCCAAAGGAGAGTGTGCTTTTTCCCGCTTCTTTGCTAATCTGAGATACTACGGGTGCAAGTGCAGCGCCTGACTTGCCTGCTAGGTTGGCAATAACCATTATTGTTGAATATCCTCTAATTTTTTCTTCAATAGAACCTCTTGCACCAAATGACACTCCTCTTATGAGGTATGCAGACGGATTCAAAATAGGACTTGTATTAATCAAAATTTTTGCGACATCATGATTGAGATCTCTTGCGTCATGGCTTATCAGAAGGCAATCATGGCCCAAGTTTTCCTTGATGTTGACAGCAAGTTTGCATCCTGCGCCCCCTAAACCTATGATTAAAACTGGATCTTTCATCTGAAACTCCATGACTCCCTTTTGCTTACAAAATTGATTAAAAAACTTTGTTGCTTAGTTTTGATCTAAGCTCGGATCTAAAATATTTAGCTCACTATGGTGCCATACAGACCATTTGGTGCTGCCCCATCTATCTTGACAATGGCCTTTTTCCCTAGTTTGGCCTTATCATCTGTAACTATCTGCTTGTATGCAAAATTTCTTCCCTTTGTTATTCCATCT
The DNA here is from genome assembly GCA_964636595.1 of uncultured Nitrosopumilaceae archaeon. GTDB lineage: Archaea > Thermoproteota > Nitrososphaeria > Nitrososphaerales > Nitrosopumilaceae > Nitrosotalea. Next base: position 12,959 of record CAZWSG010000011.1, read on the forward strand.
GATATTTCATCAAACAAGACTTCTCCCTTCCAACCTATCCATTCTTCATTTCTTTGCTGAGAGATCTTTTTTGCCATGTCAAAGACTATCTTACTTCTACGTTTGACTTCAGTAACATCAATCTGATCCATTTCGGCAGCCTTGGTGCCAGACCTTGCACTATATCGTGAGAGGTTAACAATATCCGGTCTTGTCTCATCTATCAAGTCAACTGTTCTTGCAAAGTCTTCTTCTGTCTCTGTAGGAAAGCCTACTATGATGTCTGTAGCAATGGTAAATCTGTCAAATCTCTCTCTAAATGCAGAGTTTGCATCATAGAATATCTTTGAGGTGTGTAGTCTTTTCATGTCTTTGAGGACTTTGTCACTACCACTCTGGACTGGAATATGAAGAAATTTGAAGACTCGATCATTTACAAAACTCTCCAAGAGATTGTTCTTGATACGTGGGAGATACATGGGATTCATCATTCCAACACGTATCATAAAATCATGTTCTATGCTTGAGACATTTTGTACCAGTTCCGGTAGGTTTGAACCAATATCAAATCCGTAACAGCCATTATCCGTTGAGGTAAGCCATACCTCTACACAACCGTCTTTGATCTCATGTTGTACTTGTCTTACAATGTCTCCGACTCTATAGCTCTGCAAATCACCTTTGGATATCTTTGTCTGACAAAATGTACACTCACTCATACAACCGCTTGCTATCTCTATGATTCCAACTGCAGGATTCAGTCTAACTTTTGGAAGTCCTACCTTACTGACATCAGTATCGGCAATCTCTATCTTTCTTATTCCATTTAGTGTAGAACTTATCACCTCCAAAGTCTTTCCAAGAGAATTTGGCCCAAGCAAACTTGCTTTTGGACTAAATTTTTCTACTGTTGACTGTTCTGCTTTGGGCAGACAGCCTGCTACAACAAGTGGATTTGCTTTTAGTTTTTTTATCCTGTGTACCATCTTGTGTGCAGTAACATCTTTTACAGAACAAGTAACTATTACACTAAGATCGGAATCATTTTCATTTTCTGCAAGAGTATGTCCTCCATTTACAATTAGACCTGATATCATTTCAGAATCTGCAAAACTTGCAGAACAGCCATATGCCTCTACCCAGATCTTTGCCATTGTTTATCCAAGTAATGCCTTTACTTCTTTTTCAGTCAACAATCCTTTTGCGATTACAAGTTGTCTGATTGTTTTTCCTGTTTTGAGGGACTCCTTGAATAAATCTGCAGAGACTTGATATCCAATCTTTGGAGTAAGGAGTGTTACTATGACTGGACTATTTTCTATGTATTGGCTAAGCTTTGTCTTGTTTGCAGTCAAACCATCGATTAAATTCTTTGAAAATATTGGAACAAAATTTCTTAACATATCCATGGAATCAAGAACTGCTTTTAGCATTACAGGAAGCATCACATTGAGTTCAAACTGTCCTGCCTGTGCTGCAAGTGCTACTGTAGAGTCCTTTCCAATTATGTCGAAACATATCATGTTCATACATTCAGCAAGTGATGGGTTTACCTTGCCTGGCATGATTGAAGATCCTGCATGGACTGCAGGAATTCCAATTTCAGATAGCCCTGCAACAGGTCCTGATGCCATCAATCTAATGTCATTTGATATTCTTCCAAGTTCTAATGCAAGATTTCTTAGAGTGGATGAAACTCTGGCAACTGCAAATCTGCTCTCAAGTCCGAATTGCATGTCTTGTTCTGGTTTGAGTGAAAGTTTTGATATTTTACCAAGCTCTGATATTGCAAGAGCTCTGTATCCCTTTGGAGTGTTTGCACCAGAACCTACTGCTGTTCCTCCAAGTGCAACATGTTCAAGATCTTTTTTTGATTCAAAGATTGCATCACGTGCTTTTGCAATTGCTGTAGCATACGCTGCAAATTCACTTCCAAGAGTTACTGGAAGTGCATCCATCAAGTGGGTTCTTCCGATTTTTTGATAGCTTGAAAATTCTTTTGCTTTTTTAGTTAATGTTTTTACTAGTTCATCAATTGCTGGTATTACTTGGTTTACATTAAATAAAATTGCAACATGCATCGCAGTTGGAAATGTATCATTACTTGACTGTGACATGTTTACATGATCGTTTGGATGTATGACTTCGTAATTTCCTTTTTGCTTTCCTATTACTTCAAGTGCGATATTTGCTATTACCTCGTTTGTATTCATGTTGAATGCTGTTCCGGCACCAGAATTGATTGCCTCTACAACAAACTGATCAAGATGTTTCCCTGACAAGACTTGATCACATGCCTTGATTATTACATTTCCTCTTTTAGTATCCAGTGCTTTTACTTTCATATTTGCAACTGCTGCTGATCTTTTGATCATGACAAATGCCATGATGAGGTATGGGTGAGATCTATGTCCGCTTACATGATATTGTTTTATTGCTCTTGCTGTAAATGCACCATAGTATGCTTCTGCTGGAATCTCTACTTTGCCTAAAGAATCTGAGTCGGTTCTAAACTTCACGCCAAAACTAAAATTAATTTTCCTAATATGCATTCGCATTTTTTATAATTAAGGCTGGTCTGAAATCACAAGATTCTGTGAATTTCTTAAGAAAACCCCCAATAAGTTAATATATTTAGATTTTAACATCCGAAACGATGAACAGACGATACAGTATGATGTCTATTGCTGCAATAGTGGCAGTAGCAGGATTATTGTTCGCAAGCACATATTCACAGACTCAGATGACTGCATCAAGTCAGAGTGTTCCAAGTGCACCAGCACAGACCTCGATTAAATCAGTCGATGATATGGGCGGTATCCAGTTCCAAATGCCAAGTGCATTTGCACAGATACCAGCAGATCAAATTGATAATTTGACTGCACAGGGACGTCATGTAGTAGATGTAAAGTTAGTAGCACAAAGCACTACTTTGCCTATTATGGGCGGCGGAAAATATTATGCATTGACCTTTAACGGCCAAGTCCCAGGACCAACTGTAAGAGTTACACAAGGCGATATAGTCAGAGTAACACTAACAGTACCATCGAATGAATCAACCCCACATTCCATAGATATGCACGCAAGTCAACTTAGTGCAACAAACTTTGGAGCTGTCAAGGTTGGTCAATCAATGACTTATGCATATATTGCTGAGACTCCTGGTGCATTCAAGTACCACTGTGAAGGAGTTAATCTTGCATCAATGGACCAACATGTAATGTCCGGCATGTACGGAATAACAATCGTTGATCCATTGAGTGGTTACAATCCATTGATAGTAGACAAGACTGATACACAAGGTGGTAAAGTCGTAGTCGTACATCATAGATATGAAGCTGCAGCAAAAGAATTTGTCTTAGAGTACAATCAATTGTACTTGAACGCAGATGGCAGCTATGACCAGACCGCAATGTTCCTTCATAACACAACACAAACTGTTGTAAACGGAATGGCATTTGGTTACACACCAAACTCAGATATCAACAAGCTGATCAAGGGTGATCCAACAAAGAATGTCTTCCCAGTGCAACCTTGGAATGATCCATCACTAAAACAATATCAAGGACATCCATTATTTGTCGACCTTGACACACACTACAGACTCTTTGTAGTTAATCAAGGAAACATGCCAGTTTTCTTCCACATCGTTGGTGAAATCATGGATCGTGTGACACAAGGAAACCACGTCCAAGCTCAAGGAACTCAGACTTGGTTGATCGGTGGCTCACAGGATGCAATCATTGATGTTGTATTTGACAGTCCAGGTGCATATGTAGCAGTCAATCATGACTATGCAGCAATCTTTACAGGTGCGGCCACAGTATTTGTCGCAGGTGACCCATTCAACTTGGGCTATCATCCAGGCGATATGCCAAACCCATCTGACGCAGTACCTCCACTAGGACCAGATTCCATTGCACAAAAGGAAGTGGTTCACTGTGAATGCACTGACGCACAAGCAGCTGCAATTGCGCAATCAATGAGCGGGTAAATCCCCAAATCTTTCTCTTTTTGTTTTTAATTTTACATTGTACTTGTTATTTTGTACCAATCATAATTTCTGACCGTTGTTTTTTTGTATAATTTGATAACGAGAAAAATTATCTGGGCAATGATTATATTCTGTTACTGATGGCCTTCTTTCATGTCTATGAATCAATCTGTCTTGATCTGTGATCAAGTAGCACCAATTCTAAATGACATATTGCAAAAAAATGGATTAAAAATAACATACGAGCCAGAAATTACACCAGATCAAATAAAAGAAAAAATTTCTAATTTTGATATAGTTATAGTGAGAAGCAGAACAAAGATTACGAAAGAAATGATTGATTGTGCAGCCCAGTGCAAAATAATCGCACGTGTGGGAGTAGGTCTTGATAATATTGATACTGATGCAGCTAAAGCAAAGGGCATACGAGTTATCAATGCCGTAGAAGGTGCAATGAATGCCGTTGCAGAACTTGTTCTGGGGTTGATGCTTTCAATGGCAAGGGAAATTCCACGTGCAGATAGAGAAATACGAAATGGCAAATGGCTCAAAAAAGAACTCATGGGAAGTGAGCTTTCTGGAAAATATCTTGGTATAGTTGGTTTAGGAAATATTGGAAAAAGACTTGCAAAACTTGCAAGGGGCTTGAACATGAATGTCATTGGATTTGATGTAATGCCAATTGCAGATGATTTTGCACGTGATGTGGGATTGATAAAAGCAGACATTGATACTCTACTCTCAAGTGCCGATTATGTCTCATTTCATGTACCGCTCACTGAAACTACACATCATTTGGTAAATGCCAAAAGACTTGCTACTATGAAAAAAACAGCATACATCATAAACACATCAAGGGGTGAAATTATTGATGAAGATGCATTACATGATGCACTCAAGGAAGGAAAAATTGCAGGCGCTGCACTTGATGTCTTTGAAAAAGAACCTGCAGTTGGAAATAAACTTACATTGCTTCCAAATGTTGTATGCACTCCGCATATTGGTGCCCAGACAAAAGAAGCTCAGACACTAGCAGCAAATGTCATAGGTGAAAAAATAATCATGATTCTTCGCGGTGTTATCTAATTTATCAAACTAAAAACAATTATAAGATAAAACCTATACTCGCATAATTCCCTTTTCGAGTAGATATTCTATTGACATGCCAAATTCATTGTCTGAGATGGAATCACTTGACCATAACTGCACACTATTTTTGAACCACTGTGGAATGTATATTTGATCTGTAGAATTGCTGTAGTTTGTAACACTAAGTATGTTGTTGTTTATCAACTCTCGAATTATCCCTGCATACACCTTGTCTGTAGGAGATCCTTGCTCTAGTGTTTTTACAAGTGACTTAAACTCGACAGGTATGGCAATCTTACCAGTATCTATTAGGTCAAAAGAAACACTTGCAGTAGCATTGGAATATTCTGCATCAATGCGGTAGGTTCCAGGACTAAACGTTGTCTTGTAAAATGGAAACGGCGAAGTGATTGTATTGTTTAGTTTGTCTATTGGCAAGTTAATTGGTGCGCTTGTCTTGTTTGAACTGTCTGTGATGTGTATAGTTATGCTGTTACTGACAAGTTCTGAGACCTGAAAGTTGATTGACAACAAATCTCCATATTCGTAAACATGTTTGCTTGTAGATATCTCAAGGGAAGGAGTTGCAAAACTATATTGTGTTCCCAGTACTACTGCTCCAATCATGACAAATATCAAAATCTGTCTTGACCATTTCATAAAAACTAGGAAAAATTAATTTCATAAATAGGCTTCCTTGAGATTTGATTTATTTTGCAAGCAAAATCCTGCCTAATTTTCTAACAGAATATAAAGGGTAAATCTGTAGTGCCGAGTATGCCTAGTCAACAGGACCAAATCTGGATCAAGATGTGGAAAGAAAATTCTCCAGAGCTTAGGGCAAAGGCCATACAGTGGAGAAAAGAAAATGCTCTAACACGTGTGGATAGACCAAGCAGGATCCAAAGAGCACGAAGACTAGGATACAAGGCAAAACAAGGAATTGTTGTAGTAAGAATGCGTGTAGGTAAAGGTAACATGCGCAAGAAAAGACCAGTTGCAGGAAGACGACCAAAACATTTGGGTGTACTTCGAATCAAGCCTGCTCTTAGCATGCAAAGAGTTGCAGAGCGCAGAGTATTAGAGAGATTTCCAAACATGGATCTTCTTGGCTCATATTATGTTCATCAAGACGGTTTGTATCTTTGGTATGAAGTAATACTTGCAGATGTCGCACATCCAAGAATCGTAAAAGACAAGGAAATTCGCGGTAAACTTGCTACTCTGAAAAATTGAGATCTCAAATTTTCTTATCATGTGTCATTTTACTAGGTATGTTATCAGCGCCAGCCTTTGCACAAATTTCAACTCCGCAAAATCTTAATCATCCTGGAATAAAATGGGACTGGCCAATAAAAGCGGAAAATTATACTTTTGATGTAATCACAGTATCAAACTATGATCTTAAAAATGTAACATTTAACAAAATGAATAAAGAACTTGTCTTCCTTGGTAATAGTTCATTTAATGGAAGCATTGCTGAAATCACAATTCCAACCAATCTGATTGGAGGAAATCTCACAGTAACACAAGATGGAAAACCTCTTCCTGCTATTATAATTCCTGGAACTGACAGCTCTACTGTAATGCTAAAATTCAATCAGACTGGTATTACTAATACAAGTATCATGGGAACAACATATCTTCCAGAGTTTTCAAATGTTGCTTTGCTTGTGATGGTATTATCAATTATGATGGTCTTGGTAATGCCAAAGATTAGAAAATTCTAGAACCCATTGTTATAATCTTCCCACATGTTTGTTCTTGTAGTAAGCGTGTTCATCTGATAAAATATTCCACCCACAATTCCTGCTTGATAAAATGCGTATAGGTAAACTTGGGAATGCGTTGGATCTGCATGTGTAAAACTAAGTACAAGCATGGAAAAGAAAATGTACGTTCCAACAAATGTGTATATCTTACTAAATATTCCATCCATTCCAACTATTCTCTTTGTTGCGGCTGCCATTATTGTTATGCTTGATATTATCAGAAATGTCAACCCGCCATTTGACTGGATAAATTCTGTTGCCCATGGAATCAAGCCATCTGTAAAAATTGATTTGTGTGATGGCTGTATGCCTCCATGAAGTGCAAAAGAGACTGATGTAAAGATTGCACCCATCATGAACAAAAATAAAAATCCCTTGAAGAAGGCTCGTTTTAGTGGGCTGCGGGATTCTGAAGGATGCATTACCCTGTCAGTCATTTTCAGGCCATATAGAAAACCGATTCCAAAGGATGGCGCAAACATCAAGTCGATAATCAAAGGACTCTGTTTTATCAACTTGTCAATATCTGATCCAAATATGAAATATGATGCAAGGGCTAGTACTATTGCTCCTGCAAACACTGTGATATCTATCCAAATTCGATTCCTCTTAACCTCCAGGTCTGTTCCCCATTCATCCAATTTGATTTGCTGTTGGATTATGTATTAAAGAACGAAATCAAAAGGATTTTTTGCCTTTCTTATCAACTCCTTTTGTCTTTTATTGGGGATCTGCTTACAGTGTAGTGTGAAAATAGGAATTGTAATTGTATCTGTTGGCATGATTATTTTTGTATTTGGTGTAATTTTCTATCTTCAAGGAAACTCAATAGTTGGCCCTACTTCATCGTTCATGTATTCAAATCCGAAATGGATTGTAAACGGCCAATGGATTGCCGTTGGTGGTGTATTGATCTTTGTTGCAGGCCTTGGAATTAGCTTACGACGCCCAAAGTCATAGTGGATCTAACCTTGGATAGTTGACGAATCTTCTTTGTAATCAAACTGTCCATCTGAGATTCGGAATCGGTTTCAGCTTCTACTACGATGTCATAATCCCCATATACGACTCTTGCATCCTTTACCTTGTCTATTTTCTTCAATTTTTCAACAATCTCGTTTTCTGCACCAAGCTCGCAACCGATCAAAACGTATGCCTTTTCCATACTATATCAAATCATGATACAAGCTTAAATCCTTATTCCATAAATTCAACACACTCGCTCTATTTTTTATCATACTTTGACTCCAATTTTTCATACTTGCTCTTGGCCATGGAATTAAATGTCGGTCTTTTAAAATGTCATTTCATGGGATTGTTTGGAAAATCAAAGCCCAAAGATGATACCGTTGAACAAATGAGGGTATTACTTGATAACTTTCAGTTTGCTGATTTACAGACTTTTTGTACTGAAATACTTGGAACTACACCTGCAATTGACCAAGAACATTTGTCAAGCATTGAGATACTTGATTTTGTATGGGATAAATACCACAAGGGAAAAATACAATTTTCTCAGATAAAGGAATTTGCACTAAAACATGAGATAGTTGCAGAAAACTTTTTTGAATAGATTTCAAATTTGTATATCTAGTGTCTTGAGAATATTTGTTGTGAGATCATAGACACGTATTAGATGGTTATTGGTATCTGCAATGTACAGCTTGTCTTGGTATATCTTTACATCACTTGGCTCGTATAGTCCTAGCGTGTCACATCTTGGATCATCCAATCTGCATATTGTACTCGAACCTTGTTTTCCAATTAGTGTCTCCACTGAATCATCGTCCTGATCAATTACTCTAATTGAAGAATTGTAAGTATCTGCTACAAATATTTTATTTGTATTTGCACACAATCCTAATGGGTGTTGAAATAACGCTTCGTCTATTTTGCCATCCTTGTGTCCAAATGCAAATAATCCGTGACCCACAACAGTTCTGACGTATTCTGTATTGAGATCTATCTCTCGGACAGATGATGTTTCACTGTCTACAAAGTATACTATATTATCCTGGATGAAAACTCCGCTTGGTTGTGCAAGTTGTGCTTGCATCCTGCTGCCATCTATGATGTCTTCTTGACCATTACCTGCAAAAGGTTTTGTTACATCTGTATTGATATCATGTGTCCATATCTGATGATTTCCCGCCATTGCAATAAAGATCAAGTTATCTTTCACCGCAACATCCCATGGGGATGAAATTGCAATATCTCTTCCTTTGCCACCTGGTGATCTCCATGGGCCTTGCTTACCTGTTCCAACAAGTGTAGTGACTTGGTTGTTTTGTAGATCTATTTTTCGTAATGCATGGTTTTCTGTGTCTGCAACAAAAATAAAATCATCTTTCCATGAAACTCCTTGAGGCCTGAAAAATGTTGCATCTGAAAATTTACCATCTACTAGACCTATCTTACCACTTCCAATGGTGTACAATATTTTGCCTGAAAGATCAGTTACGATGACTCGATTGTGATTAGAGTCAGATATGGCAATCCTGTCTTTTGATATTGATATCTTGCCTGGGAAAGATAATGCTGTGTTACCATTCTTGATGGTTTTCACAATCTTGATTGGCTCTCTTGCCAACGTGTGAGATTTTTCATGTTTTTCCAAAAGTACATCAATTGTATCCACTATCATTTCTTTTTGTCCCTCGCCTGATTGTCTGTATACTAGAATTCCGTTAGGATCAATTATGGCAATTGTAGGCCAACCACTAATTCCAAACTTGTTCCAGACAGTCATTTTTCTGTCTACAAGTATTGGATGTGATATCTCGTATCTTGCTACTGCTTGCTCGACATTTTTCATGTCTTGCTCATTGAAGAATTTTGCAGAATGTACTCCTATGAATATAACTGGCATGTCTTTGTATTTTTCTTCAAGTTCTGCAAGTATAGGTAGTGTATGCATGCAGTTTATACAACAATAAGTCCAAAAATCTAATACTATAACATGACCCTTGAGTCTTTCAAGAGAGAGTGGTTCTTTGGTGTTGACCCAATCAAATTCTGAGGGAAACTCTGGTGCTTTGATAGCTTTGGAAAATATGTTATCAAACATGATGTCGATTTGATATTTTGGTTATTTAATATCTCTCTGACCGTGTAGTCGTATCTTAATACGACAATCTTATTAGTTCGCCATATCTCTTCGTTAGCGTTGGATCTTTTTAAAAAGAAATTCAAATGCGAGCAATGTGATTCCAAGTTTACAGTTTATGAGGATTTGATAAAACATGCACGTCATGAACATCATCATGACATTGTCAAATGTGTTACATGTGGAAAAGAGTTTATCCATGAAGCAGATAGACTTCATCATTCAAGGGAAGAACATCAAAAGAAAATGGAGGGACGTATTCACAAAAGTGAACACAAACATGATAATTCTCCTTCTCCACAGGATGAAGTTGACGAACACACAAAAAATTTTGGCGACAAGCTATAACTCTGATGTAAACGTCTATTCTGTCTGAAGCGTAAGTACACTAGTAACTGGTTTTAGGCCTAAAATCTTTGAACATACGGTGTCCTTTAATTCCCCTTCTGTTTCAGTTTCAATTTTTACTATGATGTCATATACTCCATGTGTTGCCTGTACTTCCTTGACATTGTGTAATTTTTGTAATGATTTGATAATTTGTTGTTCTTTCCCAAGGTAGCAGTTTATGAGAACAAATGTCTCTTGCACCACTTATTTTTATAATCATTGTATTTGAATGACATAGATTGCAGTGTGTACTAACTAGACTTTAACCCCGAATTTACTATGCTAATACATGATTCGCATTATATCGAAAATAATGATAAATGCTTCTGCTAAACAAGTCTGGAATGTAATATCTGCAATTGAAAGAGATCCATATTTTTGGAAGGGCGTGGAACGGGTACGAAATACCTCTCATGGTAGAAACATGTTCACACGAGAGGTAACATTGAGTAATTCTGATAAATGCTATCAAAAAGTTACTCTTTTCCCTATTGAGGGTATTCACATCAAATGGACCAGTGGTTCAATAATTGGCATAAAAGATATTTTGATAACGCAAATTGGAAATCAAACTCTTTTGGAAGTTGAGATGAACTATAATCTTAAGGGAATCGCACAACTTCGTTCTCGAAATATTTCAGAGGAATTGCGAAATGAAGCTGAATTGGCATTACAATTGATAAAAGAAGATATTGAAAAAATTGAACCTTTTCAGATCAAAGACAGAAAACAATGGGTGGATTTGATTCGTGAGTAAACCCAAACAAGTACTGGTAAAACCAGAACTAGATGCTTCTATAAACAGTTCACAACAGATAAATGAATTTTTTCTAAAATGCACTACGTCTAATTGTAAAGGGTGGCCAATAGTAACTGATAATGTTTCAGGTGAGATCCTTTGTGGTTCGTGTGGATTGGTTTTAGAAGAAAAATCTCTAGAGACTATTTTGCCTTATGGATATGATTCGGCAGACTATTTTACAAAAAAAAGTTCTGGAACAACTACTAATTCTTTGACTATGTTTGATATGAACATGACCACAGTAATATCCGATCGAGATAGTATGGGGCATTCTCTTTCTAGGGCAACCAAGAATGAATTTCATCGTTTAAAGATGTTAAATACTAGAAGCGTTACACCTAGAAACAAAACACTACGATCTGCTCTTTTATTTCTAAACCTGTTACAGATGAAATTGGGAATGCCAGACTCTGTGGCAGAAAACTCTGCACATTTATACAGAAAAGCAATGCGAGCCAAAATGACTGTTGGACGAAAATCAAAAAATTTAATGTGTGCGTGTGTTTATGCCTCTTGCAAGCAAGGTGGGATGCCACGATCTATTCTTGAGATCTCCATCAAAAGTAACATAGGGAAAAAAGAAATTGCACGAACATATAGAACTTTGATTGAAAAATTTGATCTATCTGTAGCTCCTTTCAGCTCTAAAGAATTTCTTACAAGTATCGCAAACGAAGCACAAATTAGTGAAAAGTCTAGGAGACATGCTCTGGAAATACTTTGTATAGCTGAGTCTGCTGGTCTTACACTTGGTAAAAACCCCAAAGCATTAGCAGCGGCGTCTCTCTATTTATCATGTGTTCTAAATATTGAACAAAAAACTCAAGCAGCAATAACTAGAGCTTCTGGCATTACCTCTACTACTATACGTGCAAGATACTATGATCTAAAAAAATTATATTTAGAATCCTGAGACAATCTAAAAAATTTGGTAAAATAAATGGTAGAAATACATTTTCTATCTATGTCTCTTCTGAATAGTAAATATGCCAAGAGCTGAAGCAATTGCGCTCATTGCAGCCATCGCAATCCATGCATACATTTCTCCTGATGGATCTGGAACCATTTGCATGATATACTGTAGTGAATCATTTTATTAAAAACACGATTAACATTGTTATCTCAAATTTATTAGCGTGTTTTATACAATAAATCCATACAAATCTTAAAAGCTCCGTAATACATACTAAAAGAGTTGAGTTCAAGTAAAAAATCATCCACAATCACATTTCGTCTTGATGAAAATACTATCAAAAGACTACGCAATGAATCTGGACATAGGCAAGTAAGTACTAATACACTTGTAAATCAGGCGTTGAAACAGTTTCTTGATTGGGGTATGTATGAATCCACAGTTGGATTTGTAATAATAAATAAACAGGTCTTTATCCATGTTTTCAACAAACTTGCTCAAAAGGAAATAATTGACATTGCCACTCGTGTTGGAAAGGACGAGGTAAAAAACATGGCATTATTTATGAAAGGCAGAATTGATATCCAGTCTTTTTTGGCATGGTTTGAATTGAGAATGATAAATTCCGCAGTTCAAGTAAGCCATATTCATGAAGATGATGGTTTTCATAGATACGTCATGAAACATGAACTGGGGAAAAACTGGTCTGTATATCACAAAACAATTCTTGAATTGATATTTGAAGAAGTCTTTAGTAAAAAAATGGATGTAAAAATCGATAAAACAATGATCTCATTTGAATTCTCTGAATGATTTATTAGGTCTTTGTCTTATTTCTGTATATTTTTACAAATATGATGACTCCTCCCATTATTGCAGCAGATGTGATTGATAATCCAATTATGATGTTATTCCACATGGGATTATTTTGAGGAGGTTGAAGTGAGGAATTGTCTTGTGTCGGATTATTTATTGAAGGACTTTGTTGAATTTGTAATGAAATATTATCTTGTGTTCTGATGTTTATATTGGCATGTGGTTGAATTTCTAGCTGGGCTACATTTTGATTTGCAATATTTTTTTGTATGGTATTTGTTGTACTAACTGTTAAGTTTTGATCTATTGATAATTTGTCATCCGGACCTGATATGCCCATCTGATGTGGCAACTTTCCTATTACTGCAAGTGCCTGTCTTATTTGCTCATCAGTCCAGTTTCTTGCCTTGAGCTCTGTATAAAACTGAGTCTGACTGATTGTTCCATTTTGATACTCTTTTAAAATGGTATCACCATTGTCTGCAACTGGAACTTCTGATGGTGATATTCCAGGTGTAACTAGGAATGGGATTGTATCTGTTGTATAATTTTGTTCAGAATCACTTTCAAGTATCCATCCAAGTTTGATTTGATATATTCCTGGAGGTTCATCTTTTGTGTTACAAAGAGTGGAAAACCTTTCCAATATCTTTCCATTTGATATCACATCACACACTGAATTTTCAAAGCCATTGAGAAATATAGGTTCTGAATTGTTTGTACTGGGCAATGAAAATGTGATGACCCTGTCAGCAAAATCGTGATTTATTGCATCATTATATGTGTAAACTGGAAAACAATCTTGTCCTCCACAATGACTTGTCAAAGTAGTACCAAAGGGTTGTGAGAATGGGAGATAAATGTAAAGATCAGGATATGGATAACTTGTTTTTGATATGTCTGGAATGTGAGATATGGTAATAGTTATTTTGGTTCCAGGAGGTCCCGAGTGTGGGGATATAGTAACATCTGGGTTACCAAGTGTGCCAAGATCTGTTGCCCATACTGCATTGCATAGTGGTATGGCTGCAAGTACTATCAACAGTAATAATATACTTTTCAATTATGCAAAACGCTATAATTAATAATTAATAAGACTTGAGTTGAATTTGTCAGCAATATTTGATGTAGTATACTTCTAGATGATTGTTCTATGTAATGTATTTTTATATTTTATAAAATGAAATACTGATCAATAAAATATTCTTCCTCAAAAATTAATGATTATTTTTTAATGTTGGAATTAAAATCCGGCAGATATTGGGTCTGATGGTTTGATTATCTCGCGTAATAGTGTAGTTGCATATGATCCTCTTGAGAGGGTAAAGTTAACGTATGGTTCCTTTATTACAAAGTCTCTGCATGATATGATGGCTTGTCTGAATCCACCTTCTGTGCTTGCTTCTTGCATCTCTTTTATGAAAAATTCTTTTGGAGTTATCTGTTCTTCTACAAGTATTTGTGATATGAAATTATCAAATCGATTCTTTTTTGAATATGAGTATCCTACTAACGGAACTGTCAACCTCTGTTCTGGGTCGTTTTGGTATCTTCCAAGGTTGTCATCTCTGTCAAAACATACGTCTCCTTGTTGAGGTTGTATCATGCCCTCTCCAGCTTCATATGCTTTTGATATCGTTTGATTATACACAAATGACTGGAATGCTTCAACAAAAAATCTCCGCAATTGTATTGGTATTGCACGAAGGGCCTTGAGCGCATCACCGTGGTCTATCATTTCGCCTAGTACTATTCTTTCAATGTCCATTTGTGGAGGGATTTGATCAAAGACATTGGCATAGTTTGACTTGTCCTTGAGCATTTCGCGTATCTTGTTATTGTGCTCCAAATCATATTCTGAAGTAAATGAGAGTAGGGTTTCTACTGCATAATCAAAATTTTTTTGTAAAATGGCTTTTCCTATTAGATGAGATACTGGTCTCTTACTTCCAAATCTTTGATATCCAAAAAAATTTAGAATCTTGTTGTGATCTGTAAACTGAAATACCTTGGAAAAGTTTGCATCTTCTATTTTTATCTTGAAATTGTTTCCAATCATGTCTTTTTTTGTAAGAGGCTTTTGAACAAGACCGATTTTTTCAAGTGTATATCTATTTGTGACCAGGGTATCTGTTGATCTTCCTGTTGTCATGTCGCATACATATTGCTCAGTTGTAGCATTTGCATCCTTGAGACCAAGAGCCTTGAGTCTTAGACCATATTTTGTAAAGATGTCTGATAATGCATGGTTTGTGTCTATGCCTTGTTTTTTTAGCTTGTACACTGCATAACTTCCAGAAGGCGAAATCTTGTCCAGTGTCTTGTCTCGCAATATTTCAGAGACAAAAAACTGTTCTGGAGATGACTTGATCTTACCTCCAGTACCTTCTGTCTTTGTACAATATGTAGAAATTCCAATCAGTTTGTCTAGATTGGGAACCACTTCTTACTCTAGTGTTACACTGATGTATTTTGATACTGTAACATCCTGGTATCTTGCACTTATCAAGACCTCATACGTTCCTGGTGTGGCAAAGTTGTCTGCGGTTATTCCCACCTTGACAGTTTGTGGCGTATTTGCTGTGACTTGTGTCTGTTGTGCCTTAACTGTGAATATTTGAGATCCTACAGTACTTGATGTTATGATGGATACTGGAGAACTAAGTTGTTCTTGTGGGTTGATGTTGAACAAAACTGTTGCATTTTGTCCATGATGTATAATTATTGAAGAATCTGATGCGGTGACATTAATTGGAAGTGGAACACTAGGATCTAAAACTCCGATATTGTTTTCAACCCATTCTGCAAACCATATCTTGTTGTGGTTTACTGTAAAGTCCAATATCTGAGCCACTCCGCAATCTGGTAAAGCTCCACAATCTGACCAGTTGGGATTCTTTGACGGAACTTCGTATTCTACAAGAGAGTGGGCTGATGAGTCATACACTCCAAAACTGTTTGCAACCTGTTCGTTGAACCATAATCTTCCATTGTCATCAAAGTGATCCCAATATGGTCTTGATATTGGTGTCTTGATGAGTCCTGATGCATTACCATATGATGATACTGGTGGAGGAGAAGTTGTATGCTTGGTGAATTTTTTACTTGCAGGATCGAAATCAAAAAAGTAACTACTTGCAGTATCCATTATCCATAACTTTCCTGAAGAGTCAATTGTTATTCCATTTGGTGCTTGGATATCCTGAGGCAAAGGATATTGGGTTGAATTACCTGTTTTTTGATCATAACTTACAAGATTTCCTCCTTGTTGGTATATCCAAGTTGTATACCATAATTTTCCTGATGGATCTGTTACCATTGAACTTGTAAAGTTGTTGTTGCCCGGAGCTGGAATACTGGTCATTCCCATGTCCGGACTTGTACTATCTGTAGAAAATACTCCAATTTTTCTCCCAGTGAAATCATTGATGTAAGCATTTTTACCATCTATTAGTAATACCTGCGGGAAAGAACCATCTGATGAGTTACTCTTAGGGAATGCAAATCTTTGATAACTCTTGTCTACTGGATTGAATTTCCAGATCAAGCTATGCTGTGAATCTGTAATCCAGATGTTTCCATCTTGCGCAGTACCTAGTCCCCACATCATAGATTTTTCTCCACTCTGCCATTGTGAATTGGTAAATTCTTGGAATGATTTTGAAGATGGGTCAAACTTGCCAAGGTTTCCTGTATTTGATTCTGTAAACCAGATACTACCTGATGAATCCACCATTACTGCAAGTGGTTGGGTACATGCGGTAGGTATCTTGAATTCTGTTATGTAATTGCTTGATTTTGCTGGACCTGTTTGACAAAATGTTGGTCTGTCCTTGTCTTTGTAATTGTCTTGAGGTGTTCCAGTGATTGTTCTATCTGTAGTGGTGGTATTGACCTGGTTTGCAACCCTGCCTCCTCCTAGAAACGCAACACTTACTGTAGAAACGATAAAAATTGCCATAAATGATAATGCAAGAACTTTTTTGGTATTCTTGTTCATAAAATCTTGGCTGTTTTTACCTCGTTATATCTTATACGTAAAATTTTGTGAATAAGGGTTTTTTGGAAGTTATTTTCTCTTGATTGATAAGGTTTTTTGAACTTCATTCATACTGCTTAGAAATTTTTGTTTGGCTTCATATTCGTCTGTTACCTTGATTGTTATCTCTGAGGCTGAAAACATTACATCCTTGACAAGTATTGGTGGGGATAGTCCTAAAAGCTCACTAAGTATTGTCAATATATTGTTAAAAATTGCATTATTCTTGTAGTGAAATATGGTGTTACCCTCTGCAATCTTTGGATTTGGTTCTAGGGGAATGACAAGTTCATGTGAAGTAAATTCTGTTATAAATAATGCAATATCTTCTTTTATCTTTGTACTGAGATCTTCTTTTTGTGCAATTAGTTTTTCTTTTGCCTTTTCCAAATCTACTGATGCATCGTAATAATCTTGACCTATCATTTTCGCAAACGTAGATTCGGTTGGACTCTTCAATGGAATTTCATGAATCCTAAAATTCACTGTTGCAAGTTCATCCTCCGCATCTTTCAGTTGTGATCTATTTTCTCTGATGCGTGTTGCAACTTGTTCCAGAAAGGCAAAGTCAGACATTTCTAGCTAAACTCGTGGACTACATCCATGAGGCTTGCCTTGAATTCCTCTGTAGTCAATCCCCACTTGCCATATTCATCTTTGAATGCATCCCATGAAGCTTCTGCTTCGCTTGCAATCTCCAAAATCTTTGTTCCGATTGCTTTCGTGTTGACAAGTATTGTGATATTTGCTTGTTCTGTTTCTAGGATTGGAATCTTGATGAATATCATTCTTGATTCTTCTATGTGGAATCTGTCCTTTATGATGTTCTTTAGAGTGTCTCTTTCTTTTGCTTCAAAGTCTCCTTTTACTTTAACAAGCACACAACAGGAATCTCTTGGTCCTCCCTTGTCTCTTATATCATTTTCATCAATGTCAAACAACACTGCATCCTCTTTCTTGTTGATGTGTTCTACAATTCCTTCCATAGTGCTACCCTTGGTTCCTGTCATCAAGTCAGAGTTCCATTGTCTCTCTTCTGGAATGACCGGAATTACCCATGTAACTGCAAATCTTGGTCTCTTTGTTGCAAGCCATGTTCTATAGTTTGACATGTCCCATTCTGTCTCTCTTGCAAAAGATGCGATAAACATGGAAATTGCATTTGCTGCAATCAAATTCATTCCTCTATAATCTTTCCAGCCTACTTCGTGTTCTCTTGGAAGATCATCTATGATTGAAGACATTTTGTCTAGTCTTTTTTCATGTTTCTGTGCAAGTTCTCTTAGTCTTTTATTTGAAAATAATATGGAGCAGTCACTGTATTTTATCTGGTGTTCTAGATTCATCACGATATTGATTGCAGATGCTTCTAAAATTACTGGATCCCATCCAAATTCTGGTAATAGTCCAAATGATGCAATTGTTGCATGTTCTTTTGTATCCTTTTTGATGTATTGCATAAAGGCACTTGCAAATGAAGCACCTGTACCACCTCCCATTGCAAATGGGATTGTAAAACCTCTTACTGGTTCTGGGGAAAGACTTGAGAGTTGTTTCTGCATATCGTACTTTGTACTTACTTCTTTGATGAATCTTGTACGGCCTTCTGCCCAGTTTCTGGCAGCACCACCTGCACCCGAGATTACATGCTTGTCTCTTAGAGCAAACAAGTCTGGATATGACTGTAAAATTAAATTGGCAGCTCTTGGATCTAGATCAATTAAGAGTGCTCTTGGAATGAGTGGAATTTCACTTCCCCCATATGCATTTGGAAATCGTAAGATTGTGCTTCCATATCTTTTGAGTATGCGGGATTCGTCCTTTTCACCCTTTAACGTTGGTTTTAGTGGATCTGCGCCAACATCAATCAATAATCTTCGATATGATTCTGCGCCAAGACCAATTCCACAATGACCAAAACATGTCATGATAACCGGGGCTGGTGGTAATGGGTCGAATTTTGACAAATCTAATCACCATTTGAAACTAGAACTTGTCTCTTTAATGGTATTGTCCAAGATTGTACAGTCCATGATTGATTGTTGTAGACATGATATTCCAATTTTAATCCTGAAAATTAGTTATTCTTTTTGAATTTAAGATTTAAGAATGATTTATCCTTCTTCTGTCAGAGCTTGTTTGAGTACACGAAATTCTTCTATTGATATCTGTCCTTCTGCAAGTCTGATTCGAAGAAGTTCAATCGATGTATCTTTCTTGGGTGGAGGTGTGACTCGAGGTTGTTCTACTTCTGTATTGTTGGCTGATTCTATCAAATCGTGAATGTATCTATAATCTGACATGACAATTGGCTCATCATTTTTTATGATTTCCATTATTTCTCGCAATCTCTTTGGATTTCCTTTACCTGCTGTCAGCAAACCCTTGATTGTTTTTAGCATATCTTCTGACATTTTATTTCACTATTGTTTTGAATCTGGAATCCCCTTTTATCTTATCGAATGACGAGTCTTTGATGGCCCAGTTTTTTATGGTTTTGCCATAATGCGATATTGCCTGTGCAAGAAGAACTAGGGCGTCATCATTTTGTCCCATTTGGGCCTTACTTCTTGCCTTTGCGTAAATTACGGTGCCATTTTTTGGAAATTCTTTTAGTATTTTATCAAAGATTGTTATTGCTTCATCATGTCTGCCAAGCTCAGATAATTCTGTTGCCTTGTAAAATATTGCTTCATTATTTTCTGGTTCTTTTTCCAAAATTTTATCAAAGTATGATAACGCTTCTTCGTGTTTTTTTTGCTTGCCAAGAACTAGTCCCTTATAGTGTATTGCCTGCATGTTTTCTGGTTCTTTGTCAAGTACTTTATTCAAACAATCTATGGCATCATCATATTTTTCAAGTCTAATTGATGCAATTCCTTTGTTGTATAATGCTGGTAGGTATTCTGGATCATTTGATAATGCCTTGTTATAACATGCGACTGCTTTTTCAAACTGTTGCAACTCTGCAGAATGATTTCCTATGTTGTTTAGTGCATCAGCATGATTTGGATCATATTCTGTTATTTTCTCAAAACATGATATTGCATCTTTAGTTTTCTTTAATTTCAAAAGAGACATTCCTTTGTTGTATAATGCATCTACATTTTTTGGGTCTTGTTTTAACGCCTTGTCAAAAAATGATATTGCATCCTTGTGTTTTTCAAGCTTGGCATAACTTATTCCTTCTAAAACTGTTCTTTCTGTTTGATTTTTTTCACTCATTTTTGTACACTAGGAAAATATTTTGGATGTCTCGTTTAATGTTTTTTGGAGTCATGCAAGTTGATAAATCTATGATTTTCAAACAAAATAAATTCTTCTCCTGATTGTAAAGTTAACTACTTGGCGTCTCTTGGACTGCTTCTGGAAATGCCTTTTTGATATATCTTGAAAGGATTGGATACTGGATTATCAGAGATGATAGCACAACTCCGAATGTGATTGTTTTTAATATTTCCTTGATGTCGCTTTCAGGAAGGGTCGCAACTAGTGCTACTGAGAGTGCCCCTCTCATGCCTCCAATCATGACCACGTGTCTCCATGGACCTATCGTCTTTTCTTTTGTGAATCTATGTGTTGCTGCAAGTATTGGATATGTGGATGCGGCTCTTGCAGCCAATACTGAAATAATTGCAAGTGCAATTAGAGGAAGATTTTGTCCTATTCTTGTCATATCCATACTCAATCCTAAATACAAAAATGCCACCGAGTTTGCAAAGAATGCAATCATTTCCCAAAAATTTGATGTGTATATCCTTACTTTCTCTCCCATGATCTGTGGTTTTCTCATTATTACTCCAAACCATAATCCTGCGGCTGCTGCTGCAACAAGTCCTGATAGTCCAAGTGCATTTGAAATTACTACTGAACCAAACAATACAGCTACTGAGAGTGCAGTCTCAGACAGTGGTTCTTCTAACAATTTATGCAAAAATTGTGAGCCTACTGCAAGACCTATTCCTATGCTGATGCCGCCAAAAAATACTAGAGCAAAATGTCCAATTGTTTCTAAAATGTTAACATTGATTCCTGTTGGAGTGTCTGGGGAAAGTGATGATCCTTGTGAAGCAGCTATTGCCATGATTGAAGAAAATATTATTACGCCTGCAGCATCGTTAAAACTTGCTTCTGATTCCATCAATGTCACAAGTGTTCTTGGAACTCTGACTCTCTTGAATACCTCAATTACAATTGCAGCATCTGTGGGTGCAATTAGTGCAGCAAAAGCAAAAGCAACAATTGTTGGAAGACCTGCTAGATATGACAACAAGAGTCCGCCAACTATGGTGGCAAGTCCAACTCCAACTGTGGCTAATGCAAGGGCTGATATTCTAATTGTTTTGAATTGATCTCTGTCTATTTTCATCATTGCCTCAAAAATTAATGGTGGAATGACAAAGTAGAGAATAAGTTTTGGATCCACCTTGAATCCTGAAATATTTGGAATTCCGTGACCGGTGAAATCTATGATTGATATTGAAATTCCAATTCCAACTAGAATCATGGTATAAGGGATTTTTACCTTGGTTGCAATCAGAGAAGCAAGAAATATTGTAGCAAGAAATACTGGAATAACAAATTCACTTGATAGGAGGTGACCCAAACTTAGATCTGCCATCCTTAGACTTTTGTCGTCAAATTATAAAAGTGGATTGCTAAATCTGGGATGATTTATGATTATTTTCGTCGGTCCATCATTTTTTGTCTATTTCTTCTTAGAATGCGAAACCCCAAAAATATTCCTAGTGATATGTTTACCATGCCAAGTGCAGTCAAAATGAAGTTTGGATTGGTAAATACGACCAGTCCCATGAATATGCCCCAAAATCCTGCGATGAAAAACATGACTGTGATGATTGTTAATCTGCGATTGGAGGGGGTAGCCATTAGCGATTTTGATTTTGGGGCACTATTAAACATTGAGAGAATTGCATTCTAAATTACAAAACTATGGAAAATCTGTCTAGGAAAATTCTTTTCTTATGCTCTGAATAAATCTTGCATGAATTCTTATTCTCTCCAATGTCTGTGCAAGTTTCATCTCAGTTCCCGGGACATGATGTCTTGCAAAAAAGTTTCTGATTTCTTTTTCTTTTTCAAAATCAGCTTCAATTGAGACACTACCAATTATTCTGTTGAGAAGCGGATTTCCTATGCCAAATCTTGATACAATTCCTTTCCAGTTTTGTTTTATCCATGGCAAAACAAGTTCTTTGCCTTGTGGATTTGTAACCATTCTTGCAATTGGCTGGAACAAGTTTTGTGTTCGAACCTCTTTTGAGAGTGTAAACAAGAGTGTTTTTGATAATAATTTTTTGTCTTGAAAGTTTGCAAGTGAGCTAAGCAATCTGACCATTTCTTCTTGTGTCGGCGCCTTGTGATATAATCTGAGCATTTTTTGATATGTTGATGAATCCCCTGTCCATGCTATTATGGAATATACCGGACCACGAAGATCTGGATTTAATTTTCCAGTTTTTAACAAATTAGTAAATCTTGATTTTGCCTCTGTAACTATGTCTTGATCTTCCAGTCTCCCTAGTGAACTAATGACTTGAGAGCGTAAAAGTGAACTTGTTGATTTTTCTCCATTGACTGGATCCCATCCAAGTTTTGCAAATACCTTGTTAAAGAAATCAAGATTGAATTCTTTTATTTCATCCCAGAATTTTTCTTTTGATGAGATTGTATAGAAAAAGTTCAGGCTAGCTATGATGTCTGATAAAACAACGTAATCGTCCTCATCTTCGTAATGCCTAACAAAGTCAAGATACTCTCTAAACGATATTTGATTTGATATGCAAAGTGCAAAGAGGTCATGATGGATGCTCCAACGGTCTACATTTGATATTGTCTTTTCTTCAACTTGTCTTGCTAGTGAATCAAGGGCATCCTTGTCATATTTTACTCGATAAAATCCCTTTTGGCCGTCATTTATTTTGAACCAGTCTTCCTTGTAGGGTATTGTAATTGGTCCTTTCATCAATTTGGTAGTTACCTTGTCTCCCGTTCTCACAGAGAGTGGGATAATCCAATTTCCTTGTTTTGCTTTACCGTTATTTTCTAAAAGAAATCTACTCTGAGATAGTTTTAATTTCGAGTCTTTAATCTTGGCTTCAATCACTGGGTATCCAACTTGTCTTACCCATGTGTTCATCATTTGTCGTACTGGTTGTCTTGATATTGATCCAAGTGAGTTCCAAAGATCTTCTGTTGTTGCATTTGCATATTCGTGTTTTTTCAGATAACTGTGTAATCCTTTTCTAAAGTTGTCATCTCCGATAAAGTTCTCTAGCATCATAAGTACACAACCTCCCTTGTTGTAACTGATCTCATCAAATATTTGTCTAACATCTGCTGGACTTTTTACCGGTACATCAATTGGGTGTGATGATTTTAGAGAATCAAGACTCAAACCTCCTGTCATCTCTGAAATGAGGAATTGGTCCCAGAAATCCCATTCTGGATATAATGCATCAACTGCCTTTGTTGCCATGAATGTGGCAAAACTCTCATTGAGCCATAGATCATTCCACCACTTCATGGTGACTAGATTGCCAAACCACTGGTGTGCTATCTCATGTGCAATTACTTCGGCAATGTGTTGTTTCGTTTCCGTAGATGATGTTTTTGGATCGTAAAGTAGTATGGTCTCTCTGAATGTGATTGCACCCCAGTTTTCCATTGCACCTGATGCAAAGTCTGGTATTGCAATCATGTCAAGTTTGGGTAATGGATATGCAATCTTGAAATATTTTTCAAAGTATGATAGAAATTGTTTTGTAAACTCTAGTGAAAGTTTTCCTTGTTGTTTCTTTCCTTGTGTGGTTATTACTCTGATCAAAGTCTTACCTGACTTGGTTGAAATGTGTTCAAACTCTCCAACTGCAAGATAAAGAAGATATGTAGACATGATTGGAGTAGTGTCAAACTTGTATAGGATCTTCTGAGATATTTCTCTCTTTGATATTATTGGCATGTTTGAGATGGCAGTATGTGTCTTGTTAACTAAAAGCGAGACATCAAATGTTGCCTTGGCTTCTGGTTCATCCCAGCATGGAAATGCTCTTCGTGCATCGGCTGCCTCAAACTGAGTGGTAGCAAGATATTTTTCTCTTCCCTTGTACTTGTATTTACTTCTGTAAAACCCAACAAGCTTGTCATTTAACTGTCCTATGAAATCAATTGAAAGAACTGCTTTGCCAGATATCTTTTGAGAAAATGTTAGTATGAGTTCTTCTGTCTTTTCATCAAGTCTTGGTTTTGCTTTAATCTCCATTCCATTCCAAGATATCTTACACTGTTTTATCTCAAGTTCTGCAGCGTGTAACACAATTTTGTTTGTAGGTTTTGATATCTTGATTGATATTTTTTCTCTTCCTCTGAATATGAATTTCTTAAAATCTGGTTCAAACTCTAAATCATAATTTGTTGGAAAGATGTCTTTCACAAGATTTTTGTTCTAATATACACGTAATATACTTTCTAGTGCATTAGTCGCGCTATCCAATGTATGAAATGTACACCGAAGAATACTATTGCAACTGCTTTTACCGTCTTACCTGTTGTCATTGCAATAGAATATTTCACAATGTTGTACTTTTTGGTTCCCGCCACTATTGATACAACATCGCCAAGTACTGGAATCCATGGCGAAATGAAAATTACTGTAAACCAACCGTATTTTGTCATTATGTTGATACTTTTTTCTTCATGTTTTTTTTCTGGCGTCTTTCTGAGTTTTTTTAACAGTCTACCGTTATATCCAATATAATATGCTATGTAGCCGCCAATTATGGAACCAATTATCAGTACCAAAAATACATCAAGCATGTTTGTTCCACTTAACAATAAAGCTGAAATGGTAATTTCTGTTGGGATTGGAATGAAACTTGAAAACATTCCATTGAAAAAAAGTCCTAGTAAACCATATTTTATGAATATTACATTATGAAATAGAAAATGCATGATATCATTTGGCATTGTCTAAACTTTATTCTAGCTCATTTTAAATGAATTGCCATATTTTACATCGTGATCATAAATTGCATTACCTATTTTTTTGAGAAGTTTTGTTTTCGATTTTTGTGCTTTCTTGTCATGACTATAATCTTTTTTCTCTATCAAATCATGGAGATGTTCAAGTTCTGCTCTTGATAGTGCATTGATTCCTCTTGTAAATATGATATCTAAAAGTTGAAGTCTCTCAAGATCTTCATTGCTGTCTTCCATGTTTGTTACATCTCTATCTTTAATATTTGTCTTACATAAAGACAGAACATGTTCTATAAGGTTTCTGTATATTTTCATAAGGATTATCTAAAAATAAAAAATGATTTAATCGAGATTGGTATAATGGAAAAGCCCGTAAATGGAAAGGCAAACGTGGTAATAGTAAAACAAATTGCAAAGCATCTTGGGATATCAAAATCTAAAGTGAGACTAGTCGCAGGAGAAAAATCGCAAAACAAGATAATTGAAGTATTACAATAATTTAACAAACCCTAAAAAACAAGTCAAATTCACTTTATCCTGTGAATACATCTGCAGTTTTGATGATTCTTGTTATTATGGTTGTATCTGTGATGGCACATCCTGGATACTCTCAACTTGCCAAATCTAGTGCTACCCTTGAAAATGGCATTTGGTATACTATGATTGGAAAACAAGTACAGGTTACAACTGATGTTGCAAACGGACAAGACAAGGCACAGCCATTTGCATATCTCGTACAGATTGAAAACCAAGATGGAGTAGTGTGTTCTTTATCGTGGATAACAGGTACACTTGATGCAGGTCAGTCTCTGAGTCCATCCCAGTCTTGGATACCCACTACATCTGGAACCTATACTGCACAGATCTTTGTATGGGAGAGTGTGGGAAATCCTGATGCACTATCTCCTCCACTCACAATGAAAATTGTTGTGTCATAAATTAGCATCAGTTATAATTTAGAAATTTACAGCATATGTATGGACGTTAGGCGAAGAATTCCTGTTTATCTTATGATTGGAGTAGCGTTTGCCTTTACGCTTTACTTTTTTGTCTCTCCGTTTCTCTCTTCGTCAGATCAAGGCGGTACGGTGCCTCCCCTTAACCAAAGTCCAGATTCCGTTTCTACACTGGGAAATGATGTTGATACATGTGTAACAACTCCAACTTCAGATTGTGATCAAGAAATGTTACAGATAAAAAATTACTGTACTGGTAACAGAGGTCAAAACATTCCTATCTGTTCTGATGTTAGGGTGCAGGAGTATATTGACAGCAGAGGACTAGAGCGTCCGGTCATAAACACTGGAAGTTGATTATCTATTTCTGAGCTTCTTGCATGAATCGTTCCATGTTCTGCTTTACTAGAGGAATTATCTTTTTTGTTATGATCTGATGAAAGTCGTCTGCATCAGGATCAAATGATAACAAAAGTACGTGGGCAAGTCTTCTGTTTTCATCGGCGATTGGTATTGTTGCTCTGATTATTTTTGTATAGTGTGAACTTGCATAAGAGATTCTTCCAAGTAGATATTCCCATCTGAGTCTGGTGTACTGTCTTGTAGCTGCAGTTATTGCATACTGGGCCCTCTCCTCTGGTTTCATTACTGGTGTAAGGCCTACTCTCTCAGATGCGCCTTCTAATGTTCCATCTCCATCTGCAATTCCGGCAAATCTTATCTTATTGTCTAGCGCTACTACGCTTTTGCAGAAATCCTCAAAAAATGCCATTCATTATGGGTATCAATTAATGCTATATTTGCTTTCTGGGAAATTTCTCTTCACATATTGTCTTGTTTTATGCTAGTAGGCCTTGCCTTTTGAAAGATAAAGTTACACAACAGCATAAACCCAATCCATATCCCAATCATGAGAATGGGTGTGTAGTGTCCTATGCATTGACTACAGATGAATTTGTTTACAAGAAACACAATGGCACCTCCAACAAGAGCGCCTATTGTATAATCTGCTAGTCTCCATAAGAAATATTTCATTTGTTCTATGTTGACATGTCTAAAATATAAGATTGATTTTACTTGTTTGCTAGGAGAAGTGTATTCTAATATTTTCTATTTCGACTTTTATCCATTCGCAAAAGATCTGCCAAATTGCATCTGGCGTAGAATCGTACTGGAAAAAAGTAAACATGACTGCAGTGGAATTGTTAGGTATGGAAACTATTCTCATGTATGCAGGTGTCATATTATCTTCAGTAGGTCCTGCATAGATGTCAATCAAACCTGCCTTTTGATTTGTATCTAATCTGATGAATACCTCTCCAATTGGTGTTAGGGCTTTGTGTTTACCGTTGACTAACATCAGTTTTTTGACAAACTTTGTAGACCATTTTGAAATATTTTCAATATTTGATAAAAATCCGAATACCTTGTCTATTGGTACGTTTACTACACAAGTCTCAGTTATGGAATTCATTGTTTTGTCTCAAAATGTCTATTAATTAAACGGTGTTTTGTTAATGTACAAAAGAATGACTCATAAATCCATGGTTTGATTTATTGCAATATCGTGTCTCTAAAACCAAAGAGTGCAGAAGAATCAAGGGCAGAGATGACAGTTCGAATGTTTCCTTCTGATGCAAACCCTGCTGGAAACGTATTTGGTGGAGAGATATTAAGACAGATTGATTTGATAGCGGGTCTTGTAGCCCAGAGACACTGCAAGAAAAATGCAGTCACTGCATCAATTGACCGAGTCAACTTTTTAAAACCTGTTCTAGTTGGAAACGCGCTAATACTAAATGCCAGATTAAACTATGTATCTCACTCTTCAATGGAAATTGAAATTAAAGTAGAGGCAGAAGATCTATTCACTGGAATTAGGACTCTTACAAATACTGCATATGTCACCTCTGTTGCATTGGGTGAAAACGGCAAACCCACTGATGTGCCTCCACTTTTGATTGTCACAGAAGATGACAAGAAGAGGTTTACAGAGGGAGAACAGAGGATGTTACAGAGAAAAAGAGAACGAAAACACTAGTATTTTTAAAATAAAAACCAGAGGGTGTGACTGGATGTCTGTTCCCTCTGGGAAAATCATGTCATGGATACGTTACGCAAGAAATAAACTATCCACAATTAGTTTTCTAAAATTAATTCTCCTTGTTACATATATCACTCGTTAAAGATTGTAGCTTAATTTTCATAAGTCAAGCTTAGTATGCAAGTCCATGTGATTAAGCACTTTCGTCAATATTGATAGAAATGACTTTATTCTATGATGCTAGGCAATCTATGTTAATTTGAAAATAAAATCTGTTTTGTATTTTACAATGCTTGCTAGCGCATCTGTTTTTTTCTTATCCATTTCACCTGTTGCGGCTGATCCTCTTTCACAACCCACCGCAGCACAAATTGTGGTAAAAATAGACAAGACTAGGTATAATCCAGGTGATATCATGGTCATCTCAGGTCAAGTCCAAAGTGTTGTATCTGACATGCAATTGACAATTCAGATACTTGATCCTAACAATAATTTGGTTCACATTGAACAGATACCTGTTACATCTGATGGGAGATTTTCAATACCTGTGAAAATTTATGGTCCATTATGGAGCATGCCAGGCAAGTATTCTCTTATTGTACAATATGGATTCAAACACATATCTGCCATACTGAATTTCCAATTTGAACAGGCAGATGTTCCAATACAAAATACATTTAATGTAAAAGATCTTTCCAGCGGACAAAGCTTTGATCTGAATTATACAATTACTGGAGGTCAAGTTGAAAATGTGGTTCTTGATAAACAAAATATTGCACTTGAGATACAAATTAATTCCACTGATTCTGGTATGTTGCATCTTCAAATACCGAGATTACTACTTGATTCAAAAAAACCTAGTAATGCAGATGAATCATTTTTGGTCTTTATCAACGATGATGAAATAACATCATTCCAGCAGACTAGTTCTGATTATAACTATCGGGTATTGGATATTCCATTTGTAACTGGTGATTCTAAAATTGAGATTATTGGAACTACCGTAATTCCAGAATTTGAAAATATATCTAGTCTAATACTTGTCATAGCAGTTGGACTGGTAACAATGTTTTCAGTATTGTTCCAAACAAGAATGAGTCCAAAACTCTTGAATCTGTAACCAGTTCTTTAATTCTATTTTTAAAAATTACCTAGTGTTTTTCATGATCTTCTATTGTGTATAATGCAGCACTTTTTGCAGCCATCTCTGCAATTTTTTTATTTTGTGAACTTCCTATTATTATCACGTCATTTTGTTCAGGTGATAGTTTTTCCATGATGAGTGAATGTATTTTTTGATCATTTCGCATCAAATCCTCTCCAGTTCCTGGTAATACTAATCTCTCATTTTTGCATATGAGTGTAGTTGCTCCGACTGCACCTGCTTTGATTGCAGCATCACGTTGTTCAATTCCACTTTTTATGTTGTGAGCCATATTCTTTAGAAGCACTGCATGATTGAATTTTCCCAAGGCTACTGAACATTTGGCAATGTCCGCCTCTCTTGGAATTATGATATGTAATTTGGCATAAAGCAAATCTCCTTTATTTGTAAGCCACATACCTGCATTGGAATTTTCTACAAGACCATGCATTTTTAGATGCTTTACTAACGTCTTAATCGAACCTTCTCCTAGTCCGAGTTCTTGCATCATCATAGATCTACTTATTTTATTTTTGTCCGACATCATTTGCATTGTTTTAAAGACGTGAACCAGATCAAAACTAAGAATTCTACTTGGAGCATGTCTTTGTGCTACCTTGGAAAGTAGATGTATTACTTGATGCATATTATTGTGAGATCTATTATTCCATTATTAGATTTGCGTAATATCAAGTCGGATAAACTATCCAATTGTTTAAATAATCATATTATGACACGAAAATAGAAATGGTTAACACGTCACAAGTAACAAAGACAAAACACGCAGTTCCACTTGTTGCAGCCGTAGTTCTGTTTGCAATATTTGGAATGGGGTACTTTGTAGTGGGCTTTGACCAAGGACAGATCTTTAGCATATTTGAAGGACAGTCTGCATATGCACAGATGAACGGTGTTGGATTGATGCATGAATATACTCATGACATGAGACACGCATCTGGTTTTCCATGCCACTAGTTTTTTAATGAAATTTTTTATTTTCTTCTTGTACTAACCTAGTTTTTACTTGCAAAAATTAACTGTATTTCCAGAATCAATCATGTCTAGCTTATTCAAAGTAACACAACACGTACATAAGACATGGTATCACGTATGGAACTCATTCAACTAGAAGGGGACTCAGATCTTCCATTGGTGGTCTGAATGACCCCTTTTAATTTACAGAACATAAATTATTATTGTATCTTACATGCTAGGGGAAGCAGTCAAACGTACCTGGAGGTGGGTTTTTTATCATTTTCTGAAAATCTTCTGCAGCATATTTCTTGTCCACTGAATATGGTATGACTCCAAAGATTGGTGCACTTACAGAAGTTGTTATGGTTGCCTTGGATGGATCAAATGCAGCATTTTCTTGTCCGATTTTGGTCACAGCATCTTTGTTTATCGCAAATATCCCGTCTAATGTTGCAGCTGATTTTGGTGATAATGTAGAGCCTCCTACTGTAGCTTTTTCTATAATATCTGAATTGTAAAATGCATCTATCTCATACTTGGTAAACATGGCAGGAAAATATGATGGATTGCATGCATCAGTTTGTATGCTAAGTTCAGTGTCTGAAATTGCTACCTGTTGACCATGATGCGGACGAAATTGTAAACTATCTACTGCGTATACATCAAGTCCGATATATGCTACAATTATGATTGCTGCAATGATGCCTATTGAGGCATATTTTTTGGTAGATATTTTCTTTACAGGCTCTGTCTCTGCAATCTCAGGACTTGGAACTGTATTGTCTTGTACACTTTCTGGTTTAGAATCTGCTATATCATTACTTGAAACTTGATTGGTTTGAGGTTGATTTTCTGTCAAATTTTCTATGTATTGATGGTCTTCGAAGGAAACTGGTTCGCCATTTTTGACTGCATCTAGAATATTTTGTAATCTTACAACATCTCCTTTCTGTGATTTTATCATTTCTTCAATCTTATTGGCAAAATCTTCTGACATTCATTCAAAAGCGATTTATTCTTAATTTAAAGCAAGTGGATATGTAATTAATCTGTAAAAAACTGGATTAAAAGGTTCTATGAGATTGTTCTACAATTCTGAAAGTAAAAACTAGATTTTCTCAAAAATGAGAATTGACTGAAATTGCTAATATCTTATCTTGATCTCTTGAGCAATCTCTAGGAATTTTTGCATCTCTTGGTGGAATCTGATTCCTTTTTCAGTGATGACAAAACTGCGACTTTTATTGTCTATTCTTGATTCCAAGAGTCCAAAGTCTATTAGCTTTTGACATTTTTCCATTGCTGTATAGTGCGATAGGTTGGCTCTGCGTGCAATTGAGGATATTATGATACCTTGTATGCCACAGTCCATTGCAACTTGCAGTATCTCTGAGATCACTCCAATCTCTGATCTATATTGCTGCTTCATGCTTACTGCCATTAGATTGTCACTCCGTTTTTTGTTACATGACTTGTCTTCATGTATTATACAATAGAACAAGGTCTATATAATCATTAGGGAACTAATGATTAGAAATCAAATGAAAAAATTTGATTATGAGAATGGCATAGGATTTGTCATATATTCTGCATCAAAGATGATGCAGAAAGCATTTGATTTGGAATTACGAAATAAAGTGGGAATAAACCTAGTCCAGTCAAAGGTCATATTTGCATTGTATATGCAGGCTGGTCCCACTCAACGAGAAATTGCTGACGTGATTGGAGTTGAAACTCCATCCCTTGTACCGATAATTGATAAACTGGAAGAGGATGGATATGTGAAAAGAAAATCAGATGCCCAAGACAGACGAATAAAGAGGATCTACGCCACTGCAAAGACTGATTCATTGTGGGATTCCATGGTGGAGTGTATTGTACATCTAAGAAAGGTTTCTGCAAAAGATCTTTCAGAACAAGAGATAAAGTCTGCACTTGATACCGTGAAAAAAATAACTGAAAACTTGACTAGATATCTTGATGACTCTAAATCATCAGATCTAAAAAAGACAAAAGACTGAAAAACTAATGTGTAAGTTTGAATAACTGCTATTTTGCCAAAAAAGGGTTCAAACAATGATGTCCTGTAACTAATTCATATTTACTAGTAGTACCAGATACTATCATGGCAATACTAAAGACAATTGGACGAGTTCTCGTACTAATTATAAGCGGAATTGCCATAGTAGTTGTTGGTGGATTCATGATGGGCGCAGTTGCCAAGTTGTATCTGCCAGGACGAAAAAAGGACAGACAAGAACCGCCTGAAAAATTTTATGAACGCAAAAAAACAGATTAATATTAAACCGAGAAGTTTTTGAATAAAGATGAGCCAAACAAATACTGATTCGCAGTTATCCAAGTTACAATCTTTAAAGTATCTCACTCCTGCAAGATCTATTTCTGATGCAAATGCTCTCTTACCAAAGGTATCTGAGATTGTAGAAAAGTATGTCCAAGCATTAACACCCTGGAAAAAAGAAAATGGTACTCTACAGCATGCATCTGATTCGCTTTGGGATTTGGCTAGAATTGAAGCAATGAGGTCTGGCCGTACAAACACTTGGGACTTGGCATGGAACTCTGCATGGAAATCTGCGAGTCAATCTGCTCGTGATAATTATGGATGGTATGGAAGCGAATTTATCTCTGGAGAGACTGCAAGAGATGCAGCAAGAGATGCTGCAAAATACGCTGCACGATATGCAGTATGTGAATCAGTCAAGGAAAAATTTGGCGGAAATAATCCGTTTGAGTATGTGATAGAATTGTATTCGATGGGTCTCAAACCAACATATTTTAAGAAAATCGAAGAACAAGAAAAATTTGTAATAGATTTTCCATTAAATCTTGATGGCAAAAATGTACTAGGCTGCTATGCACATGGTGACAAGGAAATATTATTTACACATAACTGGATTGATTATTGTGTTAACTTGAAACCTGTAAATAATCCCGAACTGAAACGTTCATTTTCATAAAAGATACGCATCTCTTAAGTATCACAAATTTCTATAAAATATCATGTGTGAAATGATGGATGAAATTGAAATCGAACATCTTAGAATGGCACTAGCCCGAGCAAGAAAAGAGATGCAAGAACCTGTACAAGAAAAACCACTTGCTGCAGTAGCCTAGTAATTCCAATCGTTAGAGATGTCATTCCAAAGTGAACGATATGGCTTGGCATCTTTTGAGATCTCTTCTCTTACTCTATGTTCTATTGAAAAATACATGTTCTCAAGTGCATCTACGCCACCGTCTGCAAACAATTCTTGACCTATTTCCTTTATCCTGTCTTTCTTGGAAGCATAATCTGGGGCATTTGGATTCTGAATACAATATGTTAGGAGATCATACAATTCTTCTTCAAGATATGCATCCAATGATATCAAAATTGTATTTACGGTATTAAACTTCTTGATTATTTTTATTGTACAATGATTTTTACCTTCATCTCAATCAGGGTTTAAAAATTAGTCTGTCATGTATTCAAAATTCCAAAGGTATAACAAGACATACCTGTAAGTATATTCATAGTCCAAAACTCTGTTCAATTAAAAATATTGGAAGCGTATACTCGTGATGTAGGTAGGGGAGTTACTAGAATTGATTACGAGTCCATGGATGCCCTTGGAGCATCAACTGGTGATATATTAGAAATTACAGGCAAGCGAAGATCTGTAGCACGATGTCTTCCACTATATCCTTCTGATGAAGGAAAGGGAATAATTCGAGTAGATGGCCTTGGAAGAAACAACACTGGTGTAGGAATTGGCGATACTGTTACTGTGCGAAAGATAAAGACAGTACCTGCAGAAAAAGTTATAGTTGCTCCACTTGATTCGATACCACCAATTGACGAAAGATATCTTACTGATTCTCTAGAAAATATTCCGCTTGTAAAAGGTGATAATATCATGGTGCCATACTTTGGTGGTAGGTTGACATTCCAAGTAGTTGGAATAACTCCTGCATCTGATGCTGTACTTGTAACTCCAAAGACCGAATTTCATATCGCTGAAAAAGGTGAAAGTTTACGTGGCGTACCACAGGTGTCATACGAAGACATTGGTGGCATGTCTGACGAGATAAAAAAAGTCAGAGAGATGATTGAATTGCCAATGAGACATCCGGAAATATTTGAAAAATTAGGAGTTGAAGCTCCAAAAGGTGTATTGTTATATGGTGTACCTGGAACTGGAAAGACGTTACTTGCAAAAGCAGTTGCAAATGAAACCAATGCCCATTTCATTAGTATATCTGGTCCTGAGATAATGAGCAAATTTTATGGAGAAAGTGAAGCTAGACTACGTGAAATATTCAAAGAAGCAAAAGAAAAAGCACCATCAATTATTTTTGTAGATGAAATTGATTCAATTGCACCAAAACGAGAAGAGGTTACAGGAGAAGTGGAAAGAAGAGTTGTTTCTCAAATGTTATCATTAATGGATGGTCTTGAAGGTAGGGGCAAAGTAATTGTCATTGCAGCAACAAACAGACCAAATGCACTAGACCCAGCTCTGAGAAGGCCTGGTAGATTTGACAGAGAAATTGAGATCAAAGTTCCTGACAAAAAGGGAAGACTCGAAATTTTATTAATTCATACACGAAACATGCCTCTAAACGAAGATATCAACTTGGAAAAAATTGCAGGCACTAGTCATGGATATGTGGGAGCAGATTTGGAATATCTCTGCAAAGAAGCTGCAATGAAATGTCTTCGAAGATTGTTACCTGAAATTAATTTATCTGATGAAAAAATTCCTCCAGAGACTTTGGATAAATTGATTGTAAACTCTGAGGATTATCAATTTGCATTCCGAGATGTTACACCTGCAGGAATGCGTGAGGTATACATTGAAACACCTGATATCAAATGGAATGAAATTGGAGGACTAGAAAATGTGAAAAGGGAACTCCAAGAGGCAGTAGAATGGCCTATGAAGTATCCTAATCTTTACTCTCAGCTTGGATATAGAATGCCAAGAGGCATCTTGTTGCATGGTCCAAGTGGAACAGGCAAAACACTACTTGCAAAAGCAGTTGCAACAGAGAGTGAAGCAAATTTCATCTCAGTAAAAGGTCCAGAGTTGTTATCCAAATGGATTGGTGAATCAGAACGAGGAATAAGAGAGATATTTCGAAGAGCAAGACAGTCATCACCATGTGTCATATTTTTCGATGAGATTGATTCCATTGCACCAATTAGAGGAATGGGTGAGAGCGCTACTACAGAAAAAGTTGTCAGTCAGCTACTAACTGAAATGGATGGAATCACATCACTTAATGGTGTGGTGGTAATTGCTGCAACAAATAGAGCAGACATGATTGATTCTGCATTGCTTCGACCAGGCAGATTTGACAAAATTATTCTAGTTCCAATTCCAGACAAGGAAGGAAGATTGAAGATATTGGAGATAAGCTCTGCGGATATTCCAATTGAAAGAGAAATGGGCACGCCAAATGGATTGAATCCTGATTATGTTGACTTGGCAAAGATTGCAGAGATAACTGATGGCATGAGTGGAGCCGATGTTGCATCTATTGCAAATACTGCAGCATCAATTGTATTGCATAACTTTGTGGAAAAATATCCTGATCCAAAAGATGCAGAAAAACAAGTTGAAGCTGCAAAGGTGAAGATGCGAGACTTTGAAGAAGCAGTAAAGAAAGTCAAGATCCAAAAAGAACTAAAGATTGGACAAAAAGTAACTGTCTCACACTTTAGATAATTTTCTTACAAAAAATTATAATTTTCTCCGACACCTAGTGAGAATAGAGAAAAGTAGTAAGAGGCTTGAAAAAGATGTTCATTTTTGATCTCATGCTATTAGATCTAGTTAGTATGAATTAAATCAAAACTTTTGTATACTTGTAAATGTGTTTTGATATGATTTGGGCTTTCATATTGAATTAGAAAAGTGGATTGTAGCGTATCTTGTAATCCATCCGCATTATACCATTAATACTGGGAGGATCATAAATCATGCACCGAGATCTTTAGTTATTCAGATAAGTTCCGATCAAGAATTATTCAGATTTTTGATGAATATGCAGACAAAGCGTATTATTAGAAAAGATGGTAGATATAATTTCAAATTAACAACACAGGGTAAATTGTATTTTCGTAAATTCATAGAACCATTATTTATCATTGCAAAAGATAAAAAACGTTATACGCAGATTATTAATGAAACTGAAGGTACACGAGAAACAAAAAATAGTTTTAAGAAATTACTCAATTCAATAAAAGATGAACTACCCGACGAGGCAGAAAAAATGCTTGTACAATCCTTGACAAAAGTAAGCATTGAAACAATTTTCTATTTAATTAGACTTGTAGTAACTACTCACGTAAGTTAAATTGATTGTATAATTTGGTTTTCACATCTAAAATTAACAATCAAAAATGATCCTTGAGAAGATGATGGTTCTGAAAAATGGATTCTTTATTAAGAAGAGGTATCGTACAGTGTAAAAATAGTAGTGAGTTTAACTAGATTCTAGTCTTCAGTCGGCTCAGACTTTGTCTTTTTGTCAGGAACCTGAATATCTAATAGTTCTCGCAATCCCTTGTACCTATTTCGTATAGTTACCTCAGTTACGCCGGCTGCTATTGCAATTACTTTTTGCGTTGTACTATCTCCGTGTATTGCACAGGATAAATACAACGCAGCCGCCGCAAGGCCCATCGGATCTTTTCCTGCAGAGATCTCTTTTTTATTTGCCTGCTCTAAAATTTTCAGTGCCTCTCGTTTTACTTTCTCACTAAGACCTGATTCACTTGCAATTCTTGACATGCATTTTATTGGATCTAATACTGGCATTGTCATGTCAAGTTCTTGTAATAATAATCTGTAACATCTGGATACGTCTTTCTTTTTTACATTGATTCTTTTTGCAACCTCGTTTAATGTTCTCGGAGTACCAGTCTCTCTGCAGGACAAATACAATGCAGCTGCAATTAACCCTGGGATGGATCTTCCCTTTGCAAGTCCTTTTTCTAATGCTTTTCTGTAAACATATGCAGTTTTTTCTACCACTGCATCTGATAATGCAAGTTTGTCTTTTAGTCTGCTAAGCTCACTGAATGCCTGTCTGCAATTTCTTTCAGTTGCTTCATGAACTTGACTTCGACTGTCCCATGTTCTAAGACGAGTAATTGTATTTTTCATTGATGCTGACAAGGGTTTTCCGGTAGAATCCTTGTTTGCCTGTCCAATTACTGTTGCAAGTCCCATGTCATGCATTGCAAGAGATGTTGGAACGCCAGTCCTTGCCCTATCTTCGAACTGTTCTTTTGAAAATGACTGTCTCTCAGGACCCAAATCATTTACAATCTCATTTACTACCAATCCACATCCTCCACAAAATCGCTCACCTGTGGTACCGTCTGTTAACATCTTGGCTTTACCACATCTAGCACACTTGGCATTCATCTCTGAGCTTTGTACTGTCATGAATAACACACATGTCCAGCTTTTAT
>CAZWSG010000012.1:0-7089 GCA_964636595.1 uncultured Nitrosopumilaceae archaeon
TGGAATAGTTGACAAAAGCCGAATATGAAAAATTACTAAAGAATATTCAGGATAAAGTATCTCAGACTAAGACTGGCTCTACATCAAGATTTGAACTTCCCAAAGTCGATATTATGTGGCAAGGAAATAGAACCTTTTTCAGAAATTTCTCCGAGTTTCCAAAAATACTACGAAGAGATCCTGAAAAGCTTTTACAATATCTTTCAAAAGAGTTTGCAACTCCTGCGCAGTTCGGGGGAGATAAGGCAGTCTTTGTGGGCAAAAAAGATCCACATGAATTTTCAGCCCTTTTGAATAGGTATCTCAAAGAATATGTAGAATGTCCTACTTGCAAAAGCCCAGATACTAGGGTTGAAAAAGAAAACAGAGTGACACTTCTCAAATGCGAAGCATGTGGAGCACGATCACCCCTAAAGGGTCAATATGCGTAAATGAATTTTGCAGTTAAAGTAGTGAATCAAAAGGACAATAGAATGTTAAACATTTGTGATGCAGAATTAGTTGGTAGAACTGTTAGAAAATCTGATCTGGAAGTAAACATTACAAAGAGTTACTATGGAGACCGTTTAATTGACGAAAAAGAGGCTGAATCTCTTCTCCGAACTTCTTCAATAATCAACATGGTCGGTAAAAAAACAATTGATCTTTCATTAAAACTAGGAATAGGATCTGCAAAAGGTGTAAAAGAAATTGAAGGAATTCCTTTCCTTATTGTTTTCAAATTTTGAAAATACAACGATTATATACATACTGAATGCATTGTTGTCTGAGAATTTTGGGTAAGCGAAAAGTACTGAACGAAAGTGAATTGAAAGAAATGCAATTGCCTGGAGAAGGAGAACTATTGGGTAGAGTTGTAAAACTTTTGGGCAGTGATCATATACTTGTACGATGTACTGATGACAAGACAAGAATGGGAAGAATTAGAGGTAAACTAAAAAGAAAAATCTGGATAAGAGATAATGATGTTGTAACAATTGCTCCGTGGGATTTCAAATCTGATGATCGTGGAGATATAACTTGGAGATACACCCTGTCTCAAGTTGACATGTTAAAACAAAAGGGATTATTGCCGCAAGATTTCTAACAGCAATCAATTTTACAAGGTTTGTATTACAAACTGTGTTGTTACTAGGTGCAAAATCAGTATGAATGATGATTCTATAGATAATCTCAATGAGGTCTACGAGGAAGATGATCTAGACTTGTTAGAATTAGATGATGAATCTGAAGATTCAGACTCAGAATCTGATCTGGGGTTACAAGACAAACTTGCAAAAAAGATGAATCTCAAACTTGTCGGCAAAGAGAGAGCAAGAAAAACAGAGAAAGGCATATTTGATAAAGACAAAGTGCTCGAGGCCGTATTTGACAAATCTACTGTAATGCTTCTTTCACGTATGATAAACAATGGCATCATCTCATATGTTAATGGTGCAGTAGGTGCTGGAAAAGAATCACAAATGTATTGGGCCGTAGATCCTTCTGATCAAGATCTTGCCGTAAAAATTTATCTTGTCACTACCTCTAACTTTAAGAAACGTTATCCTTACCTTGTAGGTGATCCACGATTTACAAAAATAAAAAAAGGAACGCGATCTCTTGTAGAATTATGGGCAAAAAAAGAATTCCGTAACTTGAGTAAATCTTTTAACGTTGGAATCTCATGCCCAGAACCAATAACTGTGATGAAAAATATTCTAGTAATGAAATTTGTAGGATCTAATGGTGTTCCATCTCCTACATTAGTTGAGTCTGAAGTAGATTATACGGACTATGAAAAGACAATAGGAATCATTTCAGATCTATATCAAAAAGCAGAACTTGTTCATGCTGATCTTTCCGAGTATAATATTTTCAAGACAAAAACAGGTCCGATGGTTTTTGATTTTGGCTCTGCAGTAGATATAAGACATCCTAAAACAAAAGAATTCCTTGAAAGAGATATTAGTAATATTACCAGATTCTTTGTTAAGAGAGGACTTACAGTGGACAATCCAATTGATGTATTTGAGAGGGTTACAAAATGATCTTTGAGAAAATAATATTAATTCCAGTTGATCGTGTTGGTGTATTGATTGGTAAATCTGGAAAAATAAAAGCCAAAATAGAAAAAATCTGCTCTGTCTCATTGACAGTTGATGGTCAAACAGGCGAGACAGTCATAAAGGGAGTGGGCGACGTTGAAAATATAATGCCATTTAAGGCTGAAGAAATTGTGCTGGCTATAGGTCGTGGGTTTTCAGCAGAAAACGCAATGCGTCTTGTTCAGGAAGAAACCTCGTTACACGTAATGGATCTGCGTCAGTTTGCTGGCAAATCTTCTGCTCAAATTGAAAGGATAAAGAGTAGAATAATAGGTGAAGGCGGTCGAGTTAGGAAAAATATTGAAGATCTAAGCGGCGCCAAAGTATCTGTTTATGGCAGAACTGTTGCTATAATTGGAGATGGAACACAACTAAAATCTGCTGTAAATGCAATAACATCAATTTCAAGTGGTAGTACTCATGGAAAAGTTTACAATGATTTACAAGAGTCACGACGCAGACAAAAATTAGAAAAACTCCAACTTTGGGAGGGTGGAAATATCCTTGAGTAAAGAAGTCTTCAGCCAGATATCTCCAAGTGAGTTCTTTTACAGAAATAGAGACCTTGCAGGATTTAGTAATCCTACCAGATCACTTTACACTTCGGTCAGAGAATTTGTAGAAAATGCACTTGATGCATGTGATCACAGAAAAATACTTCCTGATATTCATCTCTCAATAAAAGCAGTAGATCCTGAACAAGCAGATCCAAAACACTACATCTTGACTGTAAAAGATAATGGTCCTGGAATTGATCCTGAACACATCCCGCTTGCTTTTGGTACTGTTCTTTATGGTTCCAAATTTGGTCTCAAACAAGCAAGAGGTATGTTTGGTCTTGGTGCTACCATGGCTATACTCTATGGTCAGATTACTACAAACAAACCAGTGACTGTGAAAAGTTGTTCTGATGGAAAATCACTTGATGAGTTTGTGATGTTACTTGATATTCAGAAAAACAAACCTGTCATACAAAAACATACTACAAAAGAAGCATCAAAGACAGGTCTTACAGTAAGTATTGTTCTTGAAGGAGATTACTCAAAGGCAGGATCCAAAATTCGAGATTATGTATATCAAACTTCTTTGATTACGCCTTATGCATCAATAACATTTGAAGATCCAGCTGGAGAAAAATTCCATTATGCAAGAATTGTAAAAGATATGCCACGTCCTCCTACTGTTATCAAACCTCATCCACATGGTATTGATGTTGAAACTATTAGAAGAATGATTACTGATACACATTATCAAATTCCAGCTATAGACAACAAGATGATTGACAAAGTCAAAAAAGAATTAGGCTTGAAGAAAAATCTCTCACCAAAAGAAATTCTAGAACGTGCACAAAAACGCTGGTCTGACATATCAAAACCAGTAAGGACTGTAATCTCAGTAATGTCATTTTTGAACATTGATTTTGAAGGACTACAAAAAATCAGAATTGATGACATTGATGTTGCAAATAAAACTATAACATATTGGGACTTTGGTGAATCCCAGTCTCACTCAGTAGAATTAAGTCCCGATAGCCCATATTACAAACAAATTGCAAGCACTGTTCAAGGCGACACACTTCTCACATTCTTGACAAAGCGATTCCAAAGAGTAGGACCTACAACTGCTGAAAAATTCTGTGAGTTTGCCAAGTTCAAACCCGACAAGAGAATAGGCAGTATGACAAACGAGGAGTTGGTAAAACTAGCCGATGCACTTCAAAAATTTGAGGAATTTCTCTCACCAGATCCTAGCTGCTTGGCACCTCTTGGGGAAGAACCTCTTTCAAAAGGAATAATGAAATTTTTCAACCCTGAATTTGCAGCAGTTTGGCAACGTAATGCATCGGCATACTCTGGATTTCCATTTGTAGTTGAAATGGGTATTGCTTATGGTGGAGATATTCCACCAAGTGGACTCAAAGTTTACCGTTTTGCAAATCGTATACCTCTCTTGTATGATGAGGGAAGTGATGTAGTACTCAAGATAGTTAATGAGACGGAGTGGACTAGATACAAAATAAAAGGAGATCCGCCACTTGTTATTGTATCTCATATTTGTTCTACTAGAATTCCTTACAAGACTGTAGGAAAAGAAAATGTAGCAGACAGGCCCGAGATTGAAAGAGAACTGAAAAATGCATTACAATACTTGGCAAGAAAATTAGCTGTCCACATGTCACGACAAGGAGCAGCTGATATGGCAAAAAAGAGAGCAAATCTTTATTCAAAATATGTACCACTCATTGCACAATTTGCAACTGAACTTGCTGGCAAGAAAAAAGAACCAAATTATAACCAACTGATAAGGATGGGAAGTGAGATTGAAGAACAAGTCTAATGCAAAGACCGCAGAAACTAGAAAGAAAAGATTGTTGTCAATGTTGGAACAACAGGGTCTTAGCATATATGAACATCTAGACAAAGGAAGATTTCCACAGTTTGTTATACCAAGTAGATCTGTAAGTAATATTGTTTATGATAAAAAAATAAGACAATACATTTTGGGTAGTGCTAGCGCTGTTCGCAGTTCACGAAACATGTCACAATTGCGTTCCTATACACAACTTGCGTGGCTTGCTTTCTTTGTAAACAGATTGGTACGAGAGGGAAAATCATCCACATTAAGAGACATTTACTATTCTTCGCAGGCATTTAGCATTGATTTTGAGGATCAACCCGAGTCTGATAATATTATAGTAGACCTTGAAGCTGTACTCACAAGTCCACGTGAAGAATTTCATATATTTCCTGAAGAAAGAAGCAGTGTATTTGGTGACTTGACAATCGAGTACACTGTTCCAGGGTATGAAGGAAAGAGGATGAATCTATCAGATCACCCTGATGGATA
Source organism: uncultured Nitrosopumilaceae archaeon (assembly GCA_964636595.1). GTDB lineage: Archaea > Thermoproteota > Nitrososphaeria > Nitrososphaerales > Nitrosopumilaceae > Nitrosotalea. The sequence goes on from CAZWSG010000012.1 coordinate 4,935, forward strand.
TTTGATAGGTCCAAGTTTGAGCAGTGCAGAACTTGTTGATACTAGTGCAGAACTTGTAATCGCAATAGAGAAGGGTGGTCTTTTTACAAGATTCGTTGAAGAAAAAGTTCATAAAAAATTCAAAGCAATAATTGTTGATACTGCAGGTCAAGCTCCTAGGTCAACAAGAAATCTTTTGAGACGATTGAATAACGAAATGGGATTACCTGTTGTTATACTGGCTGACGGTGATGTGTATGGGGAACACATTGCAATGGTAATAAAATCTGGTTCTGCAAATGCAGCCCACTTGAGGGAATTAACTGTACCAGATGCCAAGTGGTTGGGTGTATGGGCAACTGATATTGAGAAATACAAACTTCCCACAATTCCTATGACTGAATCTGACATAAAGAGAATCTATGATCTTCAAAAAGATCCTAGATATCAAGAAGGAAACTGGAAAAAACAGCTAGAAGTATTTCTCAAGTTAAAAAGAAAGGCAGAACTTGAAGCATTCTCAAAGTATGGTCTTACTAATATTACAGACAAGTATCTTCCAGCAAAACTAGAAGAATCAAAGAGCTTCTAATTTTTTAATTCGTAAGGTAAGAACACCGTTTCTGTATTTGAAATCATGGATTCCCATGTCTGGTGTTGTCTCAATTGGAACTTCTTTTGAAAAGTGTCCTGAACCTCGTACGTATAGAATTTTGTCAATCAACCTTACAGTAACTTGGTCTTCTGGACCTGGCACTTCTGCTACAAATATTATCTCTTTTTCTCCATTTATGAGGTCGTATACCCAGTTCTTTGTGTCTGCTTCCTTTGGTGTATACTGTGGGGTACTGCTCTCCACCGTCATCTTCTTTAGTACTCTGACCCAATAGATCATAATCATAGCAGCTATTCCAATGAGTATGAAATTGACATACCCTTGTGAAGATCTAAGCGAAAGCATGTACACCACACCCAAGAATAGCAAAACCATTAAGGGAATGATAAGATCAAATGATTTGTCATTAGAGTATCTGCTTTTGTAGCTTGCCAAAGATATTCTGTATGATTTAACTATGCTCCAAATATAAACACTCGTAGAATTCTGATCAAAAGTAAATGTGTAATTGTTTGATAATTCTGTGATGGATTGATTCTATTCAGGTTGTTTCCCATCTTTTAAACAAGTTATGCTCAATTCCAAATTGATCCAAACACTTTCCTATTACATGATTCAAAATATCTTCAATATTCTTTGGTCTGTTGTAAAAACCTGGCATGGCAGGTAGCATAACTACTCCAATTCTTGAAAGCTTGAGCATATTTTCTAGATGAATACTGGTAAGTGGAGTCTCTCTTGGAACTAGAACTAGTTTACGAGATTCTTTCATGGTAACTCCAGCAGCTCGGGCAACTAGAGTTTCTTCATATCCATTTGCAATGCTTGAAAGAGTTTTCATGGTACAGGGAATGACTATCATACCATCTGTTTTGTGTGTTCCACTTGATACACTTGCCGCCATGTTGGAATCATCTGAGTAATGACTTGCAAGTGATTTTACATATTTCAAATCATAATCAGTTTCTAATACTAGGCATTTCTTTGCCCATTCTGTCATGATTAGATGAACATCAACATTACATTGCTTGAGAACCTCTAGCATTCTCACACCGTATAGAATTCCAGAGCTTCCGGTTAATCCTATGATTAATCTCATGAGACGATTGACCCTGTTCCATATTTATTTTCAGCTATAATTTTGGCATGTTTATTTATGGCATTATGACTCTCAATATTTATGAGTGTCAATATTGATACTGTTGAAGAAAATATTGTCTCAGAGCTTCGATTATCTTCAATACAATCCAAGGTCTATGTTTTGGTTGTAATGAAAGGCAAAATGTCTGCTAAAGACATAGCAAATTCTCTTAACATATCTGAAGATGATGCACACCAAGTCGCAACAAGTCTTATTCAAAATGGCGGTTTTATTGATATTACAAAAACAGAGTTTGAATCAATGCATCCTAGATTTGCTGTTGTCAATATGTATAGAAGAATGTGCGAAAGGGAAAATATTTTGTTCAAGAAGAATCTCTTGGTAGATAACATCTCAATTGTTTTAGAAAAACCATATGATGATGCAAGAACTAAATATAACCGATAATGGAGGAGGAA
>CAZWSG010000012.1:7189-44391 GCA_964636595.1 uncultured Nitrosopumilaceae archaeon
TAGAAAAACCATATGATGATGCAAGAACTAAATATAACCGATAATGGAGGAGGAACAATGTCTGCAGATGAAGAATCTTCTTGCAATCATGAAATAGTGTATTTCGGAGTTACAAATGTAAATTATGAAAGAAGAACGATAGGCTCAGTTGATACATGGAGATGTGTAAAATGCAAGAAAATTTTCTGTGAAGAAAAGCAACTTGGAATTGAAAGCATTGTAGACTATGTTGGCATGCCCAAGATATCTTCAGATCAAAAATGGGCCGTACTTTTATGCAATCTTAAAAAACACAAAGATAAATGGAAATTAGTCAGGATAAAACAAAATGATGAAATTCAACATGAGTGTGTTGATGAAAAAGTGATAAAACTCCGAATCAATGATTTTAAGGTTGACGATGATAAGCATTGGAGTTTTCTTATTGAAAATTCAATTAACAAAGCAGTAGAGATCTAAGTTTTACATGGACATTCAAGTTCATATCAATAATGTTCGTGGCAGTCAAATAGCTGCCAAGATAACTGGCACCTTTAACGTTGATGGTCATCCATTCAAGTTCAACGCAATAGCTTTTGGTAGAATTGGTGGTCATAACATTGGTGCCAAAATATCGAAGATGGTGGAAAAGAATCTTGTGAAACTTGGTTATAATGTGGATGAAGTGATAAATGAACTCCAACAAAAGCTTGTTCGCGGAGATATTACTCTTCCAGAAGGACTCACAAAAGAATCCTTTGCAGATGGCTAAAACTGGGCTTCTTCAAATGCCTTGTGACACAAACAACCACGTTGTTCTGGTATGGAATCAAAAAGTAATGACAGTATGTTCTTTGTTGTTCCTACATTTTTAGATAAAGTTTCTAGGACTTCTTTTGCAGTAACTGGCTTGTCTGCCCATACATCATAGTCTGTTACTGTGGAAATTGATACATAACACATTTGAGCTTCTCTTGCAAGTTGACATTCTGGAACTAAGGTCATACCAATAATGTCTGCACCTATTACATTTTTGTAGAATTTTGATTCGGCTCTTGTTGAAAATCTTGGTCCTTCGATACAAATGTATGTAGCATCTTTGTGAATATGTAAATTCATTTTCTTTGCTACATTGGAAACAACATTTTGAAGCTCAGGACAGAATGGATCCGCCACTGATATGTGAATAACTTTATTGTCTTCATATAATGTATATTTTCTTGATTTTGTAAAATCTATAAACTGAGATGGGAGTACAACGTCTCCAGGCTTTAATTCTTCTTTAAGACTTCCAACTGCTGATGGTGCTATGATTCTCTTAATTCCCATCTCTTTGAATGCCCATATGTTTGCTCTAAAATTTATCAGGTGAGGTGGAATGGTATGCTTTTTACCGTGCCTTGGCATGAACGCAACCTTTCTTCCCTTGTACACTCCAACTGTTATAGAATCTGAAGTTTTTCCAAATGGGGTATCTATTGTAATCTCTTTGCTTTCTGTAAGAAGACCTGAATCATATATGCCAGTTCCTCCAAAAATTCCTATTTCTGCTTGTTCTGTCAATATTTCACCAATGCATTGTATTTGTAACCCTTGATTGATTTTGATCCTTTGAGATCAGTCAATTCTATTATGAAGGCAAAACCTGATACGCTGCCACCTACTTTTTCAACTAGACTTGCAGCTGCTTTTGCAGTGCCTCCAGTTGCAAGCAAGTCATCACAAATGTACACTTTTTGACCCTTCTTTATTGCACTAGTTTGAATCTCCATTGTTGCAGTTCCATATTCGATATTGTATGTTGTCTTGTGAGTAGTACCAGGTAATTTTCCTTGTTTTCTAATCATTATCATTCCTTTGTTATATTTGAGAGCTAATGCACATGCTAGTGGAAAACCTCTTGATTCTATTCCTGCAAAAACATCCACATCACTTGGATGTATTATTTTTGTAAATTCATCTATGACCAGCGATAAAGCTGCTGGGTCTCTTAAGAGTGGACTGATGTCTCTGAATAAAATTCCTTTTTTTGGAAAGTCTGGTATTTCATCTATCTTGTTCTTTAGATTCACAAATCGTTCTCAAGTATTGGATATAAAAAATATTACTAATTGATTCCTTACTGGATTGTCATACTGATTGTAGCCTTACCTGTAGCAGAAGATGCTTCTACTGTGTATGTTCCTGGATTGACATCACGTGGAACTTGCCAAGCTGTACTATAATCGCCTCTATTTGTTGCTGAGGTGGGCAATTTGTCAATAACAGTACTGTTGCTGTTTATGGTAATACTCACTGATGCAGTAACACCCGCATCGCTTCCAGAGATTGTTACAATATCTCCTGGTGTGTATGCTCCTGAAGCTCTATCAAGAGAAATTGTAATTGCTTGGGTTGATGATTTGACCACTATCGGTATAGATTGGTGATTGACTCCACTAGTACCGTCTAGTTTCCATGTTCCTGGAATTGCTATAGATGGGAGACTGAAATCAAATGAAGAAAAGTGTCCAGTCTTGTCTGAAAATGTCTGCACAGTTTTTATCACTTGACCATTGGGATCAGTCAAGGAAAGTTGGAGGAGACTGTTTGCATTGGCAGTGGTTCCAATGATTATGATATTGTCGCCTGGCAAGTATGAATCCTTTACAGTACTGAGTCCAATTTTTCCAGTATTAGTTGAAAGTCCTACGGCAAATGGTTGTTCTACTTTTTCTTCTGCATGAGAAACTACGGCCGCATAAATTCCTGGTGTATATGATGTCAAATTGAATGAATATGTTGCCTGTCCTCCTGATCCTAGGTTAATAATGTCTGCAAATTTTTGTGTGTCTGAAGGATCTACTATGATAAGATTCAGGGTTGAGGATGAAGGACCTGTAACACTAATGATGGGATTATCTGTATTTTGATAACTAAGCTTGTCTAATGTTGCTGTGATTGGCTGAGATACATCTTGGCCTACTCCAAATAATAAAGTCACAAGATCAGTGCCTTGTGTTACAGTTACCGTGTAAGTTCCTTTTATGGCAGAATCATCTAATTTGTATGACATGGAGACTGTACCGGCAGATGATACATTTGCGTCCTTTGAATAAATTGGTTGATTGGTAGGATCTGTCACTACAAAATGTACAAGCTGATTTGAGATTGAAGTACCATTTATGATAACTGTCTGTCCCTGTTCGTATCTTGTAGAAGATGGTACAATTGAGATATTGTGAGTTGTAACAATGTTGTATTGTTTAGTTACCTGTGTCTTTCCATCTGATGCTGTAACTGAATATTGGCCGAAATCTCTATCGATTGGTACTACATCCTTCATTGCATAGTTTCCATTTTTGTCTGCTTGTACCACTGAAGTTGTTATTGGGTTTCCTTTTGTATCTAACAAGGTTAGAGTTACGGTACTTCCAGGATTGTCTGTACCGTTAATTGAATTTGTATCTCCTCTGTGGTAAATGGGATTAACATTTAGTGTTAGAGAGATGTTTGTAACTGGACCACTACTACGAGTTGATGGTACCTTGATATTTGTAGAAAATGATTTTTGGTTATTCTGTTGATCTTTTAGAATAAAGTTAGCGCTACCTGGTTGTTCTGATGCTGGCAAAAGTACCGTTGTAACAAAGTTTCCGTTATTATCCGATGAAAATGAGTCTATCTTGTCATTACCTACATACAAATCAAGACTGGCTTGTGCTGAAAAACTAAAACCGACTACACGAATGTGAGAATTTGGTGCTGGAGTTGCAGGAATTATTCTAAATGTTGATGTGTCTAGTATGCCTTTTGGTATTTGTGGTGGTGGAGGAGGACTTGATGTTTTACCTGTACCGGGATTATTGTTGGTACTGCCGCCCGGCTGTGAAATAGTTTGTCCTCCTGGATTGGTATTGGTTGGTGGAATTCCAATTTGACCTGATTCACCATCTGATGTTTTCCACGCTATGATTGGTGCTTGTTGATCTGTCTTGATCCCAAAAGTTGTTGTTGTACCTGGTTCAAGTGGTGTTATTGCACTAAATGCCAAAGTGGTTGGTGAAGTCTTGACACCTGTCCAGTCATTTTGTATGCTAAATGATTTGAAGGTCCCTGTTCCGTTTATTTCCAAAGTAAGCGAAACAATGTTTCCAGTATTGTTTGCACTATTGCTAACTGAAATCATGGTTTGTCCCTCGGTATTGGTTGCAGTTACAGTTACAAATTTTGAATCTGCATAAGCTGGGTATGTTACATATGTTGTAAATATACTACCCAGAAGTATGGCAAGAACAATGACCGATTTTAATAACACGTTACTCATGAATCCACAATCTTTCTCTAAATTAAATCTTAATAAGAAATTCTACTTTGTCGTCTTGTATTCTAGTATGATTTATGAGTAAAGTACAAATGCTGATATTTTTTGTCTCATCTGTTGCCAGTTGGAGCTGACTGGATTCCTAGATTTTGATTCTGTCTTATTCTTTCTGCAATCAATCTGTATAATGACCTAAATTGGTCCTTTGTCTTGTCTGATAAAAAGTCTGTTTCTCCTAATACTATTTTTTCACAAATGTATCTGCAAATATCTTCTCTGTCAAATTTCTCCCAGCCAAGATGTTGGTTATCTTTCCAAATTTCATTTAGATTGTCTATTATGCTCTTCTTGCCCTTGCTTGCTACTTGATCTTTGGTCAGTGTTACATATCCTTCTTTTCTTAATCTGACTTCATAAGTTTGGTTTACAGCATAAAGATAATCGTCTTCCATGATAAGATCCTCGATGAACAACTTGGGTTGTCCTGCAAGTTCAAAAAAGACCATTTGCACTGATTTAAATTCATTAGATTGGAGCTCTGAAGAAATTCTTCTTGATTCTTCAGTATTGTCTAATAAGATAAAAGTGTCATATCCGTGATTTTTATAAAATATTGCAAGCGACATGACTGAATTCTTGTTGTATGCGGCAACTATGTTAAGTGGATTCATGGAAAGATTTGGATCTTTTAGGAATCTGTCAAATGCATTTAGATACATGCAATCTGACATGGTTTCAACTATTATTACAGGCCTCGAGTTGAAGCCTATTTGTTTGTCTACTATTGATTCTACAAGACCTCTTGACAGACCATACAATATTGGAATAAGAGTTTGATCGTCTGCATTCCAATAATCATAATAAATTTTACTTAGGTGTCTTCTCTTATCAAGTTCTACTACCAACAGATTTCCTTGCGTGTAATCAAATATCATGAAAGGTGAGTGAGTTGCATAAAGTATTTGATTGGAACCTGCAAGACCTTTTAGCAAATCTGAAATTCCTCTCTGTTGTGCCGGATGGAGATTTCTGGCAGGCTCGTCAAGCAAAAGTATTGCTTCCTTTAGTTCTGCCTTTTGTGTCTCTGCTGCAAAGTTTACGATAAATGAAAAAGTCCACTTGAATCCTTCTGCTCTTCTGTTGAGTAATCCTGTGTTTGTTACGGTACCGTCTTTGTGTACATCTGATATAACTACACTCAACACATTTCCAGGATTCCATCTCAATTCAACATGGATGGGGTCTCCTTTCCACGCAGGGTTGAGCTTTTCACTAAGCCTTCTGCTTGCCGTGTGTAGTAATTTTATCAATCTTGATGGACTATTTTGTACTTCTTCTAACTTCTGGGCGTCAAGCTCTGCTAGATAGAATAAATTATGTACAGTCTCTGCCTTGTCAAACTCTTCAACATATTCTAATCCTTTTGCTCTGATACCCTTTGTTTCTCTAACAAATTCTTCAAGATCAATATTTCCAAGTATCTTTTTGTAGTCTGAAAAATAGACAAATCTTGGATGTAACCTGTCCTCTATGAAATTGTCTAGGGCAGAACGTTCGTTTGTTCCTATTAACATGTTGTCAAATATGGTTTCTAAATCTTGGTAGATGTCTTTCCATTCTGAAATTATCTTTGGTTCCTGCGATGCAAGCAGGTAGATATTATTGTTAAATTCCGCCATCATATCCATGAAAACTTCTCTAGTTCGCGGAGGTGGGGCATTTAGAAACTTGGTATCTACTCTAATTCGTATGGGATTTGGCATGGCTTCCACAAAAGACTTGATTCTTTCTACAAAATTTTCCCAAGAGTTGAGTCTTTTGCTTGCCTCTCCGCTGATTTTTACCTCGCCAAAATCATATTGTACTCTAGGATTCTTGTTTGTCCTAAAGATTTTCATTTTTCTTATGTCTTGAAGATTTGGAAATTTTTCTCGAATTAATGTAGTCTCTTTCTCACTTAGTACAAATTCTCCTTCTGCTAATCTTACCTCTAACTTGAGCTCCTCATTCATTTCGTCACACAAATCTAATTCAGAAAGTTTTGTATCCTTGTTAAGTAACGTAAGAGCTTCTAAAATTGTAGTTTTTCCACTTTCATTTCTTCCAACAAATGCTGCAAGATCTCCAACTTTGATTTCTCCTGAATCATGAATGCAACGATAACCTTGAACTCTAAATCTTCTAAGTCGCATCTAGCGGCTATTGGCTTGGCTGTGATTTAACTTATTCGTCAAATTTGTTACTTGAATCTTTTTCGACCAAATAGATATATGGGAACCAGAGCGGTTATACCATTAATTGGCAGTAAAAAAAATTGCTTATGTTGTTTTTGTCTTTCCTGTAATTGTATCGCTGATTTTTGGAGGATATGTATTGTCTGATGTTTTGGGACAGCCTGATAGACAATTAAACCTGTGGCAATTCAAAGTTACATCTGATATTGGACAACAACAAGGAGACAAACAAATTCGACTCATCAATCTTGTCAGCAATTATACCGTATCAACACCATTGAACTTTAGCGTAATGGTTAATGACACCTCATTTGATTGCGGTGACCTGTACATGACAATATATGATCCAAATGAATCTCCACAACAGGTAATTGTCCAACATGCTTACTTTACACAATGTTTTGCACAAACCAATTCTTCTCTGCCAATTCAGGATACCTTTTCGTCTGTGATTGACAAACCAGGTATATATCAAATTGTGGCACAAATGAAAGACAAGAGCAATCAAAATAGTATTCGTGTAATGGCCAACATTAGGGTACAATAAGAAAATTATATGTTATTATATTGCACGAGTGTTAGCAATGACTGGAGTAATGTTATAATTTAGTGATTTATCATGGCTAAAAAAGAAAAAAAACCAATCAAAAAGGCTGAAGACAAGAAGGAAGTAGCCAAAGCAGAAAAGAAAAAAGAATTACCAAAGACTGGCAAGAAAGTAGAATCTGACAAGCTAGAAAAGAAAAAATCTAAAGACGATAAGAAAAAGGAGACTGAACTCTCAGAAGAAGAACTTGAAGCAATTGATGAAAAAGAGATCGAAAATTTTCAGATAGAAGGTCTTGACATGGAAAAATTAAAAACAACTGTTTTGGGTTTGGTTGCAAAACGCGGCGACAATGGTATGTTCCAAAGTGAACTCTGGAAAAAACTTAAGCTCTCAAGCAGAGATGGCTCCAGACTTGCACTAAAACTTGAAAGACAACACTTGGTAAAAAGAGAAAAAATTCTTGAAAACGGACGTTGGACTTACAAGCTAAAGATTGCACATGTACCTGTTACAACACAATCAATAGAATCTGCTCCTTGTCTGATATGTCCCGTGGAATCAAAGTGTACACTTGAGGGAGAAATTAGTCCGAGAACATGTCCTTTGATTGAACAGTGGGTATTGACTGAACTTTCTACTAAAAAGGTAAAGAAATGAAATTAATCGATGCAAGGCGTGACTTGTATAGAAAACTAGCACACAAGGAAGGATATAGAAGCAGAGCTGCATACAAACTAAAAGAACTAAACACATCATACAGAATAATTGGTCCTGGATTTTCTGTCTTGGATCTAGGTTGCTCTCCTGGTGGGTGGAGTCAAGTTGCACATGAACTTGCAGGAAATAGAGGACAAGTCATGGGCATTGACAAATCATATGTCGAAGAAATTCCAGAAGTTCATTTTATCAGAGGCGATATTGAAGATGAGTCTATTGTAGAGCAAGTTTTTGATTATTTTGGAGGTAAAGTAAATGCTGTTATCTGTGACTTGTCTCCTACGGTTACTGGAATGTGGGATGTAGATCACGGAAGACAAATCTCACTCAATTATGCTGCAAGTAAGATAGTAGATCAGGTATTGGCAAAAAAAGGTAATGCACTATTCAAGGTCTTTGATGGTCAGTATTCTATCGAGTTTAGAGATTATATCAGAAAAAAGTTTGTCAAAGTACAATTGAGAAAACCTCAAGCAAGCAGAAAATCAAGCAGTGAGCTATACTATGTCTGCTTGGGATATCTTGGAAACTAAACTAGGGATAAAATTTCATCTATAGTAGCATCTGTCTTGAATCCCGTTGGATTCATGCTAGTTCTTGTAGCCCTTTTGCCTGTTTCTTTGAGTTTTTCTATTATCTTGACAAGAGATGGTGGGGCAGATTGCTTTCTATGTCCTATTTCATCTAGAGTGAAATAGGTGGGAGGCATACCTATCTCTTCTTGACATTTTTCAAGAAACATTTTACAAGACTTGTCAACTGTCAGATCTTTTTCTTCTGATATCATGGAATCAACAAAGTCCTTGTCGTAGAGACTTTCTATCCATAGGGGGCCTGCAAGTTTTGCCTTTGAATTGCAAATGTTGCATGTATGTTCAACGTCATGCACAACTTTTCTATTTCCACAATTATCGCAATGTAAAATATATCCCATACAATTTTTGGTATTTGTTCTAACAAGTATTTTGACATAGGCCTTATAGTAATGCATGTTGTGCTGGACAAATAATGGCGATATCATGATATCCATTCTACCTGCAACTATGTTCATGCATCCAATAATCAATCGTAATGCAATCTCATTTCCATATATTGTTCTAACAGGAGTTCCATGATACTTGCGTTGACATGCTTCTGGAAATATTCCATGTAATACCGTCATGTCAGTGGCTGTTACTGACAAGAGCCCTCCGTGAAATGTAGCTCTTATTGCACAATCAAGATAACGAGAAGGTGAGCCAAATGGATCAACATCTACAATTGCACCACGTCCATTTTTTGTTGAGTGGAGACTCAAAAATCTACAAGCCTCATTTTCAGAAAAATCACAGTTTGTAACTTGGTTTAACTTTGCAATGCTTTTTCCAATCTCAAGTGCTTGCTGGTTGACATCATTTACTATTACTTTATCTATTGATTTTATTTCATTTGCAACTCTGATGCTTCTTGCCCCGATGCCTGCAAGTGAATCTAAAAAGATCTTTGGACCTTTGAAGTTTTTTAGAAATGCAGAATATGCTATTATGGAAAAATCTCTACTAATTCTTGCCCTTGGGTTGAAAAATGCGGGTTCTTTTGGAGGTACTTTTTCTGATAATGATTCCTTTGGTACCAAAAGCTTTGTGCTTCCTTCTATTATCTCTGCAAGTTCTGACTCCAATGTGTTATCTTGTCAAAATTGATTTAATAAATTGAAATGTACACACTGGGTGTCGATAGAATAATAGAAATGGCCCTGTATTTTCTCTCAAATGAGAAGAAAGTCTTTTGCTTCAAAAAAGCCTGAAAGCTCCTTTGAGAGTTGGTCTGAGAATATTCCTAGAATTTCAAAATCACTTGGTGAGAGAGATTTCTCACTAAACATGGCTAAAACTGCTACAACCGTACCCTTGTACAATATTGGATATCCTGCAAAAGATTTGAGTTTCTCCTTTTTTGCCCACTCGTGATATTTTATTCTGGGGTCATGTATGACATCATTTGAAACCACAGGTTTCTTTGTCTTTGAAATGGAACCAATTTTTAGAGAATTTTGAGATACTCTGGAAAACTCGCCATCTATGTTCTTGTATTTGCCTGCACTGTATTTTAGAATCAATGTTTTTGATTTCTTGTCATAAAACCAGATTCGCGCAAATTTAGCATTAAAATATTTTACAAGACTCTCTACTATTGACTGGAGTCGATCATTTAGATTGTCATGTTTTTTGATGGAATTTAATATGGTGTATACTTGGAGTTTTTTTTCATTGGTTGCATGTTCATCAAATAATACATAAGGTGAAGATTTGGTCGCTTTTGATTCATAGGAACGAAAGTCCGATATTATGTCTGCAAATCTGTTTAGAAAATTGTTCGTTTCAAGGTCGTATTGCTCTATTGATGAGAAAACAAAGTGACAAATCCAATTAAAATCTCCGCTTAGCCTTGCTGAATAGATGCAAAAGGGAGATTCATTTAGGTATCTTGTTAATCTATCAATTCCATCTGAGATATCTTTTGAAAATTTGAATTTGACAAGTATTGTCCTATTGACTTTTTCTGATACTAGATTTGGATTCAAAATAACAGAATATCCAAGAATGGATTTGTTCTTGTCTAGTCTTCCAAGTCTTTGTCGTACAGCTCTGTCAGTGATTGTAAAACCCATGTCTTGAAGCGTACTGGCTATCTCTTGTGAGGAAACTCTTGCATTTCTTCCTAAATGTGAGAGTATGACTTTGTCTATCTCATCAAGCATAATTTTGTATTGGTGTGTGTTATTAATATTGATTTCCGATTCGGAAATTAAAGTGTGTATTGGATGATATTATACTGTAGTTTTGCTTCCAAACTGGAAGTTTTTAACAATAATTCTTTCCGTCGAGAATATAACAATGAATCACAACAAGTATACCATGAATAAACTAACAATCAACAAATTTGCTATATTGGTGATCCTGATGATAGCAGTCCCTGAAGCGGTTGGTCATTCTCTTTTTGAGCGAGCCCATTCTCCTGACTCGTCTGTGAATGCCGCAATTGCATTTACGGATAATCTACGTGATAACTCTGACAAAAATGGAGTATGCCATCTAGCACTAGAAAATGATCAATCAGATGCTAACATAGCGCGAGCAGCTGGTCTGCAAGGAAAATATGGCGATCTTTCATGCTGATTTTTTTACAATGTTTTTCATGATGATGAAATGATCGTTTGACTCCTAAAATGATTTAATATATCTCTCACAAGAACAAATCAAATATGCTAGTCTGCGGAGTTGATGATGCAGGTAGAGGTTCAGTCTTGGGTCCACTTGTAATAGCTGGAATCTCCATTGAACGAAAAAACATAAAACAACTTGTTAAGATTGGTGTAAAAGATTCAAAACAACTTAGTCCTCAATTGCGAGAAAAATTATATGAAAAAATACTCGATCTTGTGGAGGGATACTATGTTGCAAAGATTTCTCCAAAAATTATAGACAAGAGTGTTAGTAAAAACCTGTTAAACCAACTTGAAGCAGATTATATGGCCAAAGTAATAAAAAAACTAGAAGCAGATTCATCATATGTTGACTCCTGTGATGTAAACCCAAAACGGTTTGGTTTGCATATCTCAAATCTTGCCCAGACTGGAAAAATCATTTCAAGCCATCATGCTGACCAAAAATATCCTGTGGTCTCTGCAGCTTCTATAATTGCCAAAGTAAACAGGGATAGGGCTATAGAAAAATTACGAAAGAATCATGATTTGGGAAGTGGGTATCCATCTGATCCTAAAACTATGAGATTCATAAAACAATGGATATCTCAAAATGGAAACGTGCCTATATTTGTGAGAAAGAGCTGGAAACCAGTCAAAATTTTGTTAAATGTCTCATCCTAGGTATTTTGCTACAATCATGCCATGGTCTCCTTCGTAAGGTTCCAAGTTTATCTCTTGGACTATCTCAAAGTTTGCAGATAATTTTTTGGCCTCTGAGCGCATCACTTGGGCTGGCTCTCTTGTAACATCAATACTCCTTGTTTTTATTACTAGCATCATGTACCCGCCTTTTTTCAGATATGTTTTACAATTTAATATTGCAATCTCTGTCTGGTCTGGTTGAGCAATGTCTACGTAGACAACGTCAACAGGACCATACACTGAAAAATATTCCTTGGGACTACGGGCATCTTGTAAAATTGGAACAATGTTTGATCTAAACGTAGCTACTCTTTCCAAAAAATCTCTTGCAACTCGACTTGAATGTTCTACTGCAAAAACAATTCCGCTTGGACCTACAATATCTGATACATGGCTTGCCGTTGTTCCAGTTGATACTCCGAGATATAGAACCGTGGATTTTCTTACAATGGGCAAAATTTCAAGACCATTCATTATGGCAGCACCAAGTTTGCTACGATACGGATCCCATGCTCTAAATTCTTCGTCATCTATCTTGACTAGTTTTTCTCTGTACACTTGATTTCCGGGCACGAGATTTATGGTTGCAAGTCTCTTTTCCCCTTCAATTTTTACCCAAAAAATATTATCTTCTTCGTTTTCCAAACTTCTTTCTCTTGTTTTTTTGCCAATCGTTTCTCTTTTCTCCGCCGCCTCTTCCACCGCCTCCGCCGAATCTTCTGTCTCCATCTCTTCTTCCTCCACCAAATCGCCTGTCTCTTTGTTCTTCATTTCTACGTGGCTGGGATGCTGGTCTCTCTGGTTGATCCTTGTATTTTTCTCCTATCTCGGTAACACGTATGTTGAGTTTTTCAAGTAATGTATCATTTCTTCCTGCGCCAAAGACATCTACTCTGGCACCAATGGCAGCTTTTGCAGCTATTGCTCTTGCAATTTTACCTCTCTGCCATCGTGGGGCTGCATGAACTAGTTGATGTTGAAATAGTAAACCATGTTTTGGTGGCTGTGCGCCAGTCTTGAGAGCTCGAAATAATGCCTTTTCAGCGCCAAGAACTTGGATGGTACTTGCAGGCATGGTTGCAAGTCTTTTCAAACTTCCTGCTTTGGCAAGTACTCTGGCTCCTACTGCAGAACCAAGTATAACTGAAATGTTTGGTGCAACTAGCACCATTTGTGACTCAATGTGTTTTTCTAATGATTGCCTGAGATCAAAAAGTTCCAAGATCTGTTTTGCAATGCTTTGAACTATGATAAAATTCTCATCTGAGATTTGACCACCTCTACTCTTTTTTTGTAATAATGATAACATCTCCGCTTTCTCTTCTGGAAAACCTGCTGCAAGATATGTGTCTTGAGTGAGGTTGTCTCTTCTTCCTGCCATTACAATTTTTGAATATCCGCTGATTGTATCTATCATGTTATCAAGTTCTGGAAAATGTAATCCATACCATTCTCTTAATCTAGAACTTAGCAAGTTGATCATCTTGTCAGTTTCATCTAGTGTATTGATTGCCTGAATTATGTGCAAGTCAGGACTCTCAGAAATCTCTGTAACTCTAGATGATGAAAGGCTTAGTGCAAAGTCTCGTAGTTTTCCTCTGGCATCTCCTTCATTTGTTGCAAATCCAGAATCTACAAGAACTCGTAATTTTGATGACTGGATTGTCTCTATCTTTTTTTCTTCCATGATATCTGTCTCTATTGATTTTTTTCTCAAGAGTTTCAAAAGAGAAGAATCATTTACAACAACAATACTTCCCAAATTGGCAAGAAAATGTTCTAATTCATTGAGGCTTGCTTGTTCTTTTTTCAACTCTACATATTGTATAGCTGGATTTGAAAATGGAAATGATTTTACACATTTGTTATCATCAAAAACTGCAATACCAAGCTCTGTTAAAATGACAGAATACATAGAGTGCATTTCCATGGCTTACTAAAAAATGTAACATTATAGATCCTAGAACTATATCAAACGTTATAAGACAACTATTTTTTATTATTAGAAGTGAGTCCTGACATCTCAACTAGTGTGGGTCCAATTGCACTTGAGAGGCCCACTATGCTTGCATCTGGTATTCTTGGTATCTCGCTTGACGTTTTTGGCCGTCTATATAAAGAAGGGGCAGGGGCACTTGTTACAAAATCACTGAGCAAGGAACCATGGGATGGATATCCAAACCCGACTATCATTGGACTAAAACATGGATATCTTAATGCCGTTGGATTATCAAATCCTGGTGCACCATATTTTGCAAAAATGTTATCACCAAATCAAACTGTTCCAATAATCGTTAGTCTTGTTGGTTCAATTCCAGAGGACTTTACATTTATGATAAAACAATTTGAAAACGTCAAGATTTTAGGATATGAGCTTAACCTGTCATGTCCCCACGTTGAAAAAGTTGGACTTGAGGTAGGTGACGATCCTGAACTTGTTCACACCATAGTCAAATCTGTAAAAAAAGAATCAAAGGTGCCAGTACTTGCAAAAGTTGGTCTTGGTTCTTCAGACTATTTAGAAACTGTGAAAACTGCATGTGAAAGTGGGATTGATGGCATCACTGCAATCAACACATTACGTGCAATGGCAATTGATGTAGAAACTGCAAGGCCTATTTTGAGTCATAAAATTGGTGGACTGTCTGGGCCTGCAATAAAGCCTGTCGCGGTAAGATGTGTCTATGAAATTTCATCCAAGTTTGATATTCCAATTATTGGTTGTGGCGGAATCTCAAGTTGGGAGGATGCCCTAGAATTTTTACTTGCAGGATCAAGTGCTGTGCAGATTGGCAGTGCTGTTGGGGATAAATGGACTGGATTCTTCTCTGAAATCAACAATGGAATATCAAAGTATATGGAAAAAAAGAATTTTAAAAAATTAAGTGAGATGGTTGGACTTGCAAAAAAGTTTTGATACGCCAAAAATTGTGACAATAGAAAAGGTGGTTGATGAAACCCCTACTGTACGTACTCTATTTTTCTCTGATGATACGCTATCTCAAGTTCTCCCAGGACAATTTGCAATGGTGTGGATACCTGGAGTAAATGAAATCCCAATGAGTGTAATGGTATCGCAAGAAAATGGCAAGGCTGCATTTACTGTAAGAAAACATGGACTTGCTACAACCGAGTTATTCTCAAAGAAAGTTGGAGACCAGATAGGTATCAGAGGACCGTATGGAAATTCGTTTACAATCAAGCAAGGAAGATTACTTTTGGTTGGTGGAGGAACCGGACTTGTTCCACTAATACGATTGGTTACGTTTCTGAAAAAAACAGATGATGTAACAATTGTAATGGGCGCCAAGACAAAATCTGAAGTCTTTTTTGAGGTACTTGGAAACAAGCTTCTTGAAGGTACTACACACAAAGTGATTGCCGTTACAGAAGATGGAAGCTATGGACAAAAGGGTCTTGTGACAGACGTGATGGAAAAATTATTCCAAGAAAGCAAGTTTGATGCAGTATACACATGCGGCCCTGAAAAAATGATGCATAAAGTTGTCCAGATTGCATCTTCAAACAAGACACATGTTGAGGCAAGCATTGAAAGAATGATGAAGTGTGGAATTGGAATTTGTGGCAGCTGTTGTTTTGGTGATATGATGGCATGCAAGGATGGAACTGTCTTTGATGGACAAACTCTACTTGCAAACAAAGAGTTTGGGCATACCCACAGGAGTAAATCAGGCGTGCTTGATAATTATTAGAAAGTGGAAATTCCGGAAAACTTAAAATGCTATAAAAAACCATCCAAATTGAAAATTGGCTAAGATTGTATTAACTGCAGACCGTACATTGATGTCTCCTTATCGAGGGATATCGCTTGCAACTTTCTTTGGCTGTGCTCCAGCAGTGGATCCACATAGACCAAAAAACAGTTTCTGGTATTACATTTTAAAAGATCAAGTGACTCCAAAAGTCCTCTTTGACTTTATCTGCAATCCTATAGGTCAAAAGAATGGTGTTGCAAATTATGCTCCATATGGATTAAGAAAAGTAGAAGCAGCTCTTCTCAGAGATGGATACAAGAGAGAAGAAGTTGTTGTTGCACATCCTGATCATGTAGACAAGTTCATTGGTCCTGAAACTGAAGTGGTTGGAACTTATGAAATGGATCCTCTTGGAATGGGTCCTGTAACTATGACATTTACTTATGGTAGAAAGCAGACATCTTATGATGAATTTTACAATCGCGACTTGCATATGAAGATAAATGCTGCAAAAAAGAAAAACGGAAGTCATGCCAAAGTAATTGCTGGTGCTTCTGGAACTTGGCAGTATAACTATGATCCTAAGAAGATCCAAGAATATGGATTGTATGCGGTACTAGAAGGAGAACTTGGTGGCATTGCACCAGAAATTGATGGACATGCTGGAGAGTTTTTCAATAAATTAATTGCCGGAGAATTTGAAAACATGAATCCATTTGTCAAGAGTGACTTTAAAGTTGAAGTAAAGGAATTTGGAAAAGATGAGGAAAAATTCCACGGTAGATTCATCCACTATTGGGATGAACCAGATGTTGACAGTATACCAAACATTGTAGAGCCAAGCATGCACGGAATGGTAGAGGTCATGAGAGGATGTGGAAGAGGTTGCAAGTTCTGTGATGTTACACTACGACCATTGAGATACTATTCACCTGAAAAAGTAAAACAAGAGATTGAAGTAAACATAAAGAAAGGAGGTCAGCGTAACGCATGGCTCCACAGTGATGATATCTTCGTATATGGTCTTGACCCTCGAAAGACCAAGAACATGGCTCCAAACAGAGAAGCATTAGAAGAGCTTTTCAAGGCTGTCATGTCATGTGGAATTGAACACACCAATCCAACTCACGGTACCTTGGCTGGTGCAATTGCTGATGAAAAATTACTTCCAAATCTATCAAAGATAATTAAATCTGGTCCTAACAACAAGACTGGAGTTCAATGTGGGTTTGAAACAGGAAGTTTAAGATTAATTGGAAAATATGCCGATAGAAAACTTTCTCCATACAAGCCAGAAGAATGGCACTGGGTTGTAAAAGAAGGAGTAAAGACACTAAACGAGAATCACTGGATTCCTGCATTTACACTAATCATGGGTCTTGACAATGCAGAAACAGAAGAAGACGGATGGGATACAATACGACTAATCAATGAACTAGAAAGAGAACAGCCAGAATCCCAGTTTACTGTAACTCCTCTTACATTTGTCCCAATTGGATTGCTTGAAAAATCAGAATTCTTTGATATTGGAAATGAATTGACTGCACCACAACTTGGTGTAATGTACAAGACATGGCAACACAACTTCAAGTATGGAATTCAAAAGTTCATGGACAAGACGGGAAGCAACAACACCTTCAAGAAAAAGGCATTCACAGGTCTTGCAAGAGCCCTAGGTGGTGTTCCATTGACTGCAATGGAAAAATATGCAAGAAGGAAAGGTCCAGAACACGAGCGAGTAATTGAAACCATCAAGACAAAGTACTGGTAAATTTTTTACCAAAACCAAATACATAAATTGAATTAAAATGAAACTTTATTCGTGCCAACTCACGGATCGCTTACTAAAGCAGGAAAAGTAAGAGGACAAACTCCCAAAGTTCCATCAAGAGAAAGACATGGAACAATATCCATCACACGAAACAAGGATAATTTTAGAAAAAGATTTGTCCTAAAAAGAGTCCCAGGCCAAAACAAACCAGGTCAACGAAGAAGAAAGTAGAATTTTAAAAATCGTCTGTGTATTTACTCACAAAACAATTGATTTTCTATATGTGTAATATGTTTGAAAATTCGGTCTAGTTGTAAGTTGTTCTCATGGTTTTCATATCTCACAAATATTGTTATAAAATAAGCACAATGAAACCGTGGATATTAGGGACTTGTGTCATAGTGATGGTGTGATCGTGCACTAGAAAGACACATCCACGGTTCCATGCTTGATTGGTTTTTGTCGTATAAAAGACTCGATTAACTATGTTACTCGAATTATAAAGAAAAACACTATCTAATTTTTTTTCTACTAGTGTTGGTGAAAGCAAGAGAATTGATGCAATGCCAAGTGCTAGTCAACAAGCTTTACAATCGACTATTTTTATTAAATGTCTAGTAAAATTCATGGATGATTAAAACAAACCCATCATTGGATACGATGGAAAAATATTATGAATATTATCACGAACAAATTAAAAAAATGAAAAAATTGACAGATAGTTTTTCTGATGATGATACTACATCTGATCCGTATATCCCAGTAATTTTTAGTGCTTTGAAATTCATATTTTCGTTCATGGATAGTGAAGCGGGAATGACTATAGCAAGTATCCAAATGATTAAAAAAATCTCTGAAATGATTGATCAAAGGGCAACACAGGAACAAATGCGTGAACAGATACAGATTATTGAAAAAAGAGTGGTTACTACATTGGTTCCTATGGATGAGTTGATCAAAAAAGCAAAGGCACTACAGGATGCGGATCCTGGCTATATTGGATAAGTAGTGGAATTGTTATCTAAAATCCAGTGCATGTGAATTTTTATCTCTAATGAATACAGAATTTTTTTATAACATTCATAATTTTGGTCATATTGATAGGTTTTGGAAGAATTGCTGATGCGCCATATCCGTCTATTTCGTCTTCAACATTGATAGAACCAGTCACCAGAACTATTGTTGATTTAGGATCATATTCTCTAATTTTTTCTAATCCGTAGAATCCATTGTATTCCGGCATCATGGCATCAATGAATACTATGTCGGGATGAAGTTTTTTATACAACTCAACAGCTTCTTGACCATTAGATCCTTTGCCTACAACATCAACATTATTGAAATAAAGTAATTCTGCAAAAACATTTTGTATGTCTTTATTATCGTCTATTACTAGTGCTCTGATTTTCAAGATCTTTCTATATGGATATAATGTAATTAGTTGGAGTTTGTTTTTTGCACGCAAGCTAAAACCATACATTCGCAATTTGCAAGGTGACATGAACAATAACAAGATGGAGAGGCTAAACGGTGAGTTTCGTGATCGTGAGAAGGTTGTACGAGGTATCAAGGTAAAAGATTCTGTTCTCATCAATGGGTATCAAATGTACCACAACTACCTTAGACCTCACATGGGTTTGAATGGTCAAACCCCTGCGGACAAGTGTGGTATAGATATTGTAGGTAATAACAAATGGATGACAATAATTCAAAATGCGAGTGTGAGAGAAGCTTGACCACATACACTTGTCCATTGTGTAGGATCAAAATGGATTTTGATTATGATTATTCTATAAAATATTTCTGGTGTGATGATTGTAAAAATAGAATAATGAGGTATTGGAAACCAAATTAGTAAAAAACTCATTAGATAATACTTATTATATAATAAGTATCATAAAAAAAATATTTTTACATAAATTATAAATAGTAGAAGCAAATAATAAATAGAAATTTTTCGTTAATTACATTATGACAATGTCTATGCCACGAGGATGTATTCACACACTGAATTATGACCTTAAAGTAGATCCAAATGGAAATTACTTTGGGTATATCGCAAATCTTCCTGCCGTATCTGCATATGGTGATACATCTAAAATAGTAAGTGCAAAATTGAAAGATCTTTCCATAGCGTACTTGCATAATTCTCCAATGGCACATGATATTCTAAAAACTTCTAGAACTAGTGTAAAAGGATTAAAGAGTTTTAAAGTGCGTTGTTAATCGAGGATAGAGATGTCCTCGAAGAAATTGGAAGTACCAAAGAAAGAAGGTTGGTATATTTTGTTACCTATTTTTATGAAATATGGTTTCAAATTAGGAAAACCGATAGCTGATAATTTTCTATTATATGCTGAAAAAATTGAAATTTTACTTCCAAGGAAAAACAACATACCACGTATTCAAATTGAATATTTTATTAAAAAAAGTAAATTAGGTAGAAACAAATTTTTAAAATGTTTAGACATGGTAAAAAAAGAAGAAAAACTTAGAGTAAATAAATCTAGACATGCTAAAAGTGAGCCGACAATACCGTAAAAATACGATTGTCATTCATGAAATTTCTAGAGGTTTTAATATTAAGCACTTTGCTCCATGATCTTCTTTTTTGAACCTAAACTTTACAATCAAAAATCTAGTGTGAATCATGACAATGAACTAAAATATTGTACTCACATATCATTACCTAATGAATAAACAAAGAAAATCAAAACAATCTCCAAACATGTGGGAATTGGTTAGTCATATCAGGTTAATGACTAAGAAATACAGTGATCCTAGCAAAATAACATCTAATGAAATATTGAATGATTATCTTAATTTTGATAAAAAATTCAATAATGGAAAAGGTGTCAAACGGGCACAAAGAGATTTTTCTCGATTCCTGAAGAATCTCTTTTCTTAATTTCATCAACCGAAGGGAACAGCGAGAAAAATCAACAAAAACAACCGATAAGGTAACAGTTCCTGAAAACAGTACCTTTATTAGGTACTGGTACCGTACCATACGGTAAGATGGACGATTTAAGATTAGAAAATCTAGATGGGGTAGGCCCAGTAACTTCCAAGAAGCTAAGTGATGCAGGAATCCATAATATATTGGATCTTGTTGTAAGAGGACCAGTAGATATATCAGAAATTACTGGTATGGATCTTGATGCTGCTGTAAATCTCGTAAACAAAGCAAGACAACAGCTAATTGACAATGGTCAAATTGCTAAAGAATTTGTCTCAGCAACTGAGATCTATAAACGAAGACAAGACATTGGAAAGATCACAACCGGAACTAATGCACTTGATACTTTATTTGATGGAGGAATTGAAACACAAGCCGTAACAGAAGTCTATGGTGAATTTGGTGCTGGCAAGACACAACTTTGCCATACTGTATGTGTGACTGTTCAAAAACCAAAAGAAGAAGGTGGATTAGATGGTGGTGTGTTGTATATTGATACAGAGCATACATTCAGACCAGAAAGAATTGTTTCAATTGCTAAAGCAAAAGGTCTTGATCCAGAAAAGGTTCTTGATAGAATCATGGTAGCAAGAGCATACAATAGTGCTCATCAGGAATTGATCCTACAAGAAGCAGGTCCTGTAATTGAAGAGAACAAAATCAAATTAATCATTGTAGACTCTGCAGTGGGTCTATTTAGAGCAGAATTCTTGGGACGAGGCACTCTATCTGTAAGACAACAGAGATTGAACAAATTCATGCATTTGCTTTCAAGAACTGCTGAAACGTACAATGTAGCAGCGATAGCGACAAACCAAGTCCAATCATCACCTGACCAATTCTTTGGTGATCCAACAAGACCTGTTGGAGGAAACGTTGTGGCACATGCCTCAACATACCGTGTTTACCTCAAGAAATCAGGTAAAAAGAGAATTGCC
Organism: uncultured Nitrosopumilaceae archaeon; assembly: GCA_964636595.1. GTDB lineage: Archaea > Thermoproteota > Nitrososphaeria > Nitrososphaerales > Nitrosopumilaceae > Nitrosotalea. The sequence continues at coordinate 28,246 of CAZWSG010000012.1, forward strand.
AGAATGGTTGATAGCCCACATCATCCAGAACAAGAGGCTCTCTACACACTAACTGAAGGTGGTGTGGCAGATCCAGAGGATGAAACAAAGAAGAAAAAGAAAGAAGACGCTGAAGAATAGTGGTCTCATCCAGTTTTCGGGTGGAAGTGCAGTACTTCCATACCGTCTAATTTTTCCTTTATATCCAGTAAGTGTTAAATTATGGTCAACTCAAGTCTTAGCGATTAATGGCTACTAAGAAATCCAAGGGTCGTTCACACGGCTTTATGCATAAATCACGATCCGTCATGACTAAGGAAGAAGTACGAGGTGTATCCTTCCTACTTAGAGAGTATGCAGTAGGAGACAAAGTTTTGGTAATCATAGATCCTTCACAACACAAAGCATTACCACATAGGCGATATCATGGAAAGGTGGGAACCGTAACAGAAACTGGTAGAAGGACAGTGAGATTAACAGTCAATCTTGGAAACAGGCCAAAAACCTTAATCACTAGATTAGACCATGTCAAACCATTCGGTGTTGTTGCCTAGATGGAAGAAGTAAAAAAGAAACAAGGCATTTCTATTCCTGAAGTAAAAGAAATTATGGAAAAAGTTGATACTGAATCAATGGACCAAATTCAAAGATGGACATATGATTATGTTACAAAATTTTCAAAAATTGATGCAAAGGCTGCAAAGAAACTCAAGCAGCAACTTGTAAAAGAATGTGGTATACAAGAAGAAGAAGCAGTAGAAATTGTAAATAATCTCCCAAGTACTGAAGCTGAATTGCGAGCATTTACTTTTGGCTGGAAAAAATTAATTCTTGCTGAAACACTCGACAAGATGCTAAAGATAATCAAGGAGAACTCTTAAGCTTAGGAGTACGGTTTATCTTGGAACATTCTCAAACTAGAAAGTATGAGGAATACGCATACGTATTGGATTTTGTCACAAGGGGAAAATCAACTACTGTGCGAGGACGAGATGGGATAATTGTTACAGCTATTGGAGAAGAGAGATTAACTATACTTGAATTACTTGCATTGCCCAACTCTACGTTTGAGATTGGAGAACGAGTTTACATTGGAAAAGAAGGCAGGACAAAAATTCTCTCAGTGCTTGGCAGGCTAGAGCATGAGCAAATATCATCTTCTGCACAAAGTGAACTAAATGCAGTAATAGAAAAAATTGTTATACAAAACGAAAAAAGATTTGTAGATTATCTCAACAATGCGCAGCCGCTCACTCCGCGAATTCATGCACTTGAGCTAATACCTGGAATTGGAAAAACCTACATGAAAACAATGCTAGAAGAAAGGGAAAAGAAAAAGTTTACTGACTTTAAGGACTTGCAGGAAAGAGTTGGACTAAAAGAGCCTGCAAAACAGATTGCAAAGAGAATCATCGAAGAGATAACAGGAGAAACAAGGATGAGTCTCTTTGTTAGAAAATGATCAAACGCAGATCACTTGGACAACATTTTCTAATTACACAATCAATCGCAAAGTCAATAGTTGATTCTGCTTGTATAACAAAAGACGATATTGTTCTTGAGATAGGCACAGGAAAAGGCATTCTGACACCACTTCTCTGTCAAAATGCAAAACAGGTAATCTCTGTAGAAAAAGACCCACTCCTGTATTCTCAGGCAAGTGATGCTTTTTCACATGTACCAAATCTGGTCTTGGAAGAGGGTGATGCTTTTAAGAAAAACATTGAATTTACAATTCTTGTCTCAAATTTGCCATATTCTGAGAGTCGAACTGCAATAGAATGGCTTGTTCAAAAAAAATTCAAACATGCCATTATAATGGTTCAAAAAGAGTTTGCTCAAAAGCTAGCCAAGACAGATGGCAAAGAGCGAAGAGCAGTATCTGTTCTTGCCAACTATTGCCTTGAGATTAAAAATATCTTGGATGTGAAAAACACAAACTTTAGACCACCTCCAAAGGTTGACTCGGTTGTAATATCGATTATGCCAAAACATGTACTCTCAAGTCAAACAGTGCATGCTGTAAACAAGTTATTTTCATTTAAAAGAAAGACCATACGCAATATTGGAAAAAAAATGGGACTAGAGATTGATTCAGATAAGAGACTTGAAGAAATACCCGATGGTGAGATAATAGAAATTGCAAAAAGAATCAAGTAATTACTATGTACCCGCAGAAGATTCTATTTTTTTTGATGATTATCTAAAAAATAAAACAGGTACTGCTGCACTAGACATTGGAACAGGCTCTGGAATTCTTGCAAATACTTTATCAAAAAATTTTACACTTGTTGTTGCAACTGACATCAACATTATCGCTCTAACTCATGCTCATAAAACAATTGATAACTGCATTTGCTGTAATGCAGCTGATGCAGTACATACTAGATTTGATCTAATTGTGTGTAACTTGCCATATCTACCCTCTGATGAACTACTTGATCCTACAGTTGATGGCTTGCATGATGGTATAGAAATTCCAAGTGTGATAATAAAATCTGCCAGTCAAAGAATTGAAAAAAATGGCAAGATGGTATTTCTGACTTCATCTCTTGCCAAGTATGATACTCTGATGAAATTATCCAGATCTCTTGGGTTTGATGTTACCATCGCTGCAAAAAAGAAATTATTCTACGAAGAATTGATTATAATAGAATGCACCAAGAACTAAACCCTAATATGATTTTCTTACAAAAAGTACATCTAGTTTATCTGTAAAGGGAAGAAATCGATATTGTTGAAATTTCATTATTTACTTTATGCTGGTATCATGGCTATTACTTTTTATTCCATATGGGTTCCAAGCGCACAGGCATATGACGCCCAAGTAATCATAGTAAATGGAACTGCAAATCATTGCATGCCCAATCTCTCATGCTACAACCCATTTGAGGTAAATGTCTCTGTTGGAGATACTGTTACCTGGACAAATCACGATAACCGAACCCACACTGCTACTACTGGAACATCAAACTATGGTCCACAAGGTGTCTTTGACAGCGGAATCATACAGCCTGGACATTCATTCACCCAGTTCTTTGGCTCTGTTGGGAAATATCCATATTATGACAAGACTGACACGTGGCCATCTGGATTAATAGTGGTATCCAATGGATTTTCACATGCTGAACTTTCCTGGGTTCCTGATTCACTTAAAGTCAAAAAACAAAACTATACTTCAAATGGACTTGTCATAACAAAACAAATTCAAAACACCGGAAACGCTGATGCACATTCCATAGTGTTTACATTAAAAATAAAAAATCAATCTTCACTTTTTTATAATAATTTTGTTAAACTGGATGTTCCTGAAAATCAAACTATTCCTGTAGAATTTGTGTGGAGTAATGTTCCAAGTGGACAGTACCAGTTGTTCTTTGATGCAAATGCTGCCAACACTATTGGTGACATGAATGCAAACGATGAACGATCACTTGATCTAATATCTGTCCCGCCATCTTCTTCACCTATTCAGGATCAGTCTTTGCCAATTACCAATCAAAATTTTACCATTCATGACAATGCTGCAACTGTTCCAGAGTTTGGTTCTACGTCATTTCTCATTCTGATTGTATCTGTAATGTCTGTTCTAGTTTTTGTAAAATCTAGGTTGAATACTAGTCTATTTTCGTAGTTTCTGTTTTGCAATCTCGATTATTGCATCTGTCATTTGTGTTGTAGTTGCACTTCCACCAATATCGAATGTAACATACTTGCCTTCATTGATTACCTGATCTGTTGCATCAAATATTGCATCTCTTATGTGAGTCTCACCTAGATATTCTACCATCCATGCTCCTGATAGTATTGCAGCAGTTGGATTTACCTTGTTTAGTCCCTTAAATGATGGTGCACTTCCATGAGCAGCTTCGAACATGGCAAACTTGTCTCCCATGTTTGCAGAATATACTAATCCAATAGAACCGATTATGCCTGATGCCAATTCTGATATTATGTCCATAAAGAGATTGGTGCTTATTAGTACAGAGCCATTGAACTGTTCTGGTTTTATGACCAGTTGCTGGGTCATGTTGTCTATGTATAGTTCTTGAATCGATATTCCAGGGTTTGCCTTGGATGCTTTTTCTACTTCTTCCCAGAATATGCCATCCGTAACTTTGAGAATGTTTCTCTTTGTTATTGCAACCATTTTGTCCATGTGGTATTTTTTTGCCCATGATACTGCAGAATTGATAAAACGACTGCTTCCCTGCCTTGTTATCTTTCTAATTGCAATTGCAGCATCATCTGATACCTTGAATTCAATCCCAGTGTAGAGTCCCTCTGTTGCTTCTCTAAAGCACACAAAGTCTAGTGTCTTGTCTGGAGTTATCCTCTTGTATGTCTTGATTGGTCTAATGTTTGCATATAGATCAAATTTTTGTCGTAGAGTTACTGCAACACTTCTTGGAGAATTTGGCTTGGGGATTGTAGTTGTAGGGCCCTTGAAACCCGCATCAGAGTTTTCCAAAATCTTCATTGTTGCATCTGGAATGTATGTTTCTCCACCATGCTTTTCCCATTGTTCAGATCCTGCTTCACACAAGATCAATTCAGTTTGAGTGTTACATGCCTTCAATACTTTTAACATTGAATCAACAATCTCCGGACCAATACCGTCACCCTTGATTATCGCAGCCTTTTTTCCCAAATCAGGCGAAATTGTAGTAGCAGCATATTTAACTCTAACTAGAAAATTATTTGCAAAATTTATTGCATAATGCTAAAGCTTAAACTCCTCATTGATTGAACGTCTTGTTAATGAAAATAGTGCAGATCTCAGACATTCATGTAGGTGCTCAATTCAAAGAAGAAACCTTTGATTTGGCAGTAGAAGAGATAAACCAACTCAAACCATCTGTTATTGTAGCAACGGGTGATCTCACAAATGAGGGATTGCTCAAGGAATATGAAAAATGCAAGGCCAAGTTCTCTCAATTTGATACTGAAAAGATAATTGCAATGAGTGGAAATCATGATTATAGAAACACTGGGTATCTTTTATTCAAAAAGTTCTTTCCTTTTGATTCTGTAAATGAACTAGATGATGATACGATACTTGTAACACTTGGTACTGCAAGACCTGACAGAGATGAGGGTGAGATTGGATTTAGGCAAAATCTGTGGCTTGAGAGAACTATGAAAAAATATGAAAACAAGACCAAGATACTTGCGATGCATCATCATCTGATTGGTGTTCCTGATACTGGAACTGACAGAGTTACTGTAATAGATTCTGGGGATGCACTACGTACTGCACTTGCAAGCAAGATAGATCTAGTAATATGTGGTCACAAACACAGACCATGGTTTTGGAATTTTGGAAATCTGTCAATAGCAAATGCTGGAACTGTATCTTCTGAAAGAATGAGGGGACTCTTTGATAATACATACAATATTATCACTGTTGAAAAAGGCAAAATCAAAGTAGATTTGAAGATTGTAGGTGGAGAGAAAATTCATCTCAAGGATCTTGTAGAAAACTACAAACGTTTTGGTGAAGAATAGGGAAATTCATTCCATCTCTGGTTCCAAAGTTATAATAACAGTTTAAATTTCAGCAAACATCGTGCGGGGGTCGCCTAGCCTGGTAGGGCGTGGGATTGCTAATCCCATGTCCGTAAGGACCCGTGGGTTCGAATCCCACTCCCCGCGCTTTTTGCGATCTACGCTTAAACTTAATAAACCGAATTTTACGAATTTATTCAATGGTAAGGAGAAAAACAGTAAAACCAAGATCAAGCGGTCCAAAAAACGTTACAACCGGCCTCTGTCCTAAATGCGGTACAATCGGAAAAATTTTGATAATAGGATTGATTGGAAGCGAAAAAGGCAAATGCCAATCATGTAACGGCGAATTTACACTATAGAAAATACTGACAAAATCCTCAATAAAATAAACCATAAATTTTTAAGGTCACATCTAGTGAAGAGTAAACATATGCCAGGCGAAGACGAATCAATTTATGAAAGAGTAGCCAGACTTGAAGATGAAGTAGCCAGTCTGCGAAATGAAGTAGATATCCTCAAAGGCACATTCCGAAATAAGATTGTAAGATACGAACACAAATTGATCAAGAAAGGAAAAGACGTACAATCAATTATTGACTAGATTTCTCTTTGATGTTTTTTATCATCTCTAATATTTCATCAACATCATCTGCTTCTGGAGCAAGCTCAATGTACTTGTTAAGAGATACTAACGCAAGATCATTTTGAAGAAGTCTTGTCTGAATAATTCCCATGTCTCTAATATCTTCAGGTGAGTTGGCGTCAAGGCCTAGTATCATGTTGACACAGTGCATTGCCTTTTCATAACTGAACGATTCAGTGTAAGAACCCTTTAGGTTTCGTAAAATTCTTATCAAAATCTTTTCTGGTTCAATATCATTTAGATACTCTGGCTCAAACTCTACTCCTTCACCATATGTAGCATCAAGTATGTCTTGGAGGTCTTCAACATTCAATAAACTACCTCCATTGAATGGATCCAAAATAAGCTCTTCTGAATACTTGACGAGGAAATGTCCTGGAAATCCAACAGGATGAAGCTCAAGTCCTATTGCTTTTGCAAGCTCGATGTAAATGATTGATAGTGTGATTGGTATTCCGGCACGCTTGTCTATTACTACGTTTAGAAAATTATTTCTTGGATTGTAATAGTCATCACTGTTTCCTTCAAACTCCAAGACATCAAACATGTACTCGTTTAACATGGAAACCAGGTAAATGGGATTTTTGACGTCAGATATGTGTTCACGCAACCCCTGCTCAAATGATCTCAATTTTTGTATGTATTCTGTAATATCCAAGTTAGGAAATTCTAGAGCCTGTGATAGTTTTAGACACTTTTCAATTAGCGTGTATTGTGGACTCTTTGCGTAAGAAATCCACTCTACTGCAAATGGATCAAATTCATTCATTTTCTATTTAGATAACTTTCTGGATTTTTGAGTTCCCTAGTTGTTGGAGGATTTGCAATCAATGTCTTGTATGTATCCTTGCCTAACTTTGCAAAGATATGTTCTGTAAAGTCTGTTCCTATACTTTTTCTAATCTGATATGCTGAGATGTCGCTATTTGCAAACGTGACTAGATAATTTTTCAAATCTTGATCATCTCTTAGAATATTTTTTACTGCAAACTCTGCCATTCCTTCCATTGTTGTAAACGCTGCATGATGTGCTTGGATTGGTTTTAACCATCTTTGGTAAATGTCAAGAAGTTGTGGAATCATTTCCAAGATTTTGGGATCAACTGTTACCTTGGTAAATGTCATAACATCTGGGCCTAGGACTTGAACTATGAAATTGTCTGGATTTAATATGAAAAATAGGTTTGCTCTCTTTGCTACTGGGTATTCATCTGGAACTTCAGGTAATTGTAAATAATTGTAAAGGTTTTTTGTAGTGGCATCATCAAGGCCTAAGATTATTTTTGCAAGCTCTTCATTGATTGCATTTACCTCTGATACAGCATTTTTGTTTATGTTATACAAATCATTTTGTATTGAATGAATTTGTTCCTCGAGGATGGTCATCTTCAAGGCTCCAATATATCCTGAATTTACTTGATCAAATCTTGACTCGTAAGGTTCGCCTTGCTTGTATAGTATTATTTTGGGGTAACTTGATAGAATGAACTTGTTTAGATATGTTGCAGACTCGTAAAAATCACCATATGTGGTAGATATCTGTGAAATGTACCCTTTTGCATACGTGGAATAGACTAGGTATCTAAAGGTCTGATTTTCTGCAAGTGCTGCTATTTTTTGAACATCTTCATGTGCAATTGCCGTGAAGAGTTCATCTACAAACTCTGCAGACTCTATTGTGGGATACACCTTACGTCCTTTGAGACGTTTGAACTCGACAAGTTCAGGAAACTCTACTCTTGTCTGCAATACTGGGATTCCTGTAAACTCGGATATTTTTTTTGACATGTCTGCAAATAGTTTATTGCAAATTGATTCAATATCTTCAAACTTTATTTTTCCAGCAAACGCCTGACTTGATTTTGACTCTGAGTTTGTTATCTCTTTTTCCTCGTTTATTTCAACTGAAAGCTGATCTAAGAGGGCATATGCAAACTCTTCAAACTCTGTCATTGTGAATTTGAGTCAAACCTGCCAATTTAACATTAACTTTAGATCTGTTTTTCTATATTGGGTTGTATTTTTGGCAGGATTTACTTTTAAAATAAAAATGTCTATTTTATCCAGTTGAATTTGTGTTTGATGGCATTGAACTGGTCGAATTGCCTGCTGGCATTGTTCCTGTGGAATTACTTGCTGGCATTGAACTAGTTGAGTTCATACTTGATGACATTGCACCGGTAGAATTCATACTTGATGACATTGGCATGGATGAATTGGTCCAAGTGTACTGATTTACATCTCTTGGTTCTGCTAGATAGTTTACAACTATTTGATGCATTACAACAAATCCAAATTGCGCACCTGTAGCTTTGCCAGGACCTTGACGTTGTGATGCTGATACAGCTGATGACCACTTGGTATTTTCTCCTGGTTGGCAGATGTGATTGCCACAAACTTTGTTTGGATTCCAGTTTGACATGATGCCCTCATGCTCACCTGTTCCTGTAGTTAATGCACTTGCCTCTTGTGTTATTGTCATGGATAATGCAATAGAAAATAAGGCTGCAAAAACTAGCATCTTTTTAGACATTTTTAATATTTGAAATGTCTTAGAATAAAAGGTATTCGCCCCTTTTTATGAGCGGTATCTAGAGGTTAAACTAGCCCATCACGACTTGATGAAATCATATCTTGACTTGTTTCATGCACCTGAAACTTGTCTTTAGATGACTCTTGTTCAGCAGTCTTGAAACTAATAGTCTTGATTTTATTGTAAAATTATTCTGAGAATCTAAGTGCGAACATGTTCTTGTCGTATTTTATGTCAATTTTTTTGTGGAACAATTCTTTGAATATTAGCTCCAAGATTGTTTTATTATACAGCGACCAGTTTTTACCGATCTCATGTTTCATAACAAATGTGTGCATTCCCTTGTCCGACATGTGACTTACTTGAACAGAAGAATTGATCATTTGCATCTCAAACCATGACATGAAAGAAATTATACTTGTTTCTCCTTTCATAAACATTGCAATATCGAGCATTTCGTCTTTTCCAACTGATGCAATTTCTATTATCTTCTTTTCACTCAGGCTATCAAAAATTTTTGTAAATACTGATTTGTTAAGATTGACCAAGCCTATTCTTGATTGGTAAATATCCCATTCTAGAAATCTTTTCAAAGCTTGAGTTGCAAGAGTGTTGGTATTTACTTGATGATTTACAGCCTCTTTATGTAATCTGTCTATGAGTTCTGAATCAAATCTGAACGTAATAGTAGATGTTTTTTTCTTGTTACTGTATGGTTCTTCCATGATGTGTAATTAATTTCTAAATATTTAAGAAATGATGCAAATGAAAAATTCATTGTACTTGTGGTACAATCGTCTTACAATGTATACAGACATGATTTATTCTGGAATAGCTAATACTATAACATGGTAGACATAAAAGTCAGGATACAGATTGGTGCACCATTAGAAAAGGTGTACGACGTGGTATCAAAAGTTGACGATGATCCCAAGTTCTGGAACCTGACAAAAAAAATTAGAAACATCTCAAAGAAAGAAGGTGAGATTGTTCGAGAAGTCGTAATAGGCAAGACCGACAAGTGCCTACAAAAAATTACACTTGTGCCCAAAGGAGAATTGCATGTACTTTGGACCAAAGGTCTGATAACTGGAACAAAGGATCTTCTTTTGAGTGCGATGGGAAACTCTACTCTATTGGAGATCAGTATGAGCTACAAAATATCTGGCCCAGCTGGCTTGTTCTCAGGAAGGATTGAGGAAGAGCTACACGTTGAAGCCGAGATGGCAGCTGATTTGATAAAGGAAAAGGCAGAGGGAAGACCTCATAGCGTCCCCATGGAAGAGCGAAAATCATGGGCTGACCTTATACGTGGATAGGGCCAACTCATTACAAATTTTTTGTTTAAAATCAAAACTGCATTTGTGTATATGTTGATTTTTTCTGGCGTATTTTTAATATGTGTGAAATTAAATGACACTCACATACTTTCTGAAGTTTCATGACTAACTAAATTTAGATTTGATAATCATTGACTGGCAGGCTTTTTCCTCTTCATGAAGATTATGGTTCCACCAATCGCCCCAGCTGCAACAACTATCCCAACGTAAATCATTGTATTATCAATAGGAGGTGTCTGTGCAGGAACAAATACTTGGAATACTCCTACTGTAATTAGACCACTTGATCCAGAAATTGATGTTGGATGATCTGCGCGGAAAAATACTGGAAATATACCGTCATTTGGAAATGCGTAATTTACTGAAAAATTCCCGTTTGGAACTATTATCTGACTAAAGTTGTAATACCCACTTCCACCCGTAAAACCAGCTACGTTGCCTATGGTGATTGATCCTACATAATTTTGAACTTGTTTTCCAGTTGTAACGTTTGTCATGGAAAACATCAATGTCGTATAATCATTGATTTTTGGACTTGATGGTGAAAACCAAAACTTCATGGTTACTCCACTTTGTGTCACTTGTTGCACTGGACTGGTTTCTTGTGCATGTACTACCAGAAATAATGATGACACTAATGCTATTCCAGATAAGATTGGAATTACTAGTAAAATTGATCTTCTTAACAACTCGTCTAACATGCGTCTTCAATCTTTTATTATTTGCGAATCTGTTTTTGTGGTACTAGTGTCATTTGATAGTGTAAACCTGATAATCTCTTGAGAAGTTGAAGATTTTGGGGCTCAAAAACCGCTTGTCAGAGCTTTACAACGGTGTATACCGGGGGTGGGTTTCGAACCCACGACCTCCAGATTATGAGTATTACCCTTTTGTGTGGACTGGCACTCTAGGCCAGGCTGAGCTACCCCGGCATAAATAACGCCTAAATTCTTGATGCAATTAAATGTAGCTTGCTCAAACTTTTGCAATCTCTTTCCAATCGGTGTCTACTTTTGACACCCATTGGAATTTCTTTTGCAACGCAGACGTGTAGAGTTTTTCCCATTCTAGTCCCACTGAATCAGACCATGCTTTGACTACTCTTGGGTCAATGTAATTTCGAAGCGAAGTTCCCAAATTATAGTCTCGAGTTTTTTCTGTCAACTCTAGTGAAAATCTTAATTTTTCTTCACGTTGTTTTAATTTTTCAATTTGTTTTTCAGTTTTGGGTTTTACTTCTTTTAGTTTCTTGATTGCCTCACGTTTTTTCTCTAATGTTTCATCAAAGTTTTTGGGTATGGTTCTTTTGTGGTTACATGTTACAGCAGCTTCCAGGTTGGCTAGTTTTGCGTGGTATATCTTGATGTTCTCTGATTTTGATTTTAGGTTGTCAGCTTTTTTGAGATAATTTGTAACTACTTGTGTTGCAAGATATGTTCTGAATACCTTTGCAGTAAGACCCTTTACTATGCCACTGAGAAACTCATTGACATGTCTTGATGTAATTCCGTCGAATATGAGATCATCTTTTTTCTTTTTCTCTGTTAGTTTTTTGAGATTTTCATAAAACATCTTGTCTTGTTCTGTAACTGGAAGTGGTTTTTGCCATCTCACACTGTCTTTTCCTAAAAAGTCAAACTCTATGACACCGGGTTTTAGATTTATGTGCTCTACTCTAAGTGTGGTAGCACCTACTGTATCTGCCTCATCTGGATCCTTTTCATCTCCTACTCTCATTGCAGTTTTGTAAATCAAATAACATACCGTAGCAACACTTCGTACCTTCTCGTCTTTGTCTGACATTTTCTTAATTACTGCACCCAACACTTTGTCTATCTCTGCAGCAAGTTTTGTTGCCTTGTCATACTTCATCTTGTCACGTTCTTGTTTGAGATCTGACGTATCAGAAAGCCACACGTATTTTCTCTTCTCAGTAAGTACGTCCATCCAGCTTGCAAGCCACATGAAATCCTGTTCATGAATTATCTTCCCCCATTTGCCTGGAGGTACTTTGGCATCTTTTCCAAGATTTAATGTAACATCTTTTTCTGTAATTCTTGGTTTCCATTTGCCTCTTAGTGGATGATCACCCCTTCCAATGAAAAGACCTGGTGGCTCTGCCATCCAATTAGCAACATCAACTTCTTTTCCGTCAATTATTGCCTTGCCATACATTGCTTTCATTTTTTCTTTGATCTCTTTTCTTGTAGCTGCAATCTTTTTCTTTTCTTCCTTGGTCATGGTCACCTTGGAGTCTTTTTCCTTGTCTACAATCTTGAACGCATCAGTAAAGTCGATATCTACAAGTGAAATGTTTTTGAAATTTGCAGGAAGTGTTTTTACAAAATATGATAGAAAATTCTTTTGAAAGACTTGATCTTTAACATAAGGAGTATCTTTCTTTTTTGCCCACTGGTAGACCATTTCTTCTGTATCAATGTTTGGAGAAATTCTTTCTCCCTTGATCTTGATTGTAATGCCTTTTGATTCATAGGGCGGAAGAAACGCAATGCCATTGTGTTGAAGGGTTTTCCATTTCATTTTTTAATATCACACTAAATTTTTGATTAAATCTGTTGACTTTGACAAAAATTGCTTTACGTCGTATATCAATCTAACCAAAAGAATCATCTGAAACTCATAGAGTTTTGTGTCACATTATTCGGGTATTGGAGAAATGGTATCAAAAAAGGCATATTTTAGCTGAAAAGCTCTTTTTTTATGTAATTTTCAAACTCAATGTCAGTCTTGTCTTTCTTTGCTTCTAAGAACATTATTGCATCATTGCCAACAGGATAGCGAGGTAGTGGGTTCTCAGATGAAACTGCCTTGACTATGGTCTTGGCAACCTCTTGTGGTGGAGTTCCCATTTCTGACATCATCAATAAACCATTCATTACTTTTTCAGTCATGTCTGTATAGGGTGATTCCTTCTTTGTCACTTTTTTCAGGGTAGAAAACAAGTTTGTCTTGATTACGCCTGGTTCTATGATTATTGTTCTGATCCCAAATGGAAATAATTCGTATCGCATTGATTCACTTAGGCCTTCTAATGCAAATTTGGAACTAATGTATCCTGGAGTTACTGGAAAACCTATCTTTCCTGCCACTGAGCTTATGTTTACTATGGTTCCTGACTTTTGACTGCGCATTGTGGGCAGTACTGCTTGAATTGTTCTTACCACCCCGAAAAAGTTTGTTTCAAACTGTTCCTTCAGGTCTGTAATTGTTAGATCTTCCAAACATCCTACCAGGAAATAACCTGCATTATTTACTAGGACATCAATTCTCTTTTTTTCGTTTATTATGGTCTCAACTGCTTTTTTAATGGTATTTTCATTATTTACATCAAGTTCTATTACCTTGATCTTAAGATTCTCCTTTTTTGCAATATCTAGAATTCTATCGCCCTTTTTGACATCACGCATTGTTGCATAGGTATGATATCCTTCTCGTGCAAGCTCAAGTGCTGTCTCAAAACCTATTCCACTTGCGCTACCAGTCACTAGTGCAACTTTATCCATGTCTGAATTATTGTTGATGAGATTAATAATTTGTTCTAATTTTATATATGATTTTACTAAAAGTGGAATAATACTGTATTATGGAATGATATTTCATTTAATATCCTAAGGGATGTGATTTGAAAAAGCTGTTTAATTCTAGTTTACATCTATTGTCTAAGTGATTATTGTCCAAGTCACACTTATTGTATCTCCGGCCGCAAGTGTTACTGGGGTATTGAGTATGGTTTCTGCAATTATGAGATTGCCAGTTACTGCAGTAGAGGTTCCACTAAATAATGCAAGACCGTTGACTGTCAAAGAACCACCGCTTTGATTAGTAAAAACAGGTGTTGTTTCAGAAAATTGACATGTACTTGATGCTCCTGAATTATCTGTTACAACTGAACATACAGTAGGTTTGGTTGTTTGTACTGTGAAGACAGAGTTGGTGCCGTTTATTGTTGAACCTGCTGCTCTTAATTGATTTGTAGCAGTACCAAGTGTTATTACTGAGCCTCCTGATTGATATTGACCGCTTGGACCAAATATCGTATTACATCTTGTGTTGACTAGATCTCCTGCCAATGCACCTCCACCGCTTGGTGCTGTACAATCTGAGCCTTGTGGTTCATTTGTATTTGCAGTTCCACTGATGAATTCAACCCAATAAGTTGGTGGATTTGCTCCGGTGTAAGCTTGTGCAGGTGAAGTAATCTCAGAAAGACATCTGCCTTCTTGCACACAGAAAAATACCGCACCAGCCCCTGTAACTATGTTGTTAACAGTTTGTTGAGATTTTAAATTGCCATTCTTGTCATGTATGTATACTGTAACCAAATCTTTTGCAATTGGTGCATCTGATGATTTATCTAAAGGGTGAAGTGAATTGGAAATATCTTCATGAGTCTGTGGCAAAATAGAATTTATTGAAAAACCTGTAACACCTGCTATTATTGTTGATGTTCCTATTAGTATAGCAAGCAAGTGTGTTGATACGGCCATGTTTTTATTCCTTCGATCTCCTTATTAACAATATCTGAAAAATTCTGTATAGTTATAATTCCGGTTCAATATTCTTTCACATTATGGCAAAATAAATTCATTGTATTTTTCCTAACTGTGTTTTTCTCCAATTACAAAAGTGTCATTTACATTTACTTGAAAATGATGTGCATTGGCAGGTTGGACAGACTGATCAGATTTGATAGATTGCGTAGATTCTGATACATAAAAAAAACCAATACCTGATGCAATTAAAATTATCGCAACTATGATCACTAGTGATAATGTTTTAGATTTTTCCATGTCAATTTATTTTTCTTCTACGATATTAGCTTTATTGAGTGTATTTCAAATTTTATGTTGACACGCTGATGTTCACAGTGTTATGTCTTGTGATAATATGTGAATTATTTTGTAGAAAACATGTGACATGCTGTACTAATCTAATTTGGTTCAACGAGTAATTTCAACAATGATTTGTAAACCGCAAAATAGACGATATTTTCATCTTGCAAGTATTTCCAGTTTTGTTCCAAATTGGAACCAAAATACTTGTGTTATTTCCGACTTGTTTAAGGAATTTCTTCATCCAAAAATAGTGAATGTCAAGCAGAGCGAATAATTGTGGTACAAAACCAATGATGTACCGACTATCATCACATGTGATCGCTATTTTCACAATAGCCTTACTATTATTTTCTTTTGTTTCTCTTGCATATGCTGATCAAACTGCATTAAATCAAAACTCCACAATACTCGACAATAAAAAAATTAATCCTGATGGAATTAGTAGTGATTACAATAAACCTGATACAATTTCAATTTCTGAAAATGCTGCTGTTACAGTTCATCACAAGTATGTTAATCCACAGGATAACACTGTAACTGAAAAAATTGTAGTCTATAATAGTTTAAATCAAAACTCTATAGATATTATCAAACAAAATTCTGATGTCAAAACAATAATGGATCGAATATGGAATCTTGACAGAATTCGATTTAATGGACGATCAATTATTTCCGAAAATACTTCGTCAAATCAAGAAATGCATGTGGAAAAATTATCCAGTTTAATAAAGCCAGAATCTGAAATATATTCGTCAATTAATGCTACAAGCAAAAATAATCTTGTGACTCCACACCAAATTTTATTTGTTGATATATTTGCAAAAGGACTTTCACAAGATCTACAGAACGATGCAAATTCATTATTTTCAATCTCTGATTCTGTGGATGAAAGTCTATTATTTTTCATTCATGATTTATCCAATGCACAAAATCCTACAATGTTTTTATTGTTGGTACCTTTTTCAGGTTATATTTTAATTCGAGCAGAAGGCGGAAAATTCCAATTTAATAAAAAACGATTCTTATCTTTTTGTTTTATTATGATAATCATCATTTCATCATTTACAACACCGTTGCTTACATCGGAGAATTATTGGGGTATGGCATTTGCAGAAAGTAATTCTACAGAAAGTAATGTAAATTCAATTCAAAGTAATAGTTCCAATCCATCACTTTCATTGAATACCAATACTAATCCAATATTCTCAAGCTCCAATGCTACTACTCTCAATCCAATATTCTCAAGCTCCAATGCTACTACTCTCAATCCAATATTCTCAAGCT
>CAZWSG010000012.1:44491-46777 GCA_964636595.1 uncultured Nitrosopumilaceae archaeon
CCAATGCTACTACTCTCAATCCAATATTCTCAAATTCTACAACATATTCTGCAAATCTTCACAATGTGACACAATCTTGGCAATTTGATACATCTTTGCAAAATCTAACAACTGTGGGGAAAGCAAAAATTGAAAATGATTCTAACATTACATCACTCAATCTAGTTGGAACCGGATACGTTGTAGCAAAGAATAATTCAACAAGAAATCTGTCGGCGCTTACTATTTCTGCATGGGTAAAACCGGACTATAGTCAAGGATCACCGATATTTACCATAGTGAGTAAGGAGAACCAATTCGTACTTTCTATAAATAATATAATACCTCCTGTACACACTGCCACATTTTCAATCTTTGATGGGATAAAATGGCAGACAGTCAATTCTACTGTTCTAATTGGAGAGAATTGGACACATTTGGCTGCCACATTTAATGGGACTGCGATTGGTATCTATGTAAATGGAACACTTCGATCTACTCTTGCAATTACTGGTGTGCCAACTATCGCAGTCAATGGAACATTAACAACAAAGACCGTGGATCAACTATCGTCTAATTCTGATATTGTAATGGGTGCATCTCTAAACTCTTTGAGACAAGTTGCTACCGATCAATTTTCAGGTTCAATTGAGAATGTGAATCTATATGATTCACAGTTAAGCCCATCTGATATTGCAAAAATGTATTATAACAATCCGTTTTCAAGTACATTTGACATTACTTCACTTTCTTCCACATCTAATCTTGATGCTAATCTTACAATATCTAATAACGCAACAACCTCGCCAAAGATTCCATTAAACAATACTTTCTCATTTAACAATATGACGACTGTTGCTAACTTTACATTAATTCATGCACCAATTCAAATCAATAAACCAGTGATATGGACACAAAATGTGACATTATCAAATCAAACTAATAGGGTGGCAGTAGAACTTCCTCAAGATGCACAGATAATAAACATCAATATTGCAAATAATACCAACTCCTCAACCATATATGCAGCCACAAATTCTACAACTTATTCATCTATCTTACAGTCATCAACTGGACTTACAAATGATGCAGATATCAAAACTCGACACATTTCCAAGTTAGAATTTGTAAATGATACTAATAATACAATAAATAAAATGACTTACTTTGAAAAAATGCGACGTGATGCCATGACTGTAGCATCATTGAATAATATTCCTGGTTCTGTACAGAATAACAAGCCTACAAAATTACTTGTGGTAAACGATACTGCAAAACGATATGATATTAGATTCGAAACTCCTGCTCCGTATGTAGTAGAAACAAACCAATCTACCTCTCAACTATACAACAAAACCGTAATTGTTGAGCATAATTCAACATTACACTATACCAACGTACAATCATATTCTAACGTACCAGAAAATTTGGTTTCAAAAGGAGTTCACTTTAAACTATTTTGGATGATAAATGGTTCCAAGATTGATGTTACAAATGATTCTAGATTTGCAGTACAATTTGTAGATACAAACAGCAATGGAATAGTAGATCAAATGAAATGGATTGTACCAAGATTATCTGCCCAAGAATTCTCAATAGAAGGTATAATCATCCCTATATCTAATGCGCAGCTTCTTGATTCTAACAGAAATTTTATTGAAGATGTGTATCCGCAAGTTCAAGCAAGAGATGGTAATTGGACTGGCGATATTCCTGTTGGAAATTATATCCGAGTTACATTTGGAAAAAATCTTACAAATATTAATGATATTACAATATTTGCAAAAAGTAACTATTCCAATGCTAGTATAGAAGTATATCAAAAAGATTCAAACCAACTTTTAGCTCATTTTGGAACTATATCACAGGATGGTAAATACAAAATATTATTGACTGACTTGAATGGTTCTGAAAATACATTTGATCTAAAAATTGTTGGAAATCCAATAGATTTTGATTATATTGTTGATCCTTCCTTCAGTGCAACACCGTCTGATACACTAGCAATAAGCGAATCAACCAAGATGCCTCAAAAAACAGTCGCAGATACTCTACCATTAAGTGATAAAGCATCATCGAGTAGATCTGCAAAAGATACTTTCGCAATAAGCGAATCAGCCAAAATACCTCAAAAAACAATTACTGATACACTAGCAATAAGCGAATCAACCAAGATGCCTCAAAAAACAGTCGCAGATACTCTACCATTAAGTGATAAAGCATCATCGAGTAGATCTGCAAAAGATACTTTCGCAATAAGCGAATCAGCATCAGTAACTACTAATCTTCTTCACTCTGTTTCAGTTA